>JAXHSV010000077.1:0-12497 GCA_034190305.1 Planctomycetota bacterium | reverse complement strand
GCAGGTATTTGGTCAGCATGACGAGATGCCTCATCATCCCGGCGGCGTCGGCGGCGCCGGCGCCGATGGCAGCGGCGAGGTTCGGCGTCAGGAAGGCAAGGGTCATCGAGATGTATGCCGGTATCAGCACCGCCACAAGCATCGGCAGCAGGAGTATCGACAATGCCGGCGCGTACGGGCAGAATCGTCCGAAGTGATAAGCAACCAGCGGAGCGGCTGCGATGTAGGCCGAGACGGATATGGTTGTCAGTGTTATAAGCCAGTCGGCTCCGCGATAGTACATCCATCGGCGGATGCGATGCTCGCCGCGAAAGACCATCAGTCCCCGCCTTCTCAACCACCGCCCGAACAGTAGGCGCTTGATTGGCCGATGCAGAATGATAATCCCGCAGACGATTCCGAAACTCAGTTGGAATCCCGCCCGAAAAATTTGCAGCGGGTCTATTATCAGAAGGATGACGGCCGCTGCCGCCAGTGCGTTACGGGCCGATACGATCCGGTTTGAGATAACCGCAATGCAGATTGCCGTAGCCATTATCGCCGAGCGCAGCAGCGGCGCTCTTGGTTCCGCCAGCAGGACGTATCCCGCCAATATTATCAGCACGATCCACGCGCTGCGTCGGGGCAAAAACATCAGCAGACGACAAAGCCAGTAGATGAATCCGAGAAAGATTCCCAGATGCAGCCCGGAAATGCTCATGAAATGTGCGATTCCCGCCTCGACCATTATGCGATTCAGTTCTCGCAAGGCCGGGTCGCGTTCGCCCAGAATCAGCGCTTCGAGCAAAACGGTTTCGTCTTCGCCGCCGCAGGTTTTCAGGTGCCGCCTGGCCGTCAGTCGCGCCCGCAGCCAGAGGTTCGCAAGCCAATTACCGCGAGCGTCTTTGAGCGTTCGAACGCCGTCGGCGCCGGGCACGAAGAATTTCACAAAGATACCTTGATATCTGTCTGCCGCCCGCCAGTCGTACTGTCCGGGGTTGCCCGGCGGGCCAGGTCTTTGCAGCGAACCGACCAGTTCGACCTGCCTGCCGGGCAGGCAGGCCTGATGCCCGCCCGACAAATCGCCGACCGGTTCACCGACTGTTACGCGGACCGGACCTGTCGTCTCCAACCATGCTCCGTCGGCGCAGCGGATGGCTTCGGCATCGAGCAGGAAGGATGTTTTGGCCGGTTGCCAGTAAGGCGTTTGAGATTTTTGTATCCGGGGCGTCGATATAATCCGCCCGCGGACGGTCGCCAGGACCAAACCGTACGAGGAGAATGTAACGATATGGTTTTCCGGGATGCGATAGTAGGACAGCGCCGCCCATGTGGCCGAGGTGAAGAAAATCGCCCCCGCTATTGCCGTGTTTGTGAGGCCGCGGAGATGTTCGCGGCGGAGTGTAATCACTGCCGCCAGAAATGCCGAGATCCCCAGCGTCGCCCAAATGCCTATTGACAACTGCGCATATCGCCCCGCAACAATTCCCGCCGCCATGGCAATCGCCACGGGAACCAGCGGTGCACGAGGCGCAAAGCGGACATTCGTTATTGGGCATTCGGTATTTGGCATTGGTAGCCGATGGTTGTTGTACGTCTTGCCTTCATAATTCTGCGATTTTATTGAATCGTGAAATTAAACAGGAACAACCCTCGCAAACCCAGCGCCACCAATGCCAAATGCTGAGCGCCAATCCGCAATCTGCAATCCACAATCCGCAATTGTTACATGTTGCGTCCAATCGCCTTTGTGATTCGTTTGAGCATATTCATCATTTCACCGAATGCCGCCGGTGTGATGGATTGGGCGCCGTCCGATAGCGCATGTTCGGGGTCGTGATGGACCTCAAGCAGCAGACCGTCGGCGCCCGCCGCCACCGCAGCCCGGCACATGGAAGGAACCATATAGGCGTGCCCTGTGCCGTGGGACGGGTCGATGAGAATCGGAAGATGCGTCCGTTGTCGCAATGCCGGAAGAACCGACAACGGCAGGGTATTTCGGACGTAAGTCTCGAAGCTTCGGATGCCGCGTTCGCAGAGGATGACCTGACTGTTGCCTGCATTGATGACGTATTCAGCCGCCAGGAGCCATTCGTCGAGTTTGGCGCTCGGTCCGCGTTTGATCATGACAGGTTTTCCGCATTTCCCCGCTGCCTCCAGAAGCGGATAGTGCTGCATGTTCCGCGCGCCTATCTGAACAATATCGGAAGCCTCGGCGACGGCATCGAGGCTGTCGATGCCGATGGCTTCGGTAACGATGGCCAGACCTGTGGCGTTCCGGGCTTCCTGGAGAATCTTCAGCCCCTCTTCTCTCATCCCCTGGAAACTGTAGGGGCTGGTCCTGGGTTTATATGCTCCGCCGCGCAGACCGATCGCGCCGGAGGCTGCTACGGCGTCGGCTATGCGAAGGAGTTGGTCGCGACTTTCCACAGCGCAAGGCCCGGCGATGACGCCAACCTTGCTTCCACCGATGAGAAACTTATTCGGGCCTACGGGTATTTCCGTACGGGTTTGCTTGACCTCGGTCGAAGCCATTTTGTACGGCGCGAGGATCGGGACGATCTGCTCGACCATCGGTGCGTTTTCAATCGCGCCCTTATCAACCGCCCGCTTGTCGCCGATGCAGGCGATGACAGTTCGGTCCGTACCGTAGATGGGGTGATCTTTCAACCCGAAGTCATGCACCAGGTCGATGACGTGCTGAATCTGTTCGTCCGTCGCGCCCGGTTTCATTACGATAATCATTTCAGTACTCCTGTGCGGAATTTTTTAGAACGACATTGTCGAATACCTTACAGGGGAAAATGCTTTTTGTGAATAACGAACCGCAAACGTAAAACAATAGGGCGGGACAGAACGAGCCGCGACCGTAAGGGAGCGGTCATATAAGATTTTCGCATTGGTCCGACCGCTCCCTTACGGTTGCAGTTCGTTGGACTCAATCCCTGCAATCGTCGGCTGGGTTGCGGGTTTAGTTGGCTGGCTTTCCGCAGGCGAGGTTGTTGTCAGTGGTGCTGCCCCCTGTAATACGGGGTACGCATAACTTACCATGGTGCTTCCCATTGCGAAAAATGCGAACCACACGACCACACCAACCACGATCGCAGCAATCTGACGCAATACGTTGCGGCGTCCTCTTAGCACCAACCAGCCTGCCAACGCGCCAAGAAGTGGGGCCAAGGCGACGATCCAGAAACCCGTCTGCCCTAGCGTCGGAGACTGTGGCTGATTTTGGTGGGCGGAAATTGATCGCCTGACGCCAACCATGTCTATATAACAGATGGCGCCAAAAAGTGTAAATATGCAGGCAATCCACCCAACGATTCCGGCAACGGTCAGTTTGCGATTCCAGAATCTCATCGTGATCATTTTCTCTTCCCCACGTCGGCACTCCGTAACATGCGAATTTCAGGGTAATTAGTTTTACAATCGCGGCTCGTTCGTCAATCTCTGCTTTTGTCGATTTTTACTGCTGCGCCGGCTTGTTCCAGTTGCCTTTTGGCGTTCTCTGCCTCGATTTTCGTCAGATCGGTCATGATTGTGGCAGGGGTGGATTCGATAAGATTTTTGGCCTCCCTGGAGTCGATTTGCTTCAGCAAACAGACTGCTTCGATAACGGCGTTTTTCCGCCCGCCAACATCCTCAAGGATTACGTCGAAGGAGCCCTCAGTCATTCTGTCGATAGTCCGACCGTGGGCGTCCAGCGCTTTTTGGATTTGATCGACCTGTTTTTCGGCTTGCTGCTTGGCCTTGACGGAGGTGTCCGCCGATTTCGAGGCCAGGGAGGCAATGATTGCCACGACAATCAGCAGCCCCAGCAGACTACCGCCGGCCAGTATGATCCGCGCCGATCCTCGATTCTTGTAATACATGACACGTTTCCTTATTTGGGTTCTATTTTCTCCATTCCGCCCATATATGGACGGAGGGCTTCAGGGACGGTTACGGACCCGTCGGCGTTCTGGTTCAGTTCCAGGATGGGTATGAGTATCCGAGGGCTGGCGATGACGGTGTTATTGAGCGTATGGCAGAACTTTACCTTCCCGTCGGCGTCGCGGTAGCGGATATTAAGGCGGCGGGCCTGGAACTCGTAGAATCGGCTGGCGGAATGCGTCTCGCCGTAGGATTCCCGCGAGGGCATCCACGTCTCTATGTCGAATTTCTGCACCTGTCCCTGTCCCAGGTCGCCGGTGCAGACGTTCACCACGCGGTAGGGCAGAGACAGCGCCTTCATCACCTCCTCTGCGTTGGCGAGGATCTCATGGTGTAAGGCGATTGACTGGTTCTTGTCGTTGGGACCGAGGATGAACTGTTCGACCTTGTCGAAATAGTGTATGCGGTACAGGCCGTAGGTGTCCTTTCCTGCCGCTCCCGCCTCCCGGCGGTAACATGCCGACATAGCGACATATTTTTTCGGTAATTCATCGGCGCCGAGTATCTCCTCGGCGTGATAGGCCGTCAGGGGAACCTCCGCCGTCCCCGCAAGGCTCATCCCGTCTCGTTCGCACAGATAGGCCTGGTCTCGCCCGACGGGGAACCATCCCGTCCCGGTCATTACCTCGTCTCGCACCAGGACCGGAACGGTCAACGGCGTATAACCCTTGGCGAGCATCATATCCATCGCCAATCGCAGCAACGCCTGGTGCAGCATCACGCCTGCGCCCTTGAGGACATAATTACGCGAGCCGGAAAGTTTCACGCCACGCTCGATATCAATAATGTCCAGGTCTCTGCCTAGTTCGACGTGGTCTTTGGGCTTGAAGTTGAATTTACGAATTTTTCCGACTTTTCGGATTTCGGTATTTTCCGTGTCGTCTTTTCCAACAGGCACACCTTCGTCCGCCGGCTGGGCGAGCAGAAGCATCATTCGGTCAAACTCAGGCTTGAGTTTGTCGGTCTCGTCGGACAACTCCTTTGCCCGCGCCTTGAGGCGGGACATTTCCTCGATTGCCGTTTGCTTTTTGGGGCCTTTGAGTTGGGCAATCTGTTTACCGGCCCGGTTTTGCTCTGTGCGGATTTGTTGCAACTCCTGCTGAACGGTAAGGATATGCCGATCAACCTCCAGAAGTGCCTTTATATCGACCTGGAAATTTTTAACTTTGGCGGCCCGGATGAACAGGTCCGGGTCTTCGCGCAGTAACTTGATGTCGATCATCGCTTTTGAACCTTAATTTACCGCATGTATCGACCGGCAACATTATCGCCGAAGGAATGATTCGTCAACATCAAAGACGCCGGTCCATCTACGCGATTATTTGTATCGTCTTTTTCTTTGACAGGCATGTCGGTTTGCCTATAATTATATGACCAAGTTAACGTGTCGGGTTTCGCTGGAAACGGGAGTATGCGCGATGGCCGAAGTAGTATTCAATGATGCGACAAAGATTTATCCCGGCGGGGTAGTAGGCGCCAAGTCGATAACTCTTACGGTTAAGGACCGTGAATTTATTGTCCTTGTCGGTCCCAGCGGCTGCGGAAAGAGCACGACGCTGCGAATGGTTGCCGGTCTGGAGGATATTACTTATGGCACCATCCACATAGGCGACCGCCTGATTAACAACGTCCAGCCCAAGGATCGCGACATCGCTATGGTCTTCCAGAGTTACGCGCTGTACCCGCACATGACGGTCTATAAGAACATGGCTTTCGGGCTTATGTTGCGCAAGTATCCAAAGGCGGAGATAAAGCAGCGAGTAGCCAATGCCGCCAGGATTCTGGGGATCGAAGAGCTGCTTGACCGCAAGCCGAAGGCACTTTCCGGCGGGCAGAGGCAGCGGGTGGCGCTTGGGCGGGCGATCGTGCGGGAGCCGAAGGCGTTCCTGTTCGATGAACCGTTGAGCAACCTCGACGCCAAACTTCGCGTTGAGACGCGGGCGGAACTGAAGGCCCTTCATCGCAGGCTGCATACTACGACTATTTACGTTACGCACGACCAGGAAGAGGCGATGACGCTGGGCGACCGGATCGTGGTCATGCTCGACGGCGTGATCCAGCAGTGCGCGGCGCCGTTGGATGTGTATGAGCGTCCGGTCAATCGGTTTGTAGCCGGGTTCGTGGGGACGCCGCCGATGAACTTCATGAGCGGGAAACTCACCAATTCCGGCGGGGGAGTGTGGTGGGAAGGCGCCGGTGCGAAGATTCGGCTTTCGGATGCTTATGTCTCGAACCTGACCGGTCACGTCGGAGAAGAAGTCGTGGTGGGCATCAGGCCTGAACATATGTCTTCACGCCCCGAAGGGCGTTTTGCAGGAATTGATAACGTCCTGCCGGTTTCGGTAAGCGTTGTGGAAATCCTGGGCGATAAGAAGGACATCCATATGACGACGCAGGACGAAAACACTCTTGTGGCACGTGTTAATGCTCACGAGGAAATACGGGAATTAAGCCAGGCGCAGATGCATCTGGACGTGGACAACATTCATGTTTTTGAACCGGGAGAGACTGGTGTGAACCTTTGTGTAAGCAGAGAGGCAGCCGGTGTTTCAGCGTAGGGTGAACTCGCCCGTCCGGCGCAGGTCGGTAATGCTGTCTAACCCACTTGGGACGGTTGTCGGCCTATGGCCGACGGATTGGTCGGGAGGCGATATGAACGACTGATTTGTCGGGACATGCCGGTAAGCGGAATCGGTTTGAAAAGTGGGCAAGAGGGCCTGCTTTTTTTTCCGCCAAAGAGCGGTTGAGATAAAGAGGAAAGATAAATGAATCAGGAACTGCTGCGACTCGTGGACGGTATCGCCAAGGACAGGAACATCGATCCGGATACGGTATTCGATGACCTGGAAGCGGCTATGGTTTCGGCCATTCGCAAGTCCAACGTCCAGGCCGGTGATATCGAAGTACGGATTAACCGCGACAACGGCGCCATTAGCGCTACTGTTGACGGGACGGCGCTGTCGATGCGCGAACTGGGGCGAATTGCCGCTCAAACCGCAAAGCAGGTGATGATTCAGAAGATACGCGAAGCCGAACGTGACAGTATCTACGATGAGTATCTTCAACTCAAAGGTCAGATTATCACCGGCAGGGTGGTGCGTCGTGAAGGCGGGTCGCTGATAGTCGAATCAGGTCGCGCCGAGGCCATTCTCCCGCGGAGCGAACAAATTCCCGGTGAGACACACTCTCTCGAAGACCGCGTCCGTGCGATGATACTCGATGTCCGTGAGCAGCCGGGGCAGGTAAGAATCGTCCTTTCGCGGACTCATCCTGACTTTGTTCGCAAACTTTTCGAACTCGAAGTGCCGGAAGTAGCCGAACAGATTATCGAAATTCGCGCCTTGGCGCGCGAGGCGGGATACCGAACCAAGGTCGCCGTCAGCAGCCTCGATTCCAGAGTCGATGCCGTCGGCGCCTGCGTGGGTATTCGAGGCAGCAGGATCAGGAGCATCGTCGATGAACTTGGCGGTGAAAAAATCGACATTGTCCGGTGGGACGATTCCTCGAAAGTGCTCATTGCTAACGCCCTGAAGCCGGCGGAAGTTTATGATATCTCTCTGTGCTTCGAGTTGGGAAGAGCGATCGTCGTGGTAACCGAAGATCAGCTGTCTCTGGCCATCGGAAAGCGAGGTCAGAATGTTCGCCTCGCCGCCAGGCTTACGCAGTGGGATATCGACATACTCACGCCGATAGAATTTAACAGCGGCATGGATGTTATGGAAAAGACCCTTCTCGACATCGAAGGCGTCGATGGTCAAATCGTCAGCCAGATCGTCGCACTGGGAATTGTCAACGTCCTGGACTTTGAAGAGATTGGTCTTGAACCGCTGATAAAGGAACTCGGGCTTAAACAGTCCGTTGCCGAGCAGGTCATCCGTAAATGCAGCGAACAGGCAAAGAATATAGCCGAGGCGCAGAAAGAAGCGGAAAAACAGAAGGCCGCCGAACCGGTCGAGGCGGATCAGCCCGATAATACTTCTATCGTTCGAGAGGTAACGACGGAGAATATCGATAAACCCGTCGGCGAGATCGATACCGTACAGTCCGTCGCAGCAGTCGAAGAATCGGCAGCGACCGATGAGGGCGTCAATGATACTGAATCGCAAAGCAATAATGAACGATTTGAAGATAGTAGTAACTAGCCGATAACCTGTAGTCGCCAGCCGGTGAATGGATGCCCTTTTACCGGCGGCTGAATACTGATGCGGCAGGAGTTTTGTTTTGGCGAAGCGCATATTCGAACTTGCAAGAGAGATGGGCGTTACTTCCAAGATCGTCCTCACTAAATGCCGCGCTGAGGGTCTTGAAGTCAAGAACCACATGTCCGCGCTTTCAGCGGGTTTAGAGGCGACCATCCGCGAATGGTTCAGCGAGGCCGACGGCGGGACGGCGGTGGAGACCACCGAACACGTCGATCTGGAAAAGGCGCATAAAAAGGCCGCTGCACAGCGTCGCCGTCGGTGCAAAAAAACAGTCGAAAAAAAATCCTCCCAGCAGGCTCCGGCATCCGAGGTTGTTGCCGAAGCCCCCGCCGCTGTAGCAGAAACTCCTGCGGCCGAAGAGGTCGAAACGCCGCCGCCGACCGAAGATGCTGAACTGGTCGTCGAGATTACAGTTGAGGAGGCTCCCGCCCCCGCCGAACAGGAGCCGACCGAATCAAAAGAACCTGAAATACCAAAGGTTGTTCCGAACGAGCCGATCCGTCCTGAAGTCGTCAAGCCCGCCGGTCCGCAGGTTGTTCCCGCTCCGGCCAAACTTCAGGGTCCGCGCGTCGTGCGTTTTGACGGCGTTGAGACATCTTCACCGCCTCGTTCGGCAAGGCGGCGTCCGCAAGCGAAGCATCCGAGCGGTGTGCCGGAATTGGAAGTTCCGCCGACCGATGCCAGAGGCAGAAGGCGAGGTCGATCTACGACGGAACAGCCCGATAGAGCAAAAGGCACCAGACGTCGCAGTCCTCGCCGTAAAGGCGGGCAGGGCGGCGGAGCAGGCGAAGGTCTGCGAGAGTGGCGGGACCGCGACATCATGGAAAGGTCTGCCCGTCTTGCCGCCGCCGCCGGGGGTACGCTCCGCCGACACCGCGCCGCGGTGGGACCCGGTCAGGCTGAATCTATACGCGCCGGCCGGACCGGTGAAGTCGAAATCGCCGAACCGATTACAGTCAAAAGCCTCTCTGCCGCCACCGGAATCAAGATTAACAACATCATCCGTAAACTGCTTGGTGAAGGTATTGTCGCGACAATCAACCAGACTCTGGACCGCGAAATGGCCCAGTTGATATCCGCCGACAGCGGTATCGAACTGAAGATTAAAATCGCCAAAACTGCGGAAGACCTGCTGGAAGAAGAAGTTGCCCGGCGCAAACCGGTGCGCCAGGAGACCCGCGCCCCGGTTGTTACGTTCCTCGGTCACGTCGATCACGGAAAAACGTCGCTGCTGGACCACATCCGCCACGCCGCGGTGGCCGACAAGGAAGAAGGCGGGATCACCCAGCACATCGGTTCATACCGTTATGATGTTGCGGGCAAAAGCGTTGTCTTCCTGGACACTCCCGGACACGAGGCCTTTACCGCCATGCGGGCAAGGGGCGCTGACATGACCGACATAGTCGTATTGGTCGTAGCCGCAGATGATGGAGTGATGCCCCAGACCGTTGAGGCGATTAACCACGCCAAGGCGGCAAATGTTCCGATAGTCGTGGCGCTGAATAAAATCGACCTGCCTAATGCGAACATCCAGCGCGCCCTGGGACAACTGGCTGAACAAGGTCTCCAGCCGAGGGAGTGGGGCGGACAGACCGAGGTGATACATACCTCCGCCGCCACCGGCGAAGGAATCGACAAACTTGTTGAAATACTTACGCTGGAGGCGGAACTGCTTGAACTGGTCGCAGACCCGGATGCACCTGCCGACGGGTGGGTCGTAGAAGCGTCTCGCAACCCGGCAAGGGGTGTTTTGACCGGTCTGCTGGTCAAAAACGGAACGTTGAAGATCGGCGACATAGTACTTTGTGGGTGCGCTTTTGGGCGCGTGCGAAACATCCTTGATGATCGTGGAAAACCGATTAAACAGGCAGGTCCGGCCACACCGGTGGAAATTATCGGTCTGGATGAGGTTCCAGATGCCGGAGACCGCTTCTACGTGGTCGGCGAGTTGGCTCGCGCCAAAGAAGTGGCCGAGGAACGGCGAGGCAGGCAACGGACCGAAAACCTCGCCACGGCGCCCAGGACTACACTGGAAAACCTTTTCGACCATATCGAGGCGGGGGCGTCGGCAGAGGTTCGTCTGATTGTAAAGGCCGACGTGCAGGGTTCAATCGAAGCGCTGCTCGGAAGTCTTCACAAACTGGAGTTGGAGGAAGTAAAGATATCAATCCTCCACTCCGGCGTCGGCGGAGTAACCGAAGGCGACGTTCTCCTGGCCGAGGCGTCAGATGCGATTATACTGGGCTTCAGGGTAACTGCCGACAACAGGGCTCGAATCCTGGCTGAGCAAAAGGGTGTTGAAATTCGCACTTATCGCGTGATTTACCAACTTATAGAAGAAATCGAGCAGGCGGTCCGCGGAATGTTGACCCCCGAGACAATCGAGGAAGCTACGGGCAGGGCCGAGATAAGGGAAGTGTTCAAAATTTCCCGCCTCGGAACCATCGCGGGCTGCTATGTTACCGACGGGCTGATTAGCCGCAACTCCACCGTCCGTCTCATCAGGGACAACGTCGTTGTCGTTGACGAGCGCAGTATCGAAAGCCTCAGGCGGATCAAGGACGATGTCCGCGAGGTCAGGAACGGGATGGAATGCGGTCTGCGAATCGCCGATTTCAACGATATCAAAACCGGCGACGTAATCGAAGCCTATCAGACGGTGGAAGTGGCTTCGGGGACTTCACCAACAAGATCATCGGTAGGCACCGAGTGATGCGACATGGCGACTAAGGTAGCTTTGCTGCACATGGAACTGATGATTCCTGACGCGATGAGCCTGAAGGACAAGCGACGGATCGTCAAAGGCTTCAAGGACCGCATCGCTCACAGGTGGAATGTTTCGATTTCCGAGGTCGATCATGTCGGCAGCATCAGGCAGGTTGTACTGGCTGTGGCAATGGTCGGATCGGACGGAAGGTACATGAGGGGCGCTATGGACAAAATAGTCGATACAGCCAAGGCGAACCGCTCCCTGGTGCTGCTCGATTATGAAATCGAGATTTTATGAAAAAAACAGACGGAATAGCGGGATTACAGGGATTTTAGGATTACAGGATAAAAAAGAAGAAACGAATCCCCATAATCCTGTAATCCCTGTAATCCTGCTATCTTTCTTCCTCTTTACCGGCGGCAGGACCTTATCAAATGAATCGCAGAACAGAACGTATCGGAAAACTCCTCCAACATGAGATCGGGCGGGTTCTGCTGGAAAAACTTGCCGATCCGAGAATTGATACTGCGCGAACGTCGATTACACATGTGGAAATCCAGGAAGACCTTCTTGTCGCAAAGGTCTATGTTTCCGTTATCGGTACGGAAGCGGAGCAGCAACGCTGCATAAAGGCCCTTTCGCGGGCGTCGGGACGCATACGGGCGATCGTGCGGGACAATATAATCCTGCGACATACGCCGGTGCTGGAGTTCTTAATTGACCATCAGTTCAAAAAAACGCTGGAAACGCTGGATGTTATTCGCCAGGCCATGAATGAAATCCATGAAAAAGAGTCCACGAAAGACACGAATTAGAACGAATTATGCGAATTTCAAAAACAGAAAGAGAATATTTCCCGTCTTTTTTATTCGTGCAATTTGTTTGAATTCGCGTAATTCGTGGAACTGGGATGCTTGTTTATGAAGAACAGTGCAAAATACGAAAAGAAAATAAAACGTCTGATCTCTAAAAGAGTCAAGGCTTCGCCTGCCGGGCGGACGGACCACATCACCATGCTTATCGAGGGAATTCTTTCAGAAGATACGACGCCGGCAAAGGCATCCTCAGCCATGTCGGCGCTGAACGAAGAGTTCGTAGATTTCAACGAGCTTCGCGTCAGCCCAATCCGGGATATTGTCGATGTTCTTGGTGAAGGCTTTCCCGGCGTTCGCGCCAAGGCAAATTGCATGATCGGCGCACTTCAGACTATATTTGACCAGACCAACGACCTTTGCCTGGATTTCCTCGCTAAAAAGACCAAGCGGGAGATTCGCAGCGTTCTGCGGGAAAAGATTGGTTTGAGCCTCTATGCCGAGAGTTTCCTTACGCTTTTCGGCTTCAGCGGGCACGCTATGCCCGTCGATAACCTTCTTCTCGAAGCGCTGAAACTGGACGGGCACATACACCCCGACAGCGACCTGCCGGACCTTCAGGGTTTTTTGGAGCGTATAACTCCCGGAAAGGATGCAATGTCCTGGCACGAGGCGCTTAGAGACTATGCCGTCGGCGCTGCCGCCAAAGTCGCCAGGGAAAGGGCGCGCCGTCGAAGGCAAGCAGAAGCACAAGCAGGTGCCTTGATGCGAGTGGAAGCGAGACTCTATAAAATGCACCCCATCTTGATGCACCAAGGGTTCTTGCAATATTTTCAAGCTTGGGATCGACGCTCTGAAATC
>JAXHSV010000076.1:0-12553 GCA_034190305.1 Planctomycetota bacterium | reverse complement strand
TCCTAGACGACCTGCGGGACTTCTGCCTGAGTAGACACGTGAGGGGCCAGGTCTCTTTCACCGGCGGCAATCCTCTCCTCTACACCCATTTTTTGGAACTCTATTACGTTGCAGAGTTATCGCGGGGGGTTTAGTATGATACTGCCGTCAGGGTATCGGTTGTTTGAGGGAGTGTTATAAAATGAAGCAGGCCTTTCGTCTGGGAAAGATTTCGGCAGCAGCGGCGATTTTGCTTTCGGGTTTATGGCGGTTTTCGTTCATCTCCGATGCCGCGACGACCGAACCGGCATCAGCGCCGACCACCACAACCGCTCCGGTAATTCCACAGGTCCATTGGCGTGACCAATACCTGCCGGCAGCCGAACAGGCGAATAAAGATAATACACTCCTGCTGGTGGTCTATATGGAGGATGATTCGCCCGCCTGCCAGGCCTTCGAGAACCTTTCTCTGAAGCGGGCGTCGGTGAGATGTTTTCTGGCTTCGTTCTCTGCGGTAAAAGTGGACATCACAACTACGGAGGGAAGGGGGCTGTTCGCCAAAACCGGCACCGCCGAAACACCGCTGACGCAGGTGATAACCCCGAAAGGTAAATTGCTGGATAATATCCCCGGCTGCATTATTCCGGCTTCGGCGCTTATGGAGAGGCTGGAGTATTCGCTGGACTACTGGTCCGCTGTCGGCGAGAAGGCCCCTGATGCTGTCTCACGGTGGGCGGCGGTGCAGGCGCGCCTGAAACTTTCCACCCGTGCCGAGTCAGTCCCCCTAATTGATAAACTGCTGAAAATGCCGGTCAGGAAACTCCCCGCCGGTGTTACACAGGCCCGGCTGCGACTGGCGAAGGGCAAGGCGCTGATGTTCACGAAGCCGGATGACGCCGACAAGAACCTCAAAAAAGCCCTCAAATTGGGTTCCGGCGATCCGTCGGCCGAAGGTGAGGCGATGCTGGAACTGGCTCACCTGTCCGAAATAAAGGAAAATTACAAGCAGGCCCACGATTATTGCCGACGGTACATTGAGTCGTTCCCTTCCGGGGCGTCGATAGGCGAGGCTTATTACAAAAAGGCGGTCCTGGAGTTTCAGTCGCTTGATGATAAGTCCGCTGCGGGAAAAACCCTTGAAAAATTCATTCGTGAATATCCAAACGACCCGAAAGTAGTATCGGCCAGGCAGTTGCTTAAGATGATTGATCCCGCCCGGGAGGTCTCCAGCCGTCAAGAAAGGCGTTTGGAGCCTGGGGCGATTCCGACAACGACGACGGCGCCGGCATCGGCTCCTGCTTCGAAGGACGCAAAGAAATGATTAAACATCGCAGAGAATGCGATTCGCTCGGAGAGGTTTCCGTTCCCGCCGATGCGCTGTACGGTGCACAGACTGCCCGCGCGGTGGAGAACTTTCCCATCAGTGGTCGGACAATGCCGGTGCGGTTCATTGCGGCGCTGGGGTTGATAAAGACCGCCGCCGCCGTTGCTCACAAAAAGGCCGGTCGCCTCGACGGTAAACTCGCCGATGCGATTATCGCTGCGGCGAAGGAGGTCGCCGCAGGTCAACTCAACGAGCATTTCCCCGTCGATGTCTTCCAGACCGGTTCGGGCACGTCGAGCAATATGAACGCCAACGAGGTAATCACCAACCGCGCCAACCAGTTGCTTGGCAGGGCAATCGGTTCTCAAGGCCCCGTCCATCCCAACGACCACGTCAACATGGGACAGTCCTCCAACGACGTGATTCCCTCGGCGGTGCATATCTCGTCGGCCCTTGCGATTCACAACGAACTTATCCCGGCCCTGAAATCACTCTCGTCGGCACTGGCGACAAAAGCCGGACAGTTCGACGCGGTCGTCAAGGTCGGAAGGACGCACCTTCAGGACGCCGTTCCGATCCGCCTGGGGCAGGAATTTTCCGGTTACGCAGCCGCGGTCGATGGGTCGATTGGTGTTCTGGGAAGGGCGATTGACGGGCTGTGCGAACTGGCAATAGGCGGAACGGCGGTGGGAACCGAGATGAATTGTCCCGAAGGCTTCGCAGGCGAACTGGTCCGGTTCATAGCCGGAAAGACGCACCTTCCGTTTCACGAGTCGGCTAATCACTTCGCCGCCCATACGGTTCCGATTCCGGCTGTGCGCGCCTCTGGCGCTTTGAAGATAACCGCTATTGCGGTCTCCAAAATCGCCAACGACATTCGCCTGCTTGGTTCGGGTCCGCGATGCGGGTTTGGGGAATTGATTCTACCCGCCGTGCAACCCGGAAGCAGCATAATGCCCGGAAAGGTCAATCCGGTCATACCTGAAGCCGTCGTTCAGGTCGCCTGCCGGGTCGTCGGGCTGGACGCCGCCGTTTCTGCAGCGGCATTAGGAGGCGTCGGGAGCATCCTGGAGATGCACCTCGCCTGGCCTGTGATAGCGGACAATCTGCTGGAAGGCGCATCGCTGCTTACCAATGCCGTTAATGTGTTCAGGAAAAAGTGTATCGAAGGTCTTACCGCCGATGCACAGCGCTGCGGCGAACTCATCGAGCGGTCGCTGATGCTTGCGACGGCCCTTGCTCCGAAAATCGGCTACGACGCCGCCGTAGAAATCGCAAAGCAGGCGCATGAAACAGGCAAGACCATACGGGAAATTGCGATTCAGCAGGGCGCCATCAGCGAAGAAGAACTGAACGAACTGCTGGACGTTCGCAGCCAGACGGGACCGTAATTCCCACGCGATCATAGGTTCGTAATCTTTTTTGAGTTTTTGGAAGAAAAGGAAGAAATGAACATTGTCCTGGTAATTTTTGATTCACTTCGCAAGGATTGCATCGGTTGTTACAACAGCGGCCGGCCTGGGGCGCCGCAGTGGGGCTGGAAGGTTAAAACCCCGCATCTGGACGCCTTGGCTGAAGAATCGCTTGTGATGACGCGGGCGTATCCGGAGTCCTGCTGCACGACCTTACAACCGAAGCCCCTTTTCAGACCAATGTCGCCGATGAGAACCATGCTCCGGCCAGAAGGTTATTTCAGACCGCCTTGGACGATGCAGCCAGTGAATTTCCGGAATTCCTGATTGAAATGGCCCGGAACCAGGAAGATGCGCCCGGTTGCAGCGAACTGGCGCTGGTGGAATAGAACCATAAAATGTGAAAAACGAGCGGTGCTGCTCGCGCTGATTGTTGAAATTTCATATGTTAAGGAGACTATTGTGATCAGGATCGGAATTGTAGGTGCGGAGAACTCTCACAGTGTGGCGATTGCAAAGACGCTGAACGTCGGAAAAAAGGTTCCCGGCTGTCGGGTTGTGGTAATCTGGGGCGAGACGGACAAATTCGCCAAAGACGCCGCCAAGGCCGGCGCTATTCCAAAAATCGTCAAGCGACCGGCCGATATGATCGGCGAAATTGACGCGGTAATTATCGACCACCGCCATCCAAGATACCACCTTCCAGCGGCGGAAGCCTTTCTCAAGGCCCGTTTGCCGATGTTTATCGACAAACCTTTCTGCTATCGTCTGGCTGAGGGTAAGAAATTCCTCGCACGTTGCAGGCGCGCGAAGGTTCCGGTAACTTCCTTCAGCACAATGTTGATGCAGAAATCTTTTGCGGATTTTCGACGGGCTGTCAATCGAGGCGGGGAAGTTCGGGCCGTCGCCGGTATCGGGCCTTGTGACGTGGATTCAAAGTACGGCGGGATTTTCTTCTACGGTGTCCACCAGGTCGAAATGCTGGTCGAGGCGTTCGGGACGGATGTGTCGGACGTCAATGTTGCCCGGATACCGAAACAGAAGAACGCTGTCGCGACTTTGTTCTTCCGGTCCGGCCTGGTTGTAACAATGCACTGCCTGGTCGGAAGCGATGCGGGTTTTCAGATCTCGGTCATCGAGGACAGCGGTCCGGTGGCCAGGAAGATGACATCAGACGCCGACTCGTACCTGACCGGCGTTCGCACCTTCTGCAGGATGTTCAGGACAGGAAAAGAACCGCTGGACCACAAACGAATTCTCGCGCCGGTGGCGATACTGGAGGCGATGGAAAAATCCGTCAGGACCGGTAAAATTACGCCGGTAGCGAAAGTCTGACCATTTTAGAGAATCCGTGATGAATGTACGATTGCATCCTCATGCTGCCAACGTTTGCTCGAACGAGGTGCGACGGAGGCCAAAGTAATCGCTACCGTTGAGCACGGAGAAAGATTCCCTGCCAAGTTCGGAAGGACCGGATTTCGTCGGAACTTCGTCTTCGGTCAGACGTGGCGAAATCGGTTCTACGAGACGAAACAAGTGGAGGCGTATGCTGTAGAGGAAAACGGATGGCTGGTTATTACAGTGATTGCAAAGTATTATTAAAGAGCAGGAGATTCCTTTATGAGACTGACTTACGATCCGCGTTACAACATTGCTTACCTGCGTCTGCACGAAAAGTCAGGACAGGTCGAGACGATTCGTCTGAGTGATGAAATTAACGTCGATATCGCCCCGGACGGAACGGTGTACGGTGTCGAACTGCTCAACGCCAATGAACATCTGCGCTCCGAAGACGGAGGAAATCTTGTTCTGATTAACGAGGCCAGGGGGGATCGACAGGAAATCCCTCTGGAGAAATGAGCAGTATTGCCGGGATTCCGTCTCTGCCTGCGACTCGCAGGATGCTCCCCGTCCAGGGCACGTCAACTTTATGCGCCCAGTATTATTCGCGGTTTTAGTGGGATAAGGGTGCGGGAATAGGGGAACTATGCCACCGGAAATCCAGATGCTGACAGTTGTTTTATCCTCCTGGCTCGCCGGACTCGCCATGTTCGTCGGCGCCGCGTCAGCCAGGCTGGAAAGAATCCCTGAAGGCGAATTGAAGAATGAAATAATACACGGGATTGTTGCCTTCGGCGGGGGCGTTCTTGTGGCGGCCGTGGCGTTCGTGCTCGCTCCGGCCGGGTTGAAATCCCTGAACCTGTGTACGGCAAGTGTGCTTTTCTGTGCGGGTGCATTTGCGTTCATGCTTCTCGACAAGAGCATTAGTTATCGAGGTGGGCCCAAGGCACAGTTTATGGCGATGCTTATGGACTTCATACCTGAAGCAATCGCGCTCGGCGCTGTTTTCGCCCATCAGCATAGCCTCGGCGTACTCCTGGCCTTGTTTATCGGCGCACAGAATCTGCCGGAGGGCTTCAATGCCTACAGAGAACTGCGCAGCGGGGGAACACGTCCGGCCCGGATACTCCTGACCTTATTGTTTCTGAGCTTACTGGGTCCCGCCGCTGCATTGACTGGATATGTCTTTCTGCAGTTCCATCCACAAGTCGTGGGAGGGCTGATGCTCTTTGCGGCTGGCGGAATCCTTTATCTGGTCTTCCAGGACATCGCGCCGCAGTCTCAGATGCGCCGGCATTGGACCCCGCCACTGGGAGCCACACTCGGATTCCTCGTCGGAATGATAGGCGAGAAACTGCTTGGGTAGGCGAACACAGGGGACCGATGTACATTACCCTCGTCCTCTTGAAGCGGCCGTGGTGTTTTGCTGAGTATTTTTATGAATTTTCTTGTTTGTTTCCCAATTTATAATATACTAATAATTAGTACAGCAGGGAATGGGCAATGAAACGCGAGTTCATTGAAAGCAGTCAGGTCAGGGAAGCGTTCAAGGCCAATGGCGTTTCGGATGAACAAAACCGCGAGATGGAAAAGCAGATAATGCAGGGTTATGGAGCGATAGTACCGGGTACCGGCGGAGTAAAGAAGATACGCTGCGGCGCCTCAGGTCGCGGCAAACGAGGCGGCGTTCGCGTTCTGTTCGCCGATTATCCCAGGTTCGGTGTAACTTATCTTCTTTCGGCTCTGGGCAAGGGTGAGCGGGTTGATTTCAGCCGGGAAGAACTAAAAGTCATCAAACATCTCAAACAACAATTGGACAAGATGCACGGGAGTTAGTGATGTCAAAGAAAACGACTTTTGAAAATCTCAAATCCGGACTGGAGCAGGCGATTGCTCACTCGCGGGGACAGATCACTCTGGAGACTCGCACGGTGCACCTGCCCGATCCGCCCCGACCGATGACGCCTAAGCAAATCGTTGCTTTGCGGAAGAAGAAGTTACATATGAGTCAGGGCGTATTCGCCCGGCTGATAAACGCTGCTCCTCAAACAATTCACGCATGGGAACAAGGTCGGTCCAGGCCGTCCGGTTGTGCGCTGCGGTTTTTACGGCTTCTCGACCAGAAACCCGATCTTGCCGGGCAAATGCTGGGTATCAAAAAGCAACGTTCCGCTTAGAAGCCGGGTAACCTGATTGGCCGTAGCCCACATCCCTTGTTATTCTATTATTTATGCCATCAATGGATTCGACATTCTCCTTCCGCGTCGATAAGACCGACGGCAGGGCGCGGACGGGCGTTCTTCGCACCGCCCATGGCCAGGTCGCTACGCCGGTGTTTATGCCGTGTGGTACGTACGGAGCCATCAAGGGCGTAACTCCCGACCAACTCCGCGACGCCGGCGTGCAGATGGTCCTTGCCAACGCATATCACCTCATGCTCCGTCCCGGCGCCGAAGCGGTGTCCGAGATGGGCGGACTGCATAAAATGATGGCGTGGGACGGTCCGATCCTCACCGACAGCGGCGGATACCAGGTCTTTTCTCTGGCTTCCATGCGGAAAGTCTCCGATGAGGGCGTCGTCTTCCAGTCTCACATCGACGGCGACACGGTGGAACTGACGCCGGAGCGTTGCATGGACGTCCAGTCCAAACTTGGCGCCAACATAATCATGCAACTGGACGAATGTCCGCCTGCCGATGCGCCAAAAGACCGGGTCGCCCAAGCCGTCGTGCGCAGCGCCGAATGGGCCAGGCGATGCAAATCGGCGTGGGAACAGGGCGGACGGACAGGCGGGCAGGCGCTCTTCGGGATTCAGCAGGGCGGGATTTTTACGGACTTGCGCCGCCGCAGCGCCGAAGCGCTTGTCGATCTGGACCTTCCGGGATATGCCGTCGGGGGCTTGAGCGTCGGCGAGGGGCACGAAAAGATGAAGTCCGTCCTGGAGCATATTGACGAGCAGTTTCCCGCTGAGAAACCCCGCTACCTGATGGGCGTCGGCGAGCCGAGGGACATAATAGCAGCCGTGGCGTGCGGAATAGACATGTTCGACTGCGTCCTTCCGACTCGGAACGGGCGAAACGCCCAGGCCTTCACCTGGAGCGGGCGGATAAAACTCCGCAACGCCGTCTTCGCCGCCGACAAGCGTCCGCTGGAGGAGCAATGCACCTGCTACACCTGCCGGAATTTCTCGCGGGCGGCGCTGCGGCACTATTTCCAGGCCGGCGAGATGCTCGCAGCGACGCTGGTAACGATCCACAACCTGACGTTTTTCTCGCAGTTGACCTCGTTAATACGCCAGGCTGTCGCCGACGGCGAGTTGGCTGTGCTATCCGGCCGATGGATAGAGCGGATGTATCCGAGCAACGGAATCGATGCATGAATGTGTTTTGATGTTGACCGGGGGCGACAATTCTATCAGAATACCTAACCTGCTTTTTACAGGCTTATAAGCGGCGGTAAATATTGAAAGGAATGAAACTGATGCGTATTTGGCATGTATCTTTAGTGTTGGCGGCGATAATGGTGTTTGCATTGGCCCAGCCGGTCTGGTCCCAGACAACCAAACCGGCCGGCGAAACCACGGTGGATGATGCCCGCGAAGCGGCGGATGAGTCTCCCGAAAAGACCGATGAAACGTCCGACCAGGGCGGCGAGACGACAACTAAGGCTGATGACAAGAGGCCGCCCGGCGGGTTGTTCAGCAATCCGCAAGTTCTTATCGTGATGGTAGCCGTTATGGCCCTGCTGTGGTGGTGGATGGGAAGAGGACGCAGAAAGGAACAGCAGCGGCACAGAGAAATGCTCTCTGCCCTCAAAAAAGGCGATAAGGTTACTTCCATCGGGGGGATAATCGGAACGGTCATTGAGGTCAAGGACAAGGAAGTCGTCGTCAAGGTTGACGAGTCGTCCAACACGCGGATGAAGTTTCTACGCTCGGCGATTCGCAGTGTCGGTGACGTTAAGGATGCTGATGGCGGCGAAGGGGCAGGGAAATCCTGAATGCCTTGACCCCGGAAACCGGTTCCCAGCCCCTTCATTGAGGTTATTATGCAAGCAAAGAATCTCGGTTTGAAATTCGCTATTGTTGCCCTCTTGGCGGCGTTGAGTATTTACTCTGTCTGGGCGAAAGAACTGCGCCAGGGTATCGACCTGAAGGGCGGACACATACTGACCTTCGAGATACTCGCCACGGGCAAGGAAACCCCCGGACTGGTTGAGAGGGTAATCGCCAGACTGAAGAGGCGAATTGATCCGAGCGGAACTCGCAGCCTGGAATGGCGTCCGATCGGACCCGGCCGATTTGAGGTTCGCATGCCGCTGGGGACAGATGAGGCTCGCCGGGCAAAGCAAAAATATCTGGAGGCCCTGAAAAAACTACAGGACGGCAACGTTCGGCGCAGCGAGATCAGACGGGTTGTTTCGCTAACCGGTCAGGACCGCGCCGACGCCGTCGAGCGCATCGCCGGCGGAAATGCCGAAAGGGTTACAGCCTTACAGGAAGTAGCCCGCACCCACGACGCCGAAGTCCGGGCCGACAAAACGCTTGAAGAACTTAAGCGCAGCGGAAGAGCCACTGTCCAGACCATTCAGAAAGCCCGCGCCGAACTCGACGACGCCAGGAGCGAATACAATAAAGCCTTTCACAACCTGCTTGACACCAACGTCAATACCGAATACCTCGGACAGGTGCTGCAATTATACGTTCCACAGCGAGAGGTAAAGATCCTTCCTAAGGACGAGCTTAAAGAGCGTCGCGAAAAATACGACGAACAGTTGAAACATCTTCAGGAGCGTTACACGTCAAGGCGGGCTGATATTGACGAGGTGGTGTCGGCTTATACCGATTGGACCGAGAGGCGAACCGGTCTGGACGATCCGGCCGACCTGATGCGAATGGTTGCACGGGCGGGTGTGCTGGAGTTCCGCATCGCGCCGACGTTGCCGCTGGCCGAAGCGAATGAGGAAACACTATCGCTGACCGACCAGCAATACGACACGTACATGGAGCAATTGGCCGAGAACGGACCCCTCGTCGGGCGAAGCAGGGGGGATGAGTTCCAATGGTTCCCGATTCACGGAAAAGGCGAGAGGTTCTCGACGAACGTGGTCATCGGCGAGTACGCCGGAAGGAAATACATCCTGCTGTACAACCGCGACGGATACACGATGCTGCGTGATCCGGTCAGGAGGACCTGGTCGCTGTCGGCCGGTCCGACACGCGATACACGCGGACAACCGGCGGTGGCGTTTAATCTTGATACGCGCGGCGCCAAACTCATGGGCCTGCTGACCGGAGCGCACCTGAAACACTTCATGGCAATTCTGCTGGACAATGAAGTGTACTCGGCGCCGGTTATCAATGACGTTATCTACAACAACGGCATTATCACAGGTGATTTTACCACCAATGAGGTGGGCGAACTGGTTCGAATACTTGAGGCGGGCGCCCTGGCCGGTCAGGTCAACGAAAACCCCGTCAGCATCAAAACCGTCGCGCCCAGCATCGGGAAGGACAACCGCGACGCCGGTTTTCGGGCTGCCGTATGGGGGCTTATCGCCGTTGCAGCGTTCATGGCCGCATATTACCTGCTTCCGGGCCTTATCGCCGACTTTGCACTGGTGCTGAACCTGGTGCTGCTTTTAGGGGCGATGAGTTTCATCGAGGCGGTCTTTACCCTTCCGGGAATCGCCGGCGTCATCCTCACCATCGGTATCGCCGTCGATGCCAACGTGCTGATATTCGAGCGATTGCGGGAAGAGCAGAAAAAAACGCAATCCATGCGCATCGCCGTGCGTAACGCATACTCCAGCGCCGCAAGCGCTATCCTTGACGGTAATATCACCACGCTTCTAACCTGCGTAATCCTCGGATGGGTCGGCTCAGAGGAGATCGTAGGATTCGCTATCACGCTGGGCCTGGGCGTGATGTTCAGCCTGTTCACGTCTCTGCTGGTAACCCGCTGGATATTCCAGTTGCTTCTGGAGTTGGGGTGGATAAAGCAGCGCGTTCGTATGGCTGCGTTCCTGGGCACCCCGAAGATTAACTGGCTCGGTAAGCGGAAGATCTTCTGGGTCGTTTCGGTCCTTCTGGTCGCCGCCGGTATCGGTTCGATGGCGGCGCAGGGAAGAGACGTCCTTGGAATCGAATTCAGCAGCGGGACGCAGGCGGTGTTCACCTTCAATCCCGGCGCTATGGTTTCAGGACCGGACGGTAAAGACGTGCTGCCTCAGCGCCAGCAAATCGAAGCGACCCTGAAGGGCAGGGCGCTACTGCTGGCCGAGGAGACCAACAACGCCCAAAAGAGCGAAACACTGAAAAAACTGGCCGAAACCATCAAAGTCGAGACGCTCTTGAATTCCAATAAGGTCTCTGAGTGTCTCGAAAAATTCGATACCGACGGTAACGGGAAAATCAGCCTCGCCGAATGGAAAGCGGGCAAGGGTGCGGAGGAATTCTTCGAGGCACTGAATACCGACGGCGACAATACAGCGGTTACCCGCGAGGAACTCTCCTCATCCCTTCCGGAGCGGTCGTATCAGGTTTCCACGACGGTTGCCGACGTGCCGTTGTTGCGGGAAGTGGTTGAAGGCGCCTTCGGAACCGCTCTGAACGTGCGGACCAGCGTGAAATATGAACTCGCACAGACCGGTTATATCCCCGGACTGAACGTGGAGATCAACAGCGCCGATAGGGGAATTACGCACATATCGGCGGAAACGGCTGAAGGCGTCGCACCTGAAATGCGAGCCAGATTCGTCGATTTCATCGGCGGGGCGATGTTCATCGTGCAGAATGTAAGCCCCGCACTGACCGAGACCGACCTGGCCGGGCGAATCCAGACAATGCGGTTGCAGTCGGACTTCGCCGATTATCAGTTCAACCGCACCGCCGTTGTCGGTCTCAAGGCCGATCCGACCACCGAGGGCTTCTCCACACTGGCTGTACTGGCGCTGAATCCCAACGCCGATTACGTCGGCAGGCCCGAAGAATGGAAAAACTTTGCCGAAGGCGAGCTGAACCTGTTGACCGCATCGCTTGACCGCACCGAATCGCTCGAATCGGTCTCGAAATTCGACCCCGCCATCGCCGGAAGGGCTTCGCAACTGGCGATTATCGCTTTCATATTGAGTTGGATGGCGATCGTTGTGTACCTCTGGTTGCGGTTCGGATCGGCGCGCTGGGGCCTGGCGGCGGTAATCTGCCTGGTCCATGACGTGATCATTGCCGTGGGGCTGGTGGCGTTGGCGGCTTTCATCCACGATAACGTCGTGGGACGGTTCCTGCTGATCCAACCTTTCAAGATAGACATGGCCGTCGTCGCGGCGTTCCTGACGATAATCGGATACTCCGTCAATGACACCATCGTCGTTTTCGACCGCATCCGCGAGAACCGGGGAAAACTCGCCGGTGTGAACGAGCCGATTATCAACCGCTCGATAAACCAAACCATCAGCCGGACATTGCTTACGACCACGACCACGCTCATTGCCGTGATGGTCATGTACATCTGGGGTGGGGCGGGCATCCATGCCTTCACATACGCCCTGCTGGTGGGAATCATCGTCGGTACTTATTCGTCCATCGCCATCGCCAGCCCGCTGCTGATGGGCGTCAAAAAGGCCATTGCAAGCAGGGCGGCGAGTGTGGCAAAGGCTGCGCAAGCGTCGGCGAAATAAAAAACGATAAACGATTCTACGATGGACCAAACCGACAAACGCCGGCGGATGTATCTTCGTCTTGCACTGGCCGAGGGTGTCGGTGCGATTACTGTCCGTCGGCTTCTTGAGCACTTCGGGGATATCGAAGCCGTCGCCGGCGCCGCTCCGGGGCAATTGCATCGGGCAAAAGGCGTCGGAGAAAAAACCGCAGCCGCCATCGCTGCTGTTGACGAATCCGCCGTTGATGAAGAACTCCGCCTGGCCGATAAAAACGCTACAGCGGTGCTGTGTCTAGAAGATGCCGAATATCCAGCCGCCTTGAAGAATATCTACGATCCCCCGCCGGTGCTGTACGTTCGCGGCGAAATTGCCGAATCCGACGCCGTCGCCCTGGGCGTGGTCGGTTCGCGCCGGTGCACTCACTACGGTCTGGAGCAGGCCGAAAGGTTCGGCGGGCTGCTTGGAAGGGCGGGATTCACCGTCGTCTCCGGCGGCGCTCGCGGAATAGACACTGCCGCTCACCGCGGCGCACTGGCAGCCGGCGGAAGGACAATCGCCGTGATGGGATGCGGGCTGGGCGAAACATACCCACGGGAAAATGAAAAACTCTTCTCCCAAATTGTCGCCGACGGGCGAGGCGCAGTTGTCAGCGAACTACCCATGCGAATCGGCATCAAGGGCGGAAACTTCCCCCGGCGTAACCGCATCATTTCAGGCTTGTCGCTGGGCGTTCTTATCGTCGAGGCAGCCCGTCGCAGCGGTTCGCTCATCACCGCAAGGCTGGCGCTGGAACAATCCAGGGAGGTCTTCGCCGTTCCGGGAAGAGTAGATTCGCCGT
>JAXHSV010000075.1:0-12691 GCA_034190305.1 Planctomycetota bacterium | reverse complement strand
GTCAACTCAACGATAAACTTCTTTTTCATGGTACGGCCTCCTTTCCGGGTTAAGGGTTCTATCAACCCTATCGGCAAGAAGACCGTCTATTCTGAAATATAGCCGGGACAGTGTACTAGTTTATTTATCAATTCAAACCTCAATCCCTGATTCTCTTCAATCTCGCCTTTTCGCGGGGGCAGTAAGAGAAGCATCTTCCGCAGGCCAGGCACCTTGCGCGGTCGGCTTCGTAATCGGTCCGGTTGCGACGGACGGAAAGCCGAATCAACTTCAGCATCACGACGATTCCGACGAATCCGCCCAGAAGCACTCCTCCGAAGTGAAATTTTCGACGGATGAGCGATGCTTCGGCGTAGAGTTCCGCCGGCGGTCTTCGGCTGGAGCGGAATGCGTCGCTGGCGTCGGTGGTCCCTTTGACTCTTCCGGCTTGTTCGTCCCGGATGCGCTCGGCGAGGCTGATTGTCGCGTTCCTTCGGGAAAGGACGGGCGAGATTCGTCCTCCCAGCCATCCGGCGGCGGCGACCACCACCGGCAGCAGAAGGATCAAAATCGCCAGTAGTCTCTTGCCCTCGCTCCGGCTGACATTTTTCCGATGTGTAGGCTCGGTTATCGCCCCGAACGGACAGGCGTCCTCGCACAGGCGGCACTGGATGCACTCATCCGGCGTGATGGTTACACGCCAGCGGGAAAACCGGCTTAATATACGCAGCAGCGCGCCGTACGGGCAGACGAATCGGCAATAAACCCTTCCCACGAATACGCTTATAATCAGAACGCAGGCGCCCAGCGCAAGGAGGTTGAACCGCCCGCCCAGGTCCGCCCATCGCCAGGGGCCGCCATGTATGAGCGACTGGCCCCACTTTCCGAGAGGAAAGATGCGGAAGAATGAAACAAACGGATCCAACCGACAGATGATAAACGCGCTGCCGGTCGCCGCCATCAGAACCGCCATACCAAGATATACATAAGGAAACAGCCCGAGCGTATGTTCAAGCCACGACGGAACTTTGAGGGGTTTAACGAGCACAACGTCCTGGATCGCGCCGAGCGGGCAGACGGCGGCACAAAACACACGCCCGAAAAACAAGGTGAATACCAGCGGAAGGGCGAAGAAGGCGACTATCGCCGCCGGTACGACATATGCGCCGTCGAATAAGCCCAGTGTAACATTCTGTATCGCCCCGATGGGGCAGACGCAGCCCCCGCGCCAGAAGCCGAAATAAAGCAGCGAAAACAACATCAGCACGAACAGTCCGCGTCTCGAACGCCTCTTCAGCGCCAGATACGCAGCCAGCGCCATCGCCGCCGCCAGCACGGCTACGTCAACGTAATCGTACAAGGCGCTTTTCGGAGCCGGCGTGGTCGTCTCAGGCAACTCGTACCAGTCGGGCAGGTCCGCATTTGTAGATCGCTCCTCACCGGACGCACAGACCCGAGCGGACCCGACGGTCAGAACAAATATGACGGACAAAAAAACGAATATGTATTTCAAGTCTGTTTATCCTTCCGTAGGCGGGTGCTCTTCAGCAGGTACGGTTGATCGGCGGGAACCCGTTTGAACGCTCCGGAAGGACAGGCGGCGGCAATGGAGCATTCGTTGCAGTTCAGGCACCGGTCGTGACGGACCTGGAGAAAAAACGCGCCCCCGCCGTATGTCCCGCATCCCTTGACGCACTTTCCGCAGCCGATGCACAACTGCTCGTCAATGCTGTACTCGTACTGGGGTTTTCGGACTTCTTTGCGCCGAATGGCCCCGGTCGGGCATAGCTGGTTTTCCGCGCCGGTCTTAAGGTCCGCCGTCTGAAGGTCGTAATACCCGAAGCATTTCTCGCAGTAATAGCAGACATCAAAGGCGTGGACACATTTTACGGCAGACGGTTTCAATACGCAGTACGTCGCGCAGTTACCGCAGGCGATGCACTTGTCCGGGTCGATCTGCCAGACGGTGTTTCCCTTTCCGCTTCGAGCGACAAGCCCGCCAGTGGCAGCGCCGAGGCCCACCAGCAGCGCCCCGCGAGCGCCGCTGCTTAAAAACTCGCGCCTCGTCAGGTCGTCCTGTTTTTCCTGATCGCTCATTTTTTCGCCGTCCCGTTTTCACGAATTACACAAATTGGAACAAATTTCACGAATTACCCGTTTTTATTCGTGTCATTCGTAGTAATTCGTGCAATTTGTGGTTTGCGTTTGATGGTCATAGCCTGAGGCAATTGGCAATCGCCGAAGGCCCGGCAGTCGCTGCAGAAACCGCGATAGACGCACTTTTGGCTCGACCGAAACCTGCGTTTCAGCAGTACGCTCGATACAATCGCTATAGCGCCCAATGCCGCTGAACGCACTACCAAGCCGAGAAAATTGCGCCGACTGCGAGATTTATCCTTCAATTCGTTCACTTATCATCCTTCTTCAGCGTGAAGATTCGCACCGCCTTTTCGGCGGTGTCGAGCACCATTATTCGCCCTTGCGAATCGACCGCCAGGTCAAACCCGACAGCCCCGGCTGGGAACGATTCGGGTCCGGCGACCACGCCGACGAAAAGCCCGCAATCATCATAGACTTTCACCCTGGGCAGTCCCTTTTCGACGGTTACAAATGCCCCACCGGGAAGAAGCGCAATGGCGGTCGGATTGCAGCATCCGCAGAAACCGTCGATCTCTTCCGATTGCCTGCCCCAATGACTTTTCAGGTCCCCGTCGAACGAATACGCCTCGACGCGCCACAGGCCCGGATTCGTTACCCAAAGGACGCCTTCGGCGCCGGCTGCCACATCGACTCCCGCGTATCGGACAAGAAGTCCGGGAATATCTTTTGTTTTATCCGCCCTGCCGATGCGTCCAGGAATCTTACCGGAGATGTCGGTTCCACTGTCGTATCGCAGGACGACGCTGTTTCCCGAATCGGCGACGAAGACGTTATCGCCCGATATGGCGATTGAGGTGATATCGGCTTTTTCACCGAGGCTGGACCATTTCGCCGGTGGTTTTTGAGGCGAGTGAACTTCCACATAGTCGGTCATTCCCACATAGACGGTCCCGTCGGCTGAAACGGCCAGGCATCGCGGCGAATCGTCCATTGCGATTTCCGAAATGCGTTTTCCGTCGCTGCCTAACACCTTCACTGCCCGGTCGCCGGCGATATAAATGCGGTCGTCGGGTCCGACAGTCAGGCCCCTGACACTCTGAAAGTTCGTTTCAATCCGCTGAACTTCCCGGTAATGAATCAGGGCCGGATCGGTACGGCGGTATTCACTGTCGCTGAAGACGAATTCCTTTGATAGTTTGCTTCCGCCCTTTCCGGTCGGGTCGGATTTAAGAATGACGAATACAGCCGCTGCCGCCACAACGGTTATGACAGCCGCAATGAGTGCATTCTCCGTCGAAACGCCTCGTCGTTTATACATAACCAACCCTGATTATTATATCTATTCGCTCATTTTGCCCGGACGTCCAGGCATATCATCCTACTGACGTCTCGGACGATGAGCCTTCCGCCGGCAATGGCCATCGGCGCCCACGATTCCTTTCCTGTCAGCACCTTCGCCCGTGCCAATTGCCTGTAGGCCTTCGGCGTCGCCTCGATGAGCGTCAGCACGCCGTCGTCGTTCATAACGAAAATTTTTCCGTCGGCGATGATATAAGGCCCGCCGAACGGTCCGAAACGGTTTTCAGGCCCGCTGGTCCATACCTGGCGACCCTGCATGTTCAGGCAGATAAGTTGTTCCGCCAGCCGACCGGCGTCCTTTGTCATCACGCCGTAGATGTGTCCCTGATGGAAAATCGGCGTCTGCATCTCCGAGCCGAAAACTTTCTGCTCCAGGCGAAATAATACTTTCGGCGCTATTTTACCCGCTTCTTCGCTCAGTTGTATTATTGCGCTTCCGGCGCGGTATCCGCCGGTCAGGAATATCCGCCCGTCGCCGATTACGACGGGGGCTGGAGCATTGGATGTGGGGACTTTCCAGTCCGGATATTCCCAGAGGATTTTCCCGTCCGCCGCCGAGACGCCCACAAGCCCGCCGCTTGCACAATAAAGGTACATTTTCTCGCCCGCCCATTCCATCGGCGTGATGGACGAGTGCGTCATCTTCCAGGAGCGCGGATTTGGAGCCTCCCATACGACCTCGCCCGTGGCGCAATCGACGGCTATCATCATTCTGCTGCCGGCCGGGGCGATAATCGCCTTTCCGTCGTCAATCAGCGGACACTGAGAGGCGTACCACAACGGTACTTCCGTGCCGTAATCGGCTGACAGGTCGATACCCCAGAGGAACTTTCCCGTCTGCGCGTCGGCGCACATGACGTGGCATGCCGGCCCGAGCGTTACGACGTATTTTTCCATTACCGCCGGGACGGTCCGACTGACGCCGTGCTGGGCGGGAAGGCGGATCGGATACCAAAGCCGCCATATCTCCTGACCATCGGCGAGCGACAGACATCGCAGTGCGTCGCCGCGTTCCTTCTCGTCGTAATCGAGGATATAAACCTTTCCGTCGAGTATGGCAGGTCCCGCGTAACCGGCGCCCAGTTCGACCGACCAGAGCACCGGCGGGCCGGACGGGGGCCAGGCACGGGCCAGCGGAACGGCCTCGGTGCTGACCGCGTTGAAACCGCTGCCTCGGAATCTCGGCCAGAGGCCCGGCAGGTCCGCCGGTTCGGCTGACCCTGCTACAAAAACGGCGGGAAAGACCTGAACCTGCCGCTCCGGCGCCGACCGCTCAACGACCGGCAATCTTTGTTCCAGGTCCATCCCCGGACCGCCCCTGAGCCACAGGCCCAGAAAAACAGCACCGGCAGCGGCGACTGAAACCGGTATCAGTATCCCGACAATGACGGAAAGAATTTTCATAATCGCTCTATTATTAATCCTTCACGATTGAATCCGTGAGTGTTAAGGAACGTTGGTATTACGGCACAGAGACGCAGAGGAACAGAGAAAATAAAATCTGTTTCTTTTTCTTTTTATCCTCTGAATCTCTGTGCCTCTGTGTCGCATCAGTTTTATCCACAAATTCAGTGTTGACGAACTATTTGCCTCTCAATGCCGATAACATCGGCCTGCGCAATGCCGCAGCGGTCGCCAGATATATCCACAATATCCCGCCGCAGGCCAACGCTGCAAGCGTTACCGAAAGGGAAAGATAAGGCACCGCCCCGCCCGCCGACCGCAAAGCCGGAATGACCGCCACAAAGCCGACCGACGAACCGCAAAACAAACCCGCAGTCAGCAGGGACCAATGCTCGTAAAGCACCAACCGGTAAAGCGCTGGCTTCGAAAAACCCACTGCCCGAAGCAACGCCAGTTCGCCCCGGCGCTCCAGCACGTTCCGAAGCACTACGACGCTCAGCCCCGCGCTTCCGAGAAGAAGCCCAAGTGAACCAAGGGCCTGGAATATGGAAATATAGGTGTTGTTGACACCATAAAACGCTGCCAGCCTTTCGTGCGTGGTGGAAAGTTCCAGCCCCAGGTCGCTCAGGCGGCGATTGCCGGTAAGTGTCCCCGTAAGGGTTCGGGCGCGCCCGGCTGGGACCTCTATCAGGAACGCGCGAAAGCCGCTCTCGGAACCGAATCGCTCGGTGAAATTTCGCTCGGAGATTATCAGCCCGCCCTGGAGGACAGACCCCGCCAGCGAGCCGACGAGTCGAACCTGGAAACTCCGCCCCCGCTCGTCGGTGTAAGGCAGCATATCGCCGACGGCCTTGCCCAGCGCCCAGACGATAGTGGCCTGGTCGCCGACGGCGGGAACGGCGCCGTCGCTCATGACGCCGTTCAGCATCAGCCAGGGCTGCTCTGTTTTCTTGATAGTTCGCGCAAAGGTGAAACGTCCCTGCAACTGTTCAAATTCGACGCCCATGATTTTCGGCCTTTGCGGGCGGTTGAGGTTCAGGCAACTGGCGTCGTCGCCTTCGTGAATGCGCAACTGGACGAACCGTGCGCCCTCAAGGTCGGACGGCGTCAGCCCATATTTCAGTTCGGTTTCTTTCGCGTCGTTCAGGTCGCCCGACACCGGCAGGGCGGACTCGCCGTACAGTGCGAATCCGCCGGTCGGCGAGTCTTTACCGGAGTCGCGGCGGGGATCTTTACGGTTTGCTCCGACGGCGACGATCAGGAAGACGCCGCACGCCAGAAGCGCCACCGTCGCCAGGGACCGCCCGGGCCGGCGGGTGATGTTACCAAACGCCAGTCTGGAAAGCGTCAGGCGGTCGGGATGCAAAGATCGTCCCGGCGCAGACATCAGCGCGCCAATGAAGGACAGAACTCCGGCGAGCATAGCGGCCCCGGCTGCGAAGAAAACCACCGGCGCGTCCCTGTCGCTTCTCGCTCCGACAGAGAGGATTATCACCCCCACGACCACCAGTGCCGCACCGATCCACAAACCGACCTTCTTTCCGGCGTGTGCCCGCCACGCCGATGCGCCAGTAAGCAGTTCGACCGCCGATAACTTCATCATGCCTCGCAGCGTTATCCACATCGCTGCAATTGATATAAGCACGCCTGCGGTGCCTCCGGCGGCGAGCGTAATCGGTTCGACGCCGAAGCGGATTGTCGATGTACCCGCAGCCGCAGCGGTCCAGACCGTTCCCAGCAGATGGATAATCGCCTTCGTGTACAACAGGCCCGCGAACGTACCGACGGCCCCGCCGAGAAGCGCGACCACGCCGCCCTCGATCAGCAGCATCCGGCGCACCTGCTGCGGGCGGAATCCCATCGCCAGCAGCGCGCCGACCTGCTCGCTACGCTGCCGGGCGCTGAAGACAAACAACAGCCCCACCAGCAGCACCGCCGACGCCATAAGGAAAAAACTCATACCCAAAAAAAGCGTTCCGAAGTTCATCGCCTTTTTACCGGCCTCGACGGCTTCGGCGCCGACGGGCCTGAAGAACAACCCGACCGAGGCGGGGTCGATCTGGCGCCGAAGCGCTTCGGCGCGATTTTTTATCGAGTCGTGGCTCAGCGGGAAACGGATCGCCGTCAGACCTCCGAAGCGGTTGGACCACATTTTCTTTCCCGCCGGCAGCGTTACGAACGCCTTGGGCGCGCCGCCGTAACGGTCCCAGTAGTCCTCATCCTTGTCCCTGATCCGCCGGGGGACGAAATCGACCCCCGGCGTCCAGTCCTTGCAGTTTTTGACGCCGGCGATGCCGGGGAATCTCGGCATCAGTTCCTTATCGGCGGCGATTCCCGTCATCGGTGCGATGAAGCGGACGCGAAAGCGGCTCGTGCGGGTCTGCAATTTCCGCATCGGGCCTATAACAAAATATTCCAGTTCAACCTTGTTGCCGACTTTTGCGCCCAGATCGTCCGCCAACCACCTGTTGAGAACAATCTCGTCGTCTTTCATATTATTGGGCCAGGCCCATGGACCACGTTCGGTGGGCATGCGCGGACCGATTGCCGTTACCATCGAATAAGGTGTTTTCCTGTCGCCACAGCGAATCTCGGTAACGAAATATGTCAGGATGCCGACAGCATCGGGAAAGATTTTCTTCGCCGCCTGCTCGACGGGATGATCGATGAACACACGGCCTGTTCGACACTCGCCGTAACCGCCAGGTAATTCGCGCAGTTCCAGTTCGGCGTCTGCGAGTTTCCATTTTTCAACCAGGGCGCTCCGGGCCGATTCGGGCGTTATTTCTGCCCGCTCTTCCTTTCCTACAAGAAGCATATTCGCCCGCCCCGCCCGGTCTGCCTGCCTGCCGGTAGGCAAGGTCGCCTCCTGTAACGTCTCCAGCGGTACGAAGGCGGTCATCGGCGCGACCTGCTCCGCCCGCAGGCTGAAGCGCCCGAACCGGGCGTCTGATGCGACAGACTTTACGGTCAGTCGCATAGCGGCGGGGGATTCATCATCGCTCGACATCGGCGCATCGCCCGGAAGCAGTCCCTGCCTGCGAACACGGAGGACAACACTATCGCCGGGATGCGCCATAAGTCTGTCGGCAAGGCGGGTGTTCAGGACAACCTCGTTGCCGGATTCGCCCGCCGGCGGGACATCGACGCCCCCCAGCCGCCAGAACCGCCTATCGACTCCGAGGACCTGAACCTGATTCGCCCGGCCGCCCGTGTCGGGGTTGACGGCTGTTCCGTTCAGGCTGATTACCGGCGCGACGGTTGTATCCAGAGCACCGGAAAGGTCGGCGGCGAGTTCCGCCCGGAAAAAACGCTCACCAGTCCCGCCAGCAAGTGTTACATCCCCCAGGCGGCGTTCGGCGACGGCTGCGAGACTGAACCTGACTGAATCGCCCACCGCCAGCGCTCCGACAAGCACCGCAGTTGCGACCGAGACTCCGGCGGCTACGCCAAGATGTCCGCGCAGGTAAAAGCCCGCGCTGCGAAATATAAGTCTCCAGGTAGTCATTTCCGGCTGTTCTTTTCGACAAGTACGCCGTCGGACAATTCGAGCATTCGGTTCATTCGACGGGCAAGATCAAGCGAATGCGTTACAACGATCAGCGTTGCGCCTTCGGCGCGGTTCAGTTCAACCAGCAGGTTGGCGAGGTTGTTCGACGCCTGCTGGTCCAGCGATCCGGTCGGCTCGTCTGCCAGAAGCAACTTCGGGGCGTTGATAAGCGCCCGGACGACCGCTACCCGCTGGCACTGTCCGACGGAAAGCCGACCCGGACGCCAGGAAGTCCGCTCGGTGAGTCCGACTCGCTCCAGAAGCCTTCGGGCCCGCTCGACCGACCCGGTTCGTCCGGCGGGAATAGTCGGAACCAGCACGTTCTCGAGGACCGTACATTGCGGCAGGAGGTAATGGGACTGAAATACGAAGCCTATCTGCCGGCTTCTAACGGCAGCCAGCGACTTTTCGTCTTTTTGCAGCAGTTCCTGGCCGTCCAGCGTAACTTGTCCGGAAGTGGGCTTATCCAGCGTGCCGATAATGTTCAGCAGCGTGCTTTTTCCCGATCCGGAAGGACCGACAACCGCCAGCGACTCACCGGTCCGGACCCGAAGCGAAATACCCATGAGAACCTCCACGGGAGCGGCGGGGTCGGGAGATTCGTAGTTTTTATAAATGTCCGTCAGTTCCAGAAGCATTTTTTCATCCTGGTTGGTCCTGGTTCCGGGCAACTCATCCGTCCCTACGGGACTTACTCTTTCCGTCCGTCAGTTTCCCAGCGATAAATCGCTGGGCTATTCTCAATTGTCCCTTTGGGACTTTTTTACAACTGGGGCGGTATATACCTGCTGCCCCAGGATGGAGAACCTTTTCACTACTCCGCCCCGAAGGCATAGACCGACCCATCCTCGCATCCGACGATAACCGCCGAAGCGGCCACGACGGGCGACGCCGTTATGGGACTTCCGATTTCATAAGACCATAATTCCTTCCCGTCGGAAAGTCGCAGCATGTACAGCCTGCCGTCGCCTGACGCGACGACGACACTGCCGCCGCAGACCACCGGCGAACTGTCCACGGCTCCGGCGGTCCTGAAAACCCACACTCGCCGACCCGTGGCGCGGTCGATGCAGTGAACGCGCTCGTCCTGTGAACCGAATAGAACGCTTTCGTCTGTTACAGCCGGCGAGGAAAAAATCCTCCCGGAAATATCCTTGTACCGCCAGAGGATTTTGCCGTCAGAGAGGTCAATGCAAACGACCTGGTCGTTGTAATTTCCAACGTACGCCCTCCGGCCCATTACCGCCGGCGAACTCACGACAGCAGCGCCGCTGTCGATCTTGCGGGCCAATGCGCCGTCGGCGATATTTACGACATAGACGAACCCGTCGCAGTTTCCAAAGCAGGCCTGACCGTCGGCGACAGCAGGGGCGCCGTTTATGAAATGTTCGGTTTCATACGCCCAGACTGCCTTTCCGTCAGCGGCATCCACACAGTGGAGTTTTTCATCGTAGCCGCCGAACAGTATCCGCGCCGGTCCGTCGACGATGCCAAACCAGTTGGCTGAACCGATGATTTGAGCATCGGCTTTGTATTTCCATTTTTCCTCTCCGGTCTCGGCGTCGATGGCGTAGAGATGCGAATCGGTCGAGCCGACGAATACCGTCTTATCCACCAGCAGCGGCGGCGCTTCGATTGGCCCGCCGGTGGGAAACGACCAGAGTTTCCGCCCGTCGAGCAGGTTGACGGCATAGACGTTCGAGTCGCCGGAGGTGACGAACACCCTCCCTTCGCCGACGGCGACGGAGGATTTAACCGGCCCGTTCGTGCGAAACGTCCAGATGAGTTTGAGTGAATCGCCGGTGCCGGTTTCGGCAGCACCCCGAAGGGCCTGGTCGCCGCGGAATATCGGCCAATGGGCATCAGTTACGTCGGACGGATCGAAACTTCCGCCGGGCGTCGGGGCGGTAGCAGGTCGGTCTATGTACGGCATCGAGGTCGGGGCCTCGACGGCCGGGCCGGGAGAACCGCTCATCATCACTATCGCCCATGCCGCTACGCCGACAACGACCGCAAGGATAATTTCTGCAACAATAGACTTCATCGTTAACACCAGTAGCCTGTAGTCAGTAGCCTGTAGTCAGTAGCCGTTAGCCGGTAGTCGGGAATCATAACTGACTACCTGCTACTGACCACCGGCTACTACCTTACGGATTGAGCAGGTCGGCGTACTCGAAGATTTCATCCATTCTACCGAAGAGTTTCGGTTCATCGCCGTTACGGAGCGTCATGGCGTCGTTGGTGTTCGGGAAAATCGACGCATGACCGGCGGCGAAGCCCACGGAGACATTTTCGGCTCGATGGTTGACGCGGGTGTACCATGGCATGTATGGAACCTGCATCCGGCTGTTCATGTCCATGATAAGCGCGGCAACTCTGTTGCCGTGCGCGTTGACGCCAAGGTCGTCAATGCGCCGGCTGGAGTTTTCCGTTCCGGGTTTACGCCCGTCGAGTTGACGGTAGAGATACGAGCAGTGGGCCGGTTCGGAAGATTGCTCCTGAATCTTTATCAGGTCGCCGGCCGGTTCGTCGGAGTTGTCGCCGGGGCAGAACAGTATATGGGGTTGAGATATATACCCCTCCAGCAGCGCTCCGTGTGCATCGTATGTTTTCCGGACGTCGCCGATCCATATCCTGTGGGTGGCAACGTCGCGTATGGGCGGGCGAAAACCCGGCGGCGCAAGCATCAGTTCGGTATCGGGTCCGGTGGGAATCAAACCGTCGGCTTCGGATGCGTACATGTGTATCGCACGCAACTGCCCGCCGACGTTGGTAAGGCAGACTGTCTGCCGGGCGAGTTCCTTCGCTCGCGACAGCGTCGGTAAAAGCATCGACACAAGCAGCGCGATAATCGCCACCACAACCAATAATTCAACAAGCGTGAAAGCGCGATATCGAAAATGATTCGACATTTTTTCTTATTCCTTTCCTATACAGTAGAGATTCTTGAGTCCACGGACGTAAAGGCGTTTATCCCTGAATACGGGCGAGGAGCGGAACGGTTCAAGTTTGTTCCTGGCTACTTCCTCGTATTTCCGTCCGGGTTTCATGACGATGGTGGTTCCGTTGTCAATACTGACATACAGATAATCCCCCGCCAGTGTGATGCTGGGATATACGGTCCCTCCGCCGAGATTGAGTTTCTTCTTATAAACGACCGAGCCGTCTTTGGCGTCGATAACACTGAAAAAGTTATGCTGTGTAATCGCGTAGATAAGCCCGTTGTGCAGCACCGGCGAGGCGTAATAGATGTCATTCTTCAATGTAATGCGCCAGATTATCTTAGGGGTAATCTTCTCGGACGTCTTTGGGGGAAGTTTTATTGCCACGGCGCCCGTTTCTATAAAGTATGCAATTTTGCTTTCGGTAATCGGCGAACCGGAGTATAGTTTGGAGAGATTATCCGCCAATATCGCTCCGTCGGCGATTCGCACGATGCCTCCGTGGGGCGTAATTACCACATCGACGTTTCCGATCCTGGAAAGGGCGGGCGTGCCCCACCAGGGCTTTGTCTTGACCTTCCAGAGAACCTTGCCGCTTCTGGCGTCAAGAGCAATAAGATCGAGCAGGCGGACAATAAGTTTGCCGGCCGCCAACAATGGCGAAGCCCCGTGGCCGTAGTTGTGTGTGGGTTTTTGTATCAACTTAATCCACTTGCGGTTGCCGGCGAGGTCGTAACAGGCCGCAACACCGGTACCGAAAAGCACATATACGTTTTTACCGTCGCTGACGGGAGTGCTGGAGGAGTATCCGCAGACAGGTTCGGTTCGAGGCAGGCGATACTCCGCCTGAGATTCCAGCGCCTTGGTGAGATCCTGAATCCGCCTGTTCAGTTTCCTGATCGTCTCGACCATGCCTGCGTCACTGGGCGAGTTCTTCAACTGCTGTTTCAGTTTGCGAAGTTCCCGGTCGAGAGGCCTGAACTGTTTTACTATATTTCCGGCCTTTCCTTTGTCATCTTCCGTACCGCCCGACCATTTCGCGCTTACCATATCCAGGTAAGTATTTGTGCTCTCCCAGAGTATCCTGCCATCGGCGAGGTTGACGCACACCAGCGAAGCCGGTTCGGAACAAACGAAAAGTTTATTGCCCACTATTACGGACGTGGCGTTGCCCCAAGAGGGCATGGGCGTCTTCCAGACGACATTGGCGTCGGCTGACCATTTCGTAGGCGGAACGGCGGCGGGATATTTACCCGTCCCGTCGTTCCGCCAGCCGACCGCGCCGTCCGATGAAGAAAAAGCGGCGATTGAACATGCAAGAATAAGCAGCGTTGTCCTCACAGTTTCTCCCCCTACC
>JAXHSV010000074.1:0-12781 GCA_034190305.1 Planctomycetota bacterium | reverse complement strand
CGTCGGGACTCACGACAGGCCGGGGGCGCTATATCGCCCCCCGTATTAACATTTGTGTTCACAAATGCGCGCGCATATGTGTACGAAAAACGGGAGAGAAATTTGTAACCCCCGGCCTGGACGGTAGATAATTTTTTTCAAAAAAATCCCGGCAGCGGATTTTTGCGTTCACGTTTGCGCGCCCGGACGGGCGCACATACGGGCGGGCAGGCATGAACGAAAAAGCGTTCAAATGGGTCCGCGCCCAACGAGCCGCTGACCTGCCCGCCGATAGGCAGAGAGGTTCTAATCCGCCGCGTTATATGAGCGCATCTTGTGTTATATATCAAAGTCTCCTGTCCAGTCTTCTGTATTGTATCGCTTCGGCGAGGTGGTGAGACTTGATATTTTCGGCTTCCTCGATGTCGGCAATGGTGCGGGCGATGCGCAAGACCTTATCGTGTGCGCGGGCGGACAGTCCAAGTTCGGTCATCGCCTGCTTCAGCAGCGTCTCGCCGGCGGAATCCAGTTTGCAGAATTGCCGTATCTGCCGGCTGGACATTGTGGCATTGGTGATTGTTGAAGAAGGTTGCAGGGAAGTATCCTGTTTTTCCTGACTACCGGCTGCCGCCTCCTGACTACTATCTGTTGCGAAGCGGCGGTGCTGAACATTGCGGGCGCGTTCTACGTGTTGACGCATTTCCGCGCTGGACAGGCCGTCGCTGCCGCCGCGGAGTTGCCGCCAGGGAACCGGCGGAACCTCGATGTGAATGTCGATCCGGTCAATCAAAGGACCGGAAATCCGCGACAAATACCGCTCAATTGCGGTCGGCGAGCATTTGCAGGGCCGCTTCGGGTCGGTGAAGTACCCACACGGGCAGGGATTCATCGCAGCCACCAGCATAATGGCGGCAGGGAATTTCAGCGTCGAATGGACTCGCGGGATCGTTACCCATCGGTCCTCCAGGGGCTGGCGAATCATCTCCAGCGTGGTGCGTGTGAATTCGGGCAGTTCGTCCAGGAAAAGCACGCCGTGGTGAGCGAGCGATATTTCCCCCGGCTGGGGAATAACCCCCCCGCCGACCAGAGCGGCAGACGAGGTTGAATGGTGCGGCATGCGCACCGGGCGAGTCGCCATCAGGGATTGCCCCGGCGCAAGCAGCCCGCGGGCAGAGTAAATGCGTGTCGTCTCCAGCGATTCATCCGGCGTCAGCGACGGAAGGACAGTCGGGATTCGCTTTGCCAGCATGGTTTTTCCGGCTCCCGGCGGGCCTATCATAAGGATATTGTGATGCCCCGCAGCCGCGACGGTCAGGGCCCGCTTGGCCGATTCCTGCCCGCGAACGTCCGAAAAATCCACCTCGTACCGACCGGCCGTCTTGAAAACCTCCCCAAGGTCCACGTTGGCGGCGTCAATCGGCAATTCGCCGGTCAGGAACCCGACGGCTTGAGTGAGAAAACTGACGCCGATGACCTCGATGCCATCGACGACGGCGGCCTCGGCGGTATTGTCGGCTGGGCATATCAGTCCTCGCTTCCCAAGCCGGAGGGCGAGCATCGCTGTCGCCAGTGCGCCCTTGACCGCGCGGACGCGCCCGTCCAGCGCCAGTTCGCCGACGACGAGAAAATCGTCGCAGGTTTCACTGGCGAACATCGCGCCGGCCTGCATGACTGCCAGGGCGATGGGCAAATCGAACGCAGCCGAGTCTTTCTTCACGTCGGCAGGCGCGAGATTAATCGTTACTTTAGGACCGGGCCAGCGGTATCCGCTGTTGCGAAGGGCAGCCTGGATGCGAGAGACGGACTCCTTGACGGCAGTTTCCGCCAGTCCGACTAGTTTCAACTCGCCCAGACCGCCTCTGGCGACGTCGGCTTCGACCTCGCCGGCGACGGCGTCTATACCCTGCAAAATCGAACTGTGCACACGGGAGATCATTTAGTCGCTCCCCAATAAAAGACATGGAAATGGTAATTCACCCTGCCGCCGATAGCAAGAAAGGTATAGATCAGGTCGGCAGTATCAGTCCGTCAGGTCGTCGAGGAACTGCCTGTAGAAGCCGACATAATCGTTGTTGTCGCCGTTCTTCATGAACGCCATTGCGGTGCGGGGGTGCTCATCCAGCATACCGGTAATCATGTACGGGATGTGATAACCCCAGTCGATGCTGTCTCCGAGCGGCATTATTGTCTCGGAGATGACCTTTAAGACCGGCTCGATGTCGAACTTCGGGTTCTTCAGGAAACTCATCAGCAGTTCCAGCGGGCAGTTTCCCGCCGCCCTGCCCAGCCCGAAGAGCGTCCCGTCGAGAAAGTTGGCTCCCTTGATAATGGCTTCGATCGTGTTGGCGAAGGCCAACTGTCGGTTGTTGTGGAAGTGCGCGCCGATTTCCTTGTTTTTGAGGTACTTGCGATACTTTTCGATTAGCGCATCGACCTCCTCGCTGTAAAGCGCCCCGAAACTATCGACGATATAGACCGCTATTACAGAAGTCTCTTCCTCGATCTGCTGGAGCGCTTCGTCGAGGAAAGGATAACCTTCGTGCGAGATGGCCATGATGTTGATGGTGCACTCGTATCCCTTTTCGGTGGCGTTCTGCGCCAGGTGAATGGCCTTGTCTATGTCCTTGACGTAGGTGGCTATACGGATCAGATCGACAACGGACTCATCGGCGGGCAGGATGTCCTCTGCTATCGCCTTGTGGGCGTCCTGCATTACGGCGACCTTCGTTCCGTTCGATTCGATACCTTCAACTGCCTGGCGTAGATTACCTTCATCACAGAACCGCCATGGCCCGAACTCCTCCGGCGAGAACATTTCTTTGCTGTTACGATATCCCAACTCGACGTAATCGATACCGGCGTCGCAGGCGGCCTTATAGACCTCGCGCACCGTCTCCATTGAAAAATGCGAGTCGTTGGCCAAACCGCCGTCGCGTATGGTGCAATCAAGAACCTTTATCTGTGGACGAAACATCTTCTTTACTCCAGATATTCTTCAAGGCCTACTTTCCTTCTTCCGGAAAAAACGCTGTTTAGTATAATCGTATTATTTTACCCCCTTTTTTAATGTTTTCCGCCATAAATTTCCCGGAGAAGTGAAAACCCCCGTCAGTTTTCCTCATTCAGCACAGCGGGCGGAGAAATTCGACGGCCGCCTTGATGTCGGCAATCTGCTGCGGGCCGGAAGTCTCACGCTCTATCGTCAGCGTCCCCTCGTAACCGAGCGCCTTCAGTTTGGAAATCACCAGCGGGAAATCTACTTTTCCCCGCCCCAGCGGCGTCTCTTTTCCCAGTTCGTCGCCGCCGGTCGGGTACAGACCGTCCTTGGCGTGAACGTCGCGGACGTATTTTCCAAAGACATCCAGAGCATCGGCGGGATTGGCCTTTCCGTAAAGAATCAGATTGGCTGTGTCGAGATTGATTCCGACATTGTCGCTCCCCAGCCGCTCAATGGTCCGCAGAAGCGTAACGGGCGTTTCCTGTCCGGTCTCGAAACAGAAACCGATTCCAACCTCGCTACAGACATCCACAATCTGCCGGAGGGCATCGACCGTTCCGTCGAAATCGGGATCGTTGGGGTTTTCGGGAAGGAACCCGGCGTGCGTGGTAATCGACGGAAGGCCGAACTTTGCGGCGAAGCGGGCTGCCTTTTGAAGCGCTTCGACGCGCATCGCTCTGAATTCGGGCGGAACCAGGCCTATGGTTTTAGGCCCGTCGATGAAGTTCCAGACCTGCGGGCCGGGATAGCCGGACCACAAGGTCGTGATAGTTACGCCGTATTGCTCGGCCGCCGCCGTCAAGGCCTGACCGACCGCGTCTGTGTAGAGTTCCGGCTTCCAGGTGCAGACCTGGCAATGACGCAGGTCGAAATCCGCCACCTTGCGGATCTCTTCATCCGGCGAGCCGGTCAAACCGACAAGAACGCCGATTTCAAGTTTGGACATGGGCATATACCAAATCCTCCAGAGAGTAACTTATGTTTCCGGTTTTCCAGCCTCGGATTGACTGGAGAGTTTCGGTAAGCAGCGGGGTCATTCTGGGGTATATCCCGTAGAATGTCAACGTTCACAATGCAAGGAGATATTTGAGGGACATAACGTCGGCTATTTTCATAAATGATTATGCCCGTACTACGTCAACCTTAAATCTGTTAGTATGATTATGCGCCACACCTGCCTGCCGGAAGGCAGGGAGACGCAGAGGGGCAGAGAATAAAAAAAAGAAATAAATAGTTTTTTGTTTTCTCTGTACCTCTGTGCCTCTGTGTCGAAGAATCTGTTTTTTGTATTTCTCTATCTCTATACCGGTAAATCATAATATGGATGCGAATAAAATAATTGAGCATTTTGCCCTGGAGCCGCTGGAAGGCGAAGGCGGGTTTTACAGGGAAACCTATCGCAGCGGCGAGAAAATACCCGCTGCTGCGCTGCCTGGACGGTATTCATCCGAAAAGCACTTCGCCACGGCCATTTATTACCTCCTGACGCCGGAAACATTTTCAGCCATTCATCGACTTGTGAGCGACGAGATATTTCACTTCTACCTGGGCGATCCGGTAACGATGCTCCGGCTGTATCCCGACGGAAAAGGCGAGACGGTTATCCTTGGCCCGGACATCGAGGCTGGGCAACGCCTTCAGTGTGTCGTGCCAAGGGGCGTCTGGCAGGGTATGTTCCTGAACCCCGGCGGGCAATTCGCGCTGATGGGAACCACCGTCGCCCCGGCGTTCGATTTCGATGACTACCAGACGGCCCGGCGGGATGATTTAATACAAAAATACCCTGACTTTGCGAAGATAATCCAACGTTTGACGGATGCGTAATTTCGAACTGACAGCACATGGCCATTAAACACGTAGTCAAGGGGATTGCGACATACCTTCCCGGATTAGGCCGGTTCGCCTGCCGGAAGACCGGCGGGACGGATTCGGCGCGGTATTGCTATTCCGTCTGGCTGAGGCATCTGGTGATGATCCACCAGACCGGGCTTGACGACAGCCCGAAGGTCGTCGCTGAACTAGGCCCCGGCGATTCGATAGGTACGGGCCTGGCTGCGCTGCTGACCGGGGCAGAGAGATATTACGCGATCGATGTCGTCAAATACGCCGATGTACAGGCGAATCTGGATATCTTTGACGAGTTGGTCTCGTTGTTTTCCGAAAGGCAGCCAATTCCGGACAGGGATGAGTTTCCCGCAATCACGCCTCATCTGCCGTCGTGTGAGTTTCCCCGCGACATTCTCACCGAAGGGCGTCTTGGCGAAATGCTTGACGGTTCGCGGGTTCAGAAAATTCGCAGCGCCGTTATGAATCAGGATAATGCAGGCGCGGACGGTGTTGAAATCCGCTATTTCGCGCCGTGGTATGACAAGGATGTGATAAGGTGCAAATCCGTCGATATGATATTTTCCCAGGCGGTGCTGGAGCACGTCGAGGACCTGACAGGCACGTACGAGGCGTTGTATCGCTGGCTCAAGTACGGCGGGTTTATGAGTCATCAGATTGATTTGTCTTCCCATGGCCTGGTCAAAGACTGGAACGGGCACTGGATTTACTCGGACTTTGTGTGGAAACTCATTCGCGGAAAGCGGCCTTGGCTGATTAACAGGGAGCCTTATTCGAAGCACCGCGACTTGATTGAAATGAACGGCTTTGAGATAGTTCACGAACTTAAGGAAACAGATACATCGGGAATTACCGGGAAACGGCGGCCCGTCGGGCGCGATGGCATTTCCGACGACGATTTTAAGACGCGAACGGCCTATGTCCTGGCGAGAAAAATGCACAATAGGGTTTGTTGACAGACTGTTTCGTCATCTTTGAGTTTATTAGCGGGATTATGCGACACAGAGACGCAGAGATTCAGAGAATAGAAAAAGATTATTTTGTTTTTTATATCTCTGCCCCTCTGTGTCTCTGTGTCGAAATTTCGATGCTAACGGATTCAATCTTTACACAGCAGGAGAACGGCAATGGACGAAATGGATGCGCTGCGTGAGGAGCTGGAGCATTACAAGGCCGAAAAGGAAAAAATCCGCACTATAGTCGGTCAGATAGGCGGCGCGACAAGCCACCGGCGAATTACGATAATCAACATTGGTTTTCTAGTCATAGTCGTGTCAGCCTTTGTGTTTGACCTGCTCCGGCACCTCATGGGTTGGAAGATTCCTCTGCTCCCGCCGTTGCTACTTCTGGAAGTGGCTGTGCTGCTGGTGTCCCTGAAGATTATCTGGATGATCCACAGGCAGTCCAAAGTGGACCATTTCCAGTTCTGGATTCTCAACTCGATCGAGTTTCAGATGAACATGCTTTCCCGCCGGATTGGCGATCTGGACAAGTCCGTCCGAGTGAAGAACAACGCGCCCGACAATATCGGCGAATAAGAAACACTCAATTTTGCACTGCGGCCGATTTTTCAGGAAGGAGAACGACTGTGGACGACGAAACCTTTAAGGAGAATTTACGGCGCTATGCGTTATCTCATGACATCGACATGTTGGGATTCGCCAACATCGACCGCTTCGTAAATGCGCCGGGCGAATTCGATCCGCGCAATATCTATCCTAATGTGAAAACCATAGTCGTGATAGGAATGCGAGTGCTTCGCGGCCTGATGGAATCGCTGGACAATAACCAATACATTCCATACAACGCGCACGGTTACGGCGGTATCAACGAACAGTTCCTGCGGACCGCTCGCCAAAGGGTGGCCCGATGGATCGAAGACCACGGCTTTTCCGCCGTTCCGGTGATTCAATGGACCGGCACGCCCCATCAGGAACCAATAATGTGCCACCGCACCGCCGCCGTAGCCGCCGGTTTGGGCGAATTCGGCTGGTCGAAGGTTTTTCTCACCAGGCGGTTCGGACCGCTCCAGCGGCTGGGCGTCGTGCTCACAGACGCGGACCTTCCTTCCGACCCCCTCCAGACAGGTCAGATTTGCGACCATTGCATGGCTTGCGCGCAGGCGTGTCCTGCCGGCGCCATCCCCAAGAAGCAGTTCCACACTGTGGATATAGCAGGCGTTGAGATTCGACACGGTAAAGTGGATATGTACAAATGCACCAAAGCACATCATGGCGGCACAAAGGAAACGTACCCCCGCCAGGTGCCTGACTTCGATATTTCGGACATCGACCACAAGTACGAAGCCATGCGTAGCGATGCACATGACGACACTGACGACTATATACTAGCAGCCCGTGGTGAAAGTCATTCTGGCTGCGAGCGGGTCTTTCACCCGATACACTGCGTCGCAAAAACTCGACGAATCTCTCGGATTCGCCTGCGTTTTTGCTTCTTGTACCCGGGCGAAATCCCACGCTCTCGCCGAAGAAGCACTTTCGCCACGGACTGCTAGGCCTTAAAGCTGCAACAGATGTGCAAGAGCGATATCCGGACCCGATTTTCAACCTTGTGAGTGTGCTGGGCAGATCACTGGCCTTTTGCGGGGCGCGCGGTTGTTTTCGCGCATGCCTGGCTCATTTGGAGGAACGGGGCCTGCTCGACAGAGAATTCGCCCACGCTTATCACGCACTGACGGAACAACAGGGCCGATCAAAATCGGTGAGCGGCGCACGCAAGTCGCCGGGGGGCAAAGTAGTCAATATCGAGTAAAAATAGTACACGAGCCGTAGGCGTTGTCGTTTCCGTTTTCCGGCCTTCCAGTCATGCAATAGTTGTGATACTATCCGCTCCACTATGAGCATACTGACTCTCAAAGACATACAGAAGGCGGTCGGAACTATTCACGGAAAGGTTATCCGCACGCCGCTGCTCGACGCGCGCGATATTTCGCAAACCGTCGGCTGCGGGCTTTGGCTGAAACTGGAAAACTTCCAGTTGACTCACGCCTTCAAAGTCCGAGGCAACATGAACAAGATGGCTCATCTCCGGGGCCGGTGCGGAAACGGCGTCATCACGGCTTCGACGGGCAATCATGGTCAGGGTTTGGCATTTGCTGCGGCGACGGCGAATATCCCCGCCAAGATCGTCGTACCTGAATCTTCGCCGCAGACGAAGCGCGAGGCGATTGTCGGCTACGGCGCCGAACTGATCGTCCACGGAAGCGACTACCACGCAGCCTCCGAATACGCCCACGCACTGGCCGAGGCGGAAGGCCGGACATACGTTCACAGTTTCGACGATGCGGAAATCATGGCAGGGCAGGGAACAATCGGGCTGGAGATACTTCAAGACGCTCCCGAAATCGAGACGGTCCTGGCCCCAATCGGAGGGGGAGGACTGATAGCCGGTCTGCTGGTGGCGATTAAGGAATCGCGCCCCGCCGTCAGAGTCATCGGCGTCCAGACGACGGCGTTTCCGTCGATGGCGGAATCCGTCCGTCAGGGCAGGTGCGCCTCGGTGCCGGAGGGCGGGACCATCGCCGACGGTGTAGCCGTCCGCCAGCCGGGTCAACTGGGCGTCGAAGTCGTCCGGCGGTACATCGACGACATCTGGCTTGTCGAGGAGTCCGACATCCGCGAGGCGATCAAACTGCTAATCAAACGGGCCAAGATTATTCCCGAACCGGCCGGCGCCGTTACGCTTGCGGGGATTTTGACCCATCAAAGGGAAATATCAGGAAAGAAAGTAGCAGCCGTCGTCAGCGGTGGAAATATCGACACCGATCTGCTGAAGGAGATACTCTGACAGGGGCATCGAAAGGGCAAAATAATGGCATACGACGGCGTAATCGAGGATGTTAAAAGGGCAATCCGGCTTGAGAAGCCCGGGCGTCTGCCGGTGTTTGCATGCAGCGAGGAATTCGACGTAAAGTGGTATGGAAAATATACTTACGAAGAGATGTGCCAGGACGGCGACAAGATAGCCGAGGTCTGGATCGCCGCTATCGAGGAATTCGACTACGACTGGGCGTGGGTGCAGGTTGACGATTGCTTCGAGTTTGAACCGCTGGGCGTAGGAACCCATGGCGAGGGTGATATCCTTCGCGCGACAAAAGACTATCTGCCGGCGACTGCCGAAACGCTCGAGAATCTTCGCCCTCCCGACCCGCACAAGGACGGGCGCATGCCGGAGAAACTCAAGGCCATTCGCCTCATCAAGGAACACTTCGGCGACACCGTGCTTATCGAGGGTGGATGTGCGGCTCCTTACAGTTCGGTCGGGTTGCTGTTTGGGTTGACCGAGACGATGATGCTTGCGCTGGACAAACCCGACCTGCTGACCGACGCCTGCGAGTTCTTCGTCCAGGCCCATTCGCGTTACATTAAGGCCCAGATCGAGGCGGGGGCCCACGCAATCTGGATGGGAGACTGCAATGCCTTCGGCGGTATGCTCTCGCTGGAGCAGTACAGGCAGTTCGCCTTTGATTCATGTAAAAAACTTGTAGAAAAGGCGCACGAATACGGCGCCATCATTCACCTGCACAACAGCGAGATTGTCGTTCCCTACCTGCTGGCGGAGAGCGAGTTGGGTGTGGATATCATCAATTGCGGCCCGGCGGCTGATATTGCCGAGGTTCGCAAGGCGCTTACCGGAAAAACATGTTTCAGCGGCAACCTCGATCCCATCGAGGTTCTTATGCGAGGCGCGCCGGAGCAAGTGGCAAAGGAGGCCGAGCGAATCGTTAAAATCGGCTGTTCCGAAGGTGGGTACATATTCAACACCGGCGAGATGAATCCTCGCGCCACGCCGGTAGAAAACATGAAGGCGATGATCGCATCGGCAAGAAAGGCGGGAGAAAAATGATACTGGACCGGCTGGAAAACTGGAAACAATACGCCGACCTGAACAGCGGATTCGCTTCTGCCTTTGAGTTCCTTCGGCGCGAAGACCTGGCCGAACTGCCCGAAGGCAGGCGCCCGATTGACGGCGAAAAAGTCTTCGCGATTATCTTACGCACTAACGGCGTCGGAAAAGAAAAGGCCAGACTGGAAATCCATAAAAGGTATATCGATATCCAGTTCTGTCTTTCCGGCGTGGATGAGATCGGCTGGAAGCCGACAGACTGCTGCTGCGGCGCCGAAGGCTTCGACGAGGAGAAAGACCTGGGCTTTTTCACCGACGCCGCCGAAGCATGGTCGGCCGTCGGTCCCGGAAGGTTCGCAATCTATTTCCCCGCCGACGCTCACGCCCCGCTCGGAGGAACCGGATCTATGCATAAGGTCGTCGTTAAGGTCGCCGAGAAGTAAGGCTCCGTCCTATGTGTCTGCATGGTCAGCGCATTGGTGGTGGTTGCGCCGCCAATCAATTGAGTCGGGACCGAGGACCGATCGATGTTCGGATCAAACATCTGAATCATCCCAAGTTTTGTTTAAACCCCGAAATGGGCATTTGTGCTTAGCCCACTGTGAAATCGGGCGTGTTTGTAGTTTCGGGCATCGGCCTACGAGAGGTCCTCGACTGATTTAAGAATTGACACAAAATACTTGACGCTAACGGTCGTGGCCACGCCGGCTACTACGACCGCCCCGACGTAACCGATACGGCTGGAGAATCCTTTACCCGAGGCTTGCTTTCGGCTGTGCCCCGGCAACCCGTGGTGAAAGTCATTCCAGCTGCGACTGGTCGTCCCTGCGGGATTTACAAAAACCGCACCCTCCGCCGACCATCAATACTGCCGGACATCCCCTTGTATTGCAAGGGGTTTCAAGAAACGTCTCGTTTTCCCGGAAACCGCGATGCATCAAATACAAATTCCAAATATCTTCTTATCCCATGTATCCCCTGTATCCCTGCTTGATTTTTTCGGTGATTACATCGATTTCAGGCCGGTGTGTTTTACTCTTTTTCACTGCTGTAGCGGGCGACGACATGGTGGGTGGTTGCTTCCTTTCCCAGCGGCAGATGCGCCGTCTCTTTTCCGAAGCGGCGAGCATGAAATACAGGCGCGGGCCGGGCATCGACAAAGACCTCTTCGAGCGCTTGGCCTTTGTGCCTCGGCGGGAGGACTACCGATAATCCCGCACAGGGTATTTCCCCTGCGACGGTAAATGTCAGGACCGAGCCGTCCCATTTCACATTCTCCAGCCGGTAGGTATCGCGAGCCTCCCAGAAATCGCACCAGCGGTCGATCGACCAGATGGGCATGTTGTGTCTCCGGGCGGCCTTCATCAGCGTCCGGCCCTGCGGGCCTGAAAACTCCGCGTAATTGCACGGATGAATCACCACGCAGAAAGGCACGTGGAAGTGCCGGGTTAAATCTTCAAATACCCTCTCAACGAGCACCTTCCACTGACCGGGCGTCAGTTTGGCGGAATAGTAACTGGCAGTGTGAAAGCCCGCATCATCGTTAATATGGACGTATTGCTCCCAGATGTTGATCATGCCGCCGTCAGGATCGATAAAGCGGCTCGGAAGGGCCGCCCCCCACATCCCGTAAGGCGACCAGTCCCTCGACGGCGTCTTATCCAGTCGCCCCGAGATGAGGTTGCTGTCCATACGGATGCCCAGTTCACAGCCCACAGCCGGATCATCTCCAAATAGCCTGGCCAGCAGACGGCGTGGTTGCGGATAGTCCGGACCGGCCCGCCCTGCGTGCGGATGAACAGTTCCACCTCGTCACGCAATGCCTGGAGTTGCTGTTGAACAGGCTGGTCGCCATACTTGGTGATGTCGGGATGGACGCTAATGGTATGCCCGTGGTTTTCCATATCGCGGCGGATTTCCGGCGTCATCTCCGTATGGTGAGGGACAATGTAAAGCGTCATGGTTCCGCCCATCGCCTCCAGGTCGTTCATCTCCCGCCAGTCAAGGTTCACCGGCCTGTGGTCCTCGTCGCCGGAGAACAGCAGGATTGCAGGCGCCATTTCCGTCAGTTGCCACAGCAGCGGAATCGGCCGGTCGGCGTAGTGCATCACGATGTCCACAAGCAGTCTAGCCAGCATGTCCGAGCAGGGCGTCCAGCCCCACTCGGTTTCGCCCACATCGACGGAAAATCGCTCCGGACGCGGATACGAAATCCCTTCGGCAGGCCTGTCGGCGAGGGTGGGGTCGCCCTGGCGAAGCAAAGCTACTCCTGTCGCCAGATCAAAGGAAAAAACCACCAGATTCCCATCACCGATGCTTCGCTCGATGACACCCGGGCTTTCCGAGCCGCACCGCCCCAATTCATAGACGTATCCCCAGATCGACGGTTCAGCCTCGCATTTGTAGGTCAGCACTTTTCCGGGGACAGGCAGTTGCTGCCCACGCAGTCCCGCCGCCGGGCGCACCAGCCTCAGCCGGCAGCGACCTTCCTTTCTGCCTTGCGGGTCAAGACCCGCCTGCCGGGCGAAATCGCCTTCGGGTGCGAAAGCGATAACGCTGCCGCCGGAGCGGGCGTAATCCGCCAGAGCCGATGCGTGGACGTCGGCGGTCTTGCCGTCGGCGATTATCACGGCAACGTCGTTCGGTATCGGCTGACGAAGCGACTCGGCGCCGACCGTCTCGTCCATCGCCAGGCCCCACATTCGAAACAGTTCATCCACGTAGGCCGACAAGTCAGGCTCTTCGCCTCTAACAATCCATATACGCATGAGTCAGGGCTTCCTTCTTTTAGACACGAAGAACACAACGAGATTATCTTCTTTTTTATCTTTTCTGTTCTTTGTGCTCTTTGTGTCCTTTGTGGTTCATCATTTTGGTAGTTGACCGGCAGGTCGGTCCGGCCCGGGGCGAAAGTCGGGAACTTTGAACTTTGCCGAGTCCTTCTCGACCGATTCGCCCGCCAGTATCGCCGGCGCCGCCGTCTCGCAGGCTTTATAGACATCCATATCGACAGGCGCTCCGTTAAGTATCGCGTCGCGGAACGATGCGAAGATAGTTACGTCTGCGCCGCCGTGGCCGCTGGCGCGAACGTAG
>JAXHSV010000073.1:0-12861 GCA_034190305.1 Planctomycetota bacterium | reverse complement strand
GACGGCGAGGGATTTTGACTATCGCTGTGTCGATACGCCAAAGGCGCTCAATGAATTGACGAAGGAGTTGCAAGGCGTTACGCATCTTGCGGTCGATACGGAGACCACTTCGGTCAGACCCACGTGGGCCGGGTTGGTCGGAATATCGCTGGCATGGCAGGAGGGGCGGGCGGTGTACATACCCGTCGCCGGGCCGCTGGGGGCAAAGGTGCTGGACGTTGAAATCGTTCGGGAATCGCTCGCCGGCGTCCTCGCCGATCCGAAAATTGAGAAAATAGGCCAAAACCTCAAGTTCGATGTAATCGTCCTGTCGTCTGCGGGCATGCCCCTGGCCGGACCGATGTTCGATACGATGCTGGCTGCCTACGTCCTGGACGCCGGGCGCGGTTCCTTCGGGCTGGATTCTCTCGCTGCCGAAATCCTCAATCATAGGTGCATTCCGTATCACGAGGTCGCCGGCAAGGGAAAGGACCAGAGAAATTTGAACGAGGTTCCCGTCGAGCATGTGTCCGTATATGCAGCCGAGGATGCCGACGTTGCGCTGCGCCTGAGCGGGAAACTCCGCGCAGAACTTCAGCGGCAAGGCCTGACCGACCTTTTCGGGAAAATCGAAATGGCGCTGATGCCGGTGCTTGCCCGCATGGAAAGCAACGGCGTTCGCGTGGACCCCGCCGAATTGAACCGCCAGAAAATCGAACTGTCGAAACAATCCGACGTCCTGCGCGACAGGATAATCTGCGCCGCCGGTGTCCGGTTCAATCCGGATTCGCCGAAACAACTGGCAGAGGTGCTGTTCGACAAACTCGGTCTGCCCGTCCTGAAACGCAAGAAGACAGGCCCCAGCACCGACGTATCGGTCCTGACCGAACTTGCCGCCTTGCACGAGGTTCCGCAACTGCTGCTGGAGTATCGCCAGATTACGAAATTGTTGAGCACGTACCTCGTCGGCCTGGGCGAGTGCATCCATCCTGCCACCGGGCGGGTACATACCTCTTTCAACCAGACGGGAACCGCAACGGGGCGACTTTCATCTTCGGACCCGAATCTACAGAACATACCCATTCGCACCGAACTGGGTCGGCGGATTCGCTCCGCCTTCGTGGCAGAGGATGGTAACGTGCTCATATCAGCCGATTACAGCCAGGTCGAACTGCGAATCCTCGCTCACCTCTGCGGCGACGAGACGATGATTGCCGCCTTTGACGCCGACCGGGACATTCATCGCATTGTGGCTGCGGAGGTTTTCGGCGTGCCGGCCGAAGATGTTACGCCGGAACAGCGGGCACGGGCTAAGACTGTCAATTTCGGCATCATCTACGGCCAGACCGCTTTCGGACTTGCAAAGACGCTGCAAATCGGCAGGGCAGAAGCGAAACAGTTTATCGATTCCTACAGAAAGCGCTTTGGCCGGATTCAGGAGTTCCTCGCCGAATGTGTCGCCCAGGCCAAGGACAACGGATGGGTCGAGACGCTCGCCGGGCGACGGAGGCGAATCGAGGGGTTTGACTCGAAGAATCCGCAGCGCCGCTCGCAGGCCGAAAGGCTGGCGATTAATTCGGTCGTGCAGGGATCGGCTGCCGACCTTATCAAGATCGCCATGATAAACATCCACCACCGACTGGACGATGAGGCTCGCCCAGCCAGGATGCTCCTTCAGATACACGACGAATTGCTCTTCGAGACGCCCGCCGAAGCCGCCGAAACCGACAGTGCGATAATCACCAAAGAAATGACCGGCGCGATGAGGCTGAAAATCCCTCTGAAGGTCGATATCGGCGTCGGGCCGAACTGGCGCGATGCGAAATAGGAACCCGGAATACCGGATTACCGGAATACCGAAAAAGGGGACAGAGAAAAGACCGTATTGCCTGAACTGCTACACGACACTTTTTCGATGCAAAGGTTTCATGGTGAAGTGCACTGCGCTACGGCAGCGAAACGACAATTACCAACGAGCAATTGGTGGGAGGAACAACCATGATTCGAACAGAAAGACGGAGATTTTGTATAAGTTTGTAGTCGGGCATACTTGCCCGACGTCTTCCGAGCATCCAGCAATAAAATGTCGGGCAAGTATGCTACCGATTGTCATGGCAGGAACGGAAAGGGCATAGGTTAGTGGAGTTTTCTATCACGTTATGAATCACGGGAACGAACGACCGGAAAAGGGACTCAAAAAGCAGAATTTTCCCTACAATCCCAATCCTGTTCGGCACTCGGTTTGCCATAAGCGGTAGGATGCGTCGAGGCGCAGCCGATGACGCACCTTTTCTTATTCTCCATCCCCTCGCAAGGATTCGCGCAGCCCCAATCCGTGATTAATGGTGATTAAAGTAGAAGGTAGGTCATCAGCCCGATGAACCTCATCGTGCCTCGACCCAGCCTGCGTAATTTACCTACCTGCCAAGCTGGCGAAGACCATTTAGGCAGAAACATCCGCGCGCCCATACGGGCGCGCCCGTCCGGGCGAGCGCATTTATGTACACGATTGTTAAAGGTGGAGGGCGGCTTTGTCCTTTGGGACAACGGCCGTCCCAGGGGCGCTGATAGTGCGCCTATGCGGTTTTGACAAGTGAATATGAGAAGACAGGGACCGGCAAGAAACAAAATGAATATTGAATGACGAACAAGGAATGTCGAATTTCGAAGTAAAAAGAAACAAGCAGGTAATCCCATGAAAGGCTGCCACCTATGAACTATCTTTTGGGTATTTGAACCATTCTAGAGATAGAGAGGAGAACAGTCATGAAAAAGTTATATGAGAATGTAGTACTCTGTCAACCTTAAATCTGTCAGCATGATTATGCGACACAGAGACGCAGAGAGACAGAGGGTAAAAAAAGAAAAAAATAGTTTTTCTGTTTTCTCCGTTCCTCTGTGTCTCTGTGTCGAATAAACAACACCCGAAATTGTTAATAGATTTAGTAATGACGGAGTAGTAGCATTTGGCGGCATGGACATCAGCTTTAAGTTCAGCAACGTAACGTTCCGCAATCTGGACGGTCAGGTCGTCGCCAGGGAAAGACTCGATCACAGGGATCGAGAAAAGTTGAAACGACGCCTGTCTCAGTTGCCAGACGAATTGTCGGTAGCGATGGAGGCGTCGTTCGGATGGGCCTGGTTGGGCGATCTGATGATCGAGGCCGGTCTGAAGCCGCAGCTGTCAAACTGTATGCCTTACACTGAGAATCCGCCGCGGCGGGCGGGCAGTGTAAAAGGCCGTCATCGAGAGTCTCGTTCGGGAACGGGCGAGCCCTGTCAACTTGTGGTCGTTGCCTGAGGGCGTCAGACCTCTTTGTATGTGGGCCGCCCGCACCGGAGGAAATCGTGTAGCCGTGGTGGCAGTGGCAGAGACGACGGCCAGCGTAAGCAGCGCGAAGTATTTACGCAAACAAATGAATAGGTGGGCCGGCGAGAGCCCTCAGAAGGTGCACGAACGAGAAAAAGAAAACAGAATGGCAGATGATGCCTTGACGCAAGGCAGCCTTTCATGAATAGGGCGTAGGGATGGAAACTTTTCTGTTTTTCCATGTATCCTATGACCTACGACCTATGCCCTTTTAATTGTGCAGGAGGACGTTTCCGACTCTGCGATAGTAATGGCCGAAAGTTCCGGAAGGCCCGGCGCGATGCGGTCCCAGAACCACATGGCAATCATCTCGCTTGTTGGATTTTCCAGCCCTTCGATTTCATTCAGAGTGGTGTGGTCAAGTTGCTTTATCAGTGGTTCGACGAGATCGTTTATCTTCCCGAAGTCCATGACCCATCCACTCTTGCGGTCCACCCGCCCGCTTACAACAATCGTAACACGATACCCGTGTCCGTGTATTGCGGCGCACTTATGAGCGGCAGGGACGTTCGGAAGGCGATGTGCCGCGTCAAATCGAAATGTCTTACTCAATTCGGTTTTCATGGATCAGACGCCTCTTTTGACCTCAGGCCAGATGATTTTATGCAATTGCAGCCCGAGTCGCGTTTTCATGCTGTCGGCGAGTATCCACTCAGCCAGTTCAGCCGGTTCCAATAATCCAGCCGCCGGGTTCATAAACACAGTGCACCGCGAGGTCAAATCGTATTTTTCGATTAATTCGCGGGCGAATTCATAATCGTCTCTGCCGGTCAGTATGAATTTTATCTCGTCTGTCTTTCGCAGGCAATCGAGATTGTCCCGCCGGAAGGAACTGCCCTGCCCGGAACCGGGGCATTTAATGTCCACGCATCGCATCACGCGCGGGTCCACACAGTCGATGTCCAGTGAACCGTTGGTTTCAAGGAGCACTTTGCAGCCGGCGTCGCAAAGTCGCTCGATCAGCGCCGGCGTTGCACCCTGTAACAGCGGTTCGCCGCCGGTAACGAGCACCATATCCTCACCGAGGCGTTTGACATCGCCCAGAACCTCGTCGATACTCATTTCCCGCCCGTCGTCGTAGGCATAGGATGTGTCGCACCACGTGCATCGCAGGTTGCATCCGGTCAGGCGGACGATTGTGCAGGCCAGGCCTGCGCATGACCCCTCGCCTGCGATCGTGCGGTAAATCTCGTTGATGACCAGAGAAGGCATTGCGCGGTATTGTACCTATATCCCGAGTGCATTGAGGAAGATTTTCAGATCGTCTTCGCTTCCGCCTCGGCTGCGAAATCTGTCGCCGAACCGTCGGACCTGTTTGGGTATGAAGAATTTCACAGGACTGTTGGTTTTTCGCATCCTTGCCAGATCGAGTATTCCGACGGTGTCGCCGTCGATTATGAAGTGTTTCGGCGCAATATCGGGCCAGGACAATCCCGCACTGAACAGTTTTGCAGCTACAGCACCGGCGGCGTTCATCACGACTGCCCGGTTCTCGGCAGGCTGGTCGGTCTTGAGAAATTCGGACATCGGCACGCCCGGTAGTTCCGTCATTATAATTGCCGCCTGCCAAGGAAGACCTCCGTAACGCCTTTGACCCCAGGAGATGACCTCCGGCGCTCGAATGCCCAATTCCGCAACCTTTTTGATGGCCAACATTTCATTAAAGCACGGCGGCTGGGGACGACGAAAATTCACCAGGTCCGTAAAGATGTCCTTGACGCTCGTATAGGTGTCGCGTTTGAGAAAGATGACCTTGCCGCCTTCCAGTTCGACGCGATACGTCTGCCCCCTCCTGTGCCATGAGACACATTTACCCTGCGAACTACCCATCAAAGCATCGAAGGTGTCCAGACCGACAGCGGCGAGGGCGTCTTTCCACTGCTCGTTGATATGAAGTTCAGTCGGCATTACATCTATAATAAGGCCTTTTTGCTATTTGCCGTCAAGGACGACTGTGATTGTATGTGTCGGCTTGTTGGGTTCTTCCCGATACCACTTCAGGTTCGGGTCAACGCCCTTGATGCTTTTTCGCCGGCCGTCGGTCGTTGAAACTTCAACGGTGTATGTGAACTCCTTCTTGCCGGCACGGTCCTGAACGTAATCGGCGACGATTATCGACCCGTCGGCAGTTTCGGCAGGATAAGTGTCGTTGTCCACTTCGTTTGTAACTTTGACCTTCGCGTCGGGGATGGCTTTGCCGTCCGAGCCGACTGCCTTGACGTGAAGGTAATACTTAACCACAGCCCCGGCCTTGTCGGTCGGAACGACGATATTTGCAAATTTCGCATTGACCAGCCCCACCGTACTTTCGCATTCTTCCGGTCTGCGGTAGCCCCGGATTCGATATCCCTTGCCGACGACGATGTTCTCTTCCGGCGCCTTGATGTCATAGACGTTGAAAGATTCATAATCCTCGTCGTTGGCGAAAAAGGTCAGTCCAAGCGGCGATTTTTTACCGCCGAAGGTTACGCCGCGGACGTTGAAACCATTTGTCTTGTCGCCGAACAGCCCCATCCAGAAGCCCTTTTCGCCCTTGAACCTGTTGCGGATGCCTCTTGCAGCCCCGCCGGCGTAATCCTTGCGCCCGAACAGACGGTTGTACTCGGCTGTATCTATTTCGTGGATGTTTGTGAATTTCGTATCGGTGATGTCCACCTGCATCGGGCTGGAGATAAACATGTAAGCGAAGTTGTCAATCGTCGAGCCGTGCAGAAAAAGCGTGCACATCCCATGATACCAGAGGTTGCTGATATACGACGGCCCTGTGTAGCGCGGGCTGTGGATAGGACCGCAGCGGAAGCCGAAATGCGTCATGCTGTCCAGCCGCCAGTTAAAATAATGATCGTCCGTCGTGGTTATCATGCTGTTTTTGACGTTCAGCGTCGAGCCGAACATCACGACGAATTCATGCTGACCGTCGAACGAGCAGTCGAATTTCAGCGTCTCGTCGTCGAGGACCAGTTCGGCCCCTTCGCTGATGACGAGGTTTGTCCCGCAGACGGCGGTTTTCGTCTTGCGGTCATAACTGAACAGCGACTTGTTGCGGACCCTGGCAGCGATGTCCTGCAGCCGCACGTCCCGCCCGTCGATGACGATTCCTTCCTTCAGAACCGGTAAATACGTAACATATTTGGGGTATCTGTTGAGGCTGTAACGGGAGAAGTTTATCTCTACGGGCTTCGGCGGGACCCTGAAGAAAACGGGCGTATTATCCAGGTCGAACCATCTTTCCGCTTCTACCGGTCCCATTCTGCGCCATTCCCAGTCGTGGATGTACTGTCCGAAACGGACGCTCTTGGGCGGGAAGAGATACTTGTCGCGATAGACTTCGACCGTATCCAGGCAGATTACGCCGGTCGGGTCGCGGTCGGGTCGGTAGTGGGCAAGTTTGATGTTCATCGAGGCGCATTCGGTTCCGCGAAGTTCCCTTCCTCGAAACTGGAAGACGCCGTCGGCCCAGGTGAACAGACCGCCGTCGGGCGTGCGGATAATCTTCACTTCCTGCCACAGTTTCCGCACCGGCGCCCATCCGATATCGTGGTCGATGCGGTTTTCGTGCCCGACGCCGGTGTAATTGTGGCTGTCCTGCGAGCGGGTGTACCAGAACGGCGAGATGTAGCCGTCCTCGGCGTCGATGAAGCAGAACCGCAGGTGCGTCCACCCTCCCATCGTGTCGTAATGCGAAGCCGGCAGGAGGAAGCGGAACTTCCACGTGCCGTAAGTGATATCCGACGGCAAATAGAGCGTAGAGTTGATATTTCCCTCGTCGTCAATTGCGCCGGTCGAGGCCGTCTGGAGGAAGCACCGGCTCGGGTCCGGACGCGATTGGTCGGCGACGCTGTACCAGTCCGGCGGCGCCCGCCCCCAGGGGTCTGTCTCGGACCGATCTGCGAACCGACCATCGGTAAAATACTCGAAAATATCCGGTGCCTCTTTCTCATCCAGCGTCGAGACGACCCATTCGGTGTGGGCCGAGCCGTCCTCACCACCGGCCGTTACGTGAATCTCCCAGATGCCTTTAGTGTCGGGGACTGTCCAGGTGAGCGTCTCGCCGGTTGCCCCTTTGTCGGCCTGCTTATTGACCTGCCAGACATACTTTTCCGCGCCGTCGGCCTTGACGGTAAAGGTAATCTTGTCGCCGCCTTTGACCAGGTACATACTGTCCTGCGGTCCGGTCTTGTTGACGGGATTTCCGCCCGTCGAGGAGTAATCCTTTATTACCGGCGCTGCCGGCGCGCAGGCTGATACCGCCAAAACGCTCGCGAACACAACCGCCGTCGTCCTGATCTTCATCTTCATTATCATCTCCTGGCGTTTCGGTGTTATTACCCTTTTCATCTCAAACACGACATAGCGTGATTCGTTTCGCATTTTTGAAATAAGAACGTTCTAAATCATTGATTATTTGCGGCTTCGGCAAACTCGTCGTTGAGGCGGTCGCCGATAAACATATGTCCCGGCGCGTGTGTGATGGCAAGGTCGATTGCGCCGCCTCGAAGGGCGCTTTCAATGGCCACCTGGCTGGTAACGCCGCAGGCCCAGAAAACCGGAACTTCATCGGCGCAGATGCTTACTGCCTCGCCCCAGTCGGGCCTGGTTAGGTCGGAGATGCCCAGCATCAACGGGTCGCCGTGATGGATCGGCGGGCCGTGGACCTTTTCATACGGGCCGGTTACCTCGTAGGCCTCTTCCACACGCCTGCGGGGAACAGGTCGCATTGTAACGACGAGTTTTCCGCCAAACGGACCCGCCCGCCGGACCGTCTCGCGCGTAGTGCGGTACATCGGAACGTTGGACGCCTCCTCGACGTGCCTGGGAATCAGCCCCGCACGCGCCAAAGCCTCATCGAAACTGAAACTACACCCCAGCAGGAAGGAAACCATGTCGTCGCGGAACCACTTCCGTACATCGAGGACTTCTTTGAACGAGCCGTTCGGCAGGTGAACTCGATATTTCGGCAGGTCTGTCCGCAGGTCGGACGACTTGGCCAGTCGGCGTGTCAGCGGCGAACCTGGTTCCAGCCGCTCCAGCAGCGGGCATGGTTGGGGATTGGCCCGGCAGTAGGCATCGAAATCGGCCGCAGCGACTGCGGGCAACATCACCAGATTCGCCTGGACATGCCCGGTTGAAATACCGACCGTCGGACCGGTGTAACGGGCCTGTCGGAATAGTTGCCTTGCCGTCGCAGGCGGCATTGTCGCCCACTCGTCGGGCGACGGGTTATACCCGCCGCCGCCGGGCGTCTCGACGAGAATGACGTCGCCGACTTCGACGGGCAACTGCACCTTGCCCGGCAGTTCTTTCTCAACATCCCCGCGAATCAGCAGGTTTCTTCCTTTCTTTCCGTCGCATGCGCCGTTGAGTCCGAACGGCGCGCGCACGCGGCGCTCGGACAATATCGCTGCGCTCATGGGTTCGAGAAATTCGATCCTTCGGCGTACTCCGTTGCCGCCGCACCAGACGCCTTTTCCGCCGGAACCGCTCCGCACCTCGAATGTCTGCAGAAGGACCGGATAGCGCCGCTCGATTACTTCCGGATCGGTAATTCTTGTGTTGGTCATATGGGTGTGGACCGCGTCGGCGCCGTCGAAGCCGAAACCCGCTCCGGCCCCTCCGCAGATCGTCTCGTAATATGTGCTCTGGTCGGTTCCGAAGGTCAGGTTGTTCATCGTTCCCTGACCGGCTGAAAGTTTGCCCAGCGCTGCGTAGATTACGTCGGTGATGCGCATGGAGGTTTCGACGTTTCCACCGGCAACCGCCGCCGGCGGGTTCGGATTGAGCAGCGAACCGGCAGGGGTCTTTATTTCAATGGGAACCAGGCAGCCGGCATTCAACGGAACCGGTCGTCGAATCAGCGTTCGGAAGACGTACAGCACTGCCGCAACGGCGACGGCTCGCGGGGCGTTCAGATTGCCGGGTAGTTGACCATCGGTGCCCGTGAAATCGACCTCGGCCCGGTCCCCGACAATCCGGACCGTTACGGTAATCTTCGCTCCGTCGTCGAGAAAATCCTCGAATCTATGCTCGCCGTCGGTAAGTTCCGACAGAACCGCCCGCATAGCCAGAGCAGCGTTGTCCTTTACGTGCTGCATATAAGCCTTCACAACCTCCAGGCCGTAACGTTCAGTAAGTTCTTCCAGCAGGCGGACGCCGGCGGCGTTGGCGGCGATGGCGGCTCGCACGTCGCTGAGGCGCTCGCGGATATTTCGTGCAGGATGATTTCCTCCGGTCAGAAGGGCGATAAACTCGGCTTCGCGAAATTGCCCTTCCTCGACGAGTGAAAAATTATGTATAAGGACGCCCTCCTCGTCGATTGTGCGGGATTCGGGCGGCATCGAACCGGGGGTTATTCCTCCGATGTCGGCGTGATGTCCCCGACTGGCGACGAAAAACAGGGCCTTTCTTTCGGCGGATGACGGTGGGAAAACGGGTGTAACGACAGTTACGTCCGGCAGGTGCGAACCGCCGTGGTACGGGTCGTTTGTCGCATAGACGTCGCCGGGGCGGACCGAATTGCCGCGGGCTTCAATGAGGCAGCGGACAGACTCGCCCATAGCGCCGAGGTGGACGGGAATGTGCGGGGCATTGGCGACCAGGTCGCCTTGTGAGTCGAACAGGGCGCATGAAAAGTCCAGACGCTCCTTGATGTTCGTCGAGTGGCTGACCTTTTGAAGCGTCAGGCCCATCTGCTCGGCGATTGACATGAACAGGTTATTGAAAATCTCCAGCAGCACCGGGTCTCGCTCGGATGTAACGCTTTCGCGCCACTTCCGGCGGGGCGTTGCGGTCAGTACAAGGTGTCCTCGCTCGTTAACTCGTGCGGTCCAGCCCGGATCGACAACGATTGTCGAGACATCCTCGATAATCATCGCCGGACCGGACAGCCAAGCGCCGCTTTTCAGGTCGCTTCGGCGGTAGATCGGCGTTTCCGTCGGCTGAAGTATCCGTTTTCCGTCCGGCTCCAGGACGTCGAAGTGCACCGTAACCGAGTCGATTGCCGTTCGTTTGTCAACCTCATGGTCGTCGGCCTCGACTGCCGGTTCGTCGGGTTTTACCGTCCGTCCGGTGGTTTCGACGCGAATGTTGACCACTTCGATCGGATGGTTCGGCTTGATGAATCCGAAGAGTTGTTTATGGAGATTCTCGAAATCCTCTCGCGGGTCGGCGTCCGTTCTCAGCGGCACGTTGAGGTAGGCGTCCACACCTTCGTATCGCAGGTCCAGTGAACGGAGATGGCTGATTAGTTCGTCGGAAACGCCCTGATCGCGCATCTTTTGACGTCCCGTCGATTCAATAGAGGCCAAGCGTCCCTCAAGTCTCGAAAGCGTCCTCTCATCGAGCGGTTCGAGCGCAGCCTTGACGTCGGTGCTGATCATTTCGGCCAGGCCCATACCGTAGGCGCTGAGCACACCGGCCAGAGGGTGAAGCAGGATCGTCCGAATCCCCAGGGCTTCGGCAACAGCGCATGCGTGCTGAGCGCCGGCTCCCCCGAAACAAACCAGGGCGTACTCCCGCACGTCGTATCCCCGGGCGACGCTTATCTCGCGGATCGGTTTTACCATGTTCTCGTTGGCGATACGGATGAATCCGGCTGCCGATTCCTCAACGGAGATGTCCTTTCCCGTCTCGGCGCGGATTTTTTTGGCGATATCCGCCAGCGCCTCACGAGAGGCGTTTACGTCCAGAGACTGGTCGGCGTGTGGACCGAAACAGGCGGGGAAATGCCGGGACTGGATTCGCCCCAGCACGGCGTTTGCGTCGGTAACAGACGCCGGTCCGCCGCGACGGTAACAGGCGGGACCCGGATTTGCCCCCGCGCTGTCGGGTCCGACACGCATCCTGCCGTCGATAAAACTTATAATCGACCCGCCGCCGGCTGCGACGGTGTTGATGTTCATCATAGGCGCCTGGATTCGAACGCCGGCGGTGATCGTCTCGAAGACCCGCTCGTACTGACCGTCGTATCGGCTCACGTCGGTGCTGGTGCCGCCCATATCGAATCCGATGACCTTCTCAAGCCCCGCCAGGCGGGCGGCATACGCGCAGGCCACCACTCCGCCCGCCGGTCCTGAGAGAATCGCCCCTGCGCCGGTGAAGTTGTCTGCGTCGGTCAGCCCGCCGTGAGACTGCATGAACCGCAAATCCACTCCCTTCCCCAGGGGATTGCGAACCCGGGCGACGTACCGGCGGAGAATCGGCGTAAGATAAGCATCGACGGCGGTCGTGCTGCCTCGGGCGACCGCCTTTATCTCGCCGGAAACCTCGTGGCTTAGACTGACGTGCTCGAAACCGACCTCGCGGGCGATTTGCCCGACGATAAGTTCATGTTCCGGATACGCGTAAGAGTGCATGAAGACCACCGCCGCCGAGCGAATCCCGCGGGCGTAAGCGGCCTCCAGGTCCGCGCGGATTCTGGCGGGGTCCGGCGAGCGCCGGACCGTACCTTCGGCCATAACTCGCTCGTCAATCTCGATTACCTCTGCGGTAATCTGCGAGGGCTTGACAATGTGAAGGGCGAAGATGTCGGGACGGTCCTGGTAGGCTATTTCCAGCAGGTCGGCGAAGCCGCGAGTAACCAGAAGGCATACCGGCGCGCCCTGCCGCTCCAGAAGTGCGTTTGTGGCCACCGTCGTGCCCATCTTGACTGTCCGAATCCGCCGGGCCGGAATGGCGCCGCCCGGTTCGACGCCCAGAAATCGGCGGATACCCGCCAGCGGGGCATCCTCGTAGTGTTCGGGGTTTTCGCTGAGCAGTTTGTGGACGTGGATTTGACCGTTCGGGTCGCGGGCGACAACGTCCGTGAACGTCCCGCCCCGATCAATCCAGAAATCCCACTTATCGGCCGATGCCATTAACGTACCTCGGATGAAAAAGCGAATGATTCCTATTCGCTCCGGCGGATGCTCTTGATAATGACCGGCTGGATCGGAACGTTCTGGTGCGGCCCGGCGTTTCCTGTCCCGACCTTGGCGATTCTTTCGACCACGTCCATGCCTTCGACGACCTTGCCGAAGGCGCAGTACCCGAAGCCGCGAGGCGTTTCGTCCTTGTGATTGAGGAAATTGTTGTCCACGAGGTTGATGAAGAACTGGGCGGTGGCGCTGTGGACCTCGCCGGTGCGGGCCATAGCAAGCGTGCCGCGAGCGTTGGGCGCCTCTGCCGAGGCCTCATTTTTTATCGGTTCGTGCGTGGGCTTCTGTCGCATATCCGGCGTGAACCCGCCGCCCTGGATCATGAAACCGTCGATGACGCGATGGAAGATAAGTCCGTCGTAATAATTCTCATCGGTGTAGCGAAGGAAATTCGCCACCGTCTTGGGGGCTTTGTCCGCCCAAAGTTCGGCCTTGATTGCGCCCATGGATGTCTCGATTACGACGACGGGATTCTTTGCGGTTTCCTTATTTGTTTGCTTCACAGTTTTCTCCGTTGTTTTGGGTTCGTTTTTGGTTTCAGCGGGTGTTTGGGGCGTTTCCTTGCGGGACGAACAGCCCGTATTCGTCACAACCCCAGCC
>JAXHSV010000072.1:0-13052 GCA_034190305.1 Planctomycetota bacterium | reverse complement strand
GTAGAGACGTATTTCATAGCACCCAGTGATAAATATTAAGTTCTAAATGAGAAATGCTGAATGCTGAACGCTTTTTCAGTTTAACATTTATCATTCACCGTTTTTCATTTCTTCGGTCGTTTGTTGCAGCGTTCTTTTCTCGCCCCTGCTGAGCGATCCGATGCCTTCACGTCTTATCTTGTCGAGTATGCGATCGATTTTTTCCTGTTGCTCCTGACGGCGCTTGAGTTTCTTTTCCCATCGTCCCTGTCCTGCCGGCCTGTTGCCAAAGCGCAGTTTCATACGTACCCTCGGCAACACCCAAATCCACACAGCCGCCGCTGCCGCCCCACCGAGATGGGCGACGTGAGAGACACCGCCGCTCATCGCTCCGCCGGCGGCGATTTCCTGAAGTGTGAAAAAGGCCGCTATTCCAAGGAACAGCGCCGCCGCTGTGCGAATCGGCATCGGAAACAGGAACACAATCACGCGAATCTGAGGGAATAACACGGCGCAAGCCAGCACTACACCGTACACTCCCCCCGAAGCCCCCAGCAGTTTCGCTTCCATTCCCCTGCTCATGGCAAAGGCCATGACGACATGGGCCACGCCGGCAACGGCGCCGCAGCCGAGATAAAACACCAGGAACCGCCGCCCGCCCCAGTAAGCCTCCAGCATCATCCCTAAAAAATACAAACCTATCATGTTGAAGAGAATATGAAACAGCCCCGCATGGAGAAATTGAAAAGTGATATACCGCCACACCTGCCACCAGTAGGCGGGTATGACGGTGCACCATTTCATCAGTTCCGCGTTGAAGGCTGGGAAAATCTGGAGGAAAAAGATGACGACGTTAACAATCAGCAGCCGGCCTACGACGCGTCCCGGCCTGGGCATGCCTCCCATGAACCCGCCGAAACGCCTCGGCTGGCGTGCATTGTAATCATATTGTGCGTATGGTCGGTCGCGCCAACTCATGGCTTGGACTCCATCAGCCGCCACATCGCCCAAGCGGAGATACTCTTGGCGTCGTGCAGCAGGCCGGTGCGTATCATATCGTCAATTCGACCCGGGGCGACGAGTTCGACCTTTATGCGTTCGTGTTTTTCGAGCGCCTGAACACCCTCTATAAGTTCCGTCGCCGCGAAGGCGTGAAGGTATTCAGTAACCGCACCGGGACAGGAATAAAATCCGCCCAGTTTCTCAAGCCGGCCTGCGGTGTATCCGGTCTCCTCGATCAATTCACGCGCGGCGCAGGTCTCCGGAGCCTCATCGTCGTCGATTTTGCCGGCGGGGAATTCGTACAGTTCCTCGCCGACCGCAAACCGCTCGTTACGAATCAGCACCACCGAGCCGTCCGACAGCACCGGAACCACCACAACCGCGTCGTCAAACTCAATCAAATCTCGAGGTACTACCTCGCCTGTGTCCATTTGCAACCCGATGCGATGCACCCGGCATATTTTACCGGTGTGAACCAATTCGTCCTGTACGATTTTACTTTTCATGGCAAGTTGACGTAACTTAATCCCCGCCTTGGGGGTAATCGAACCACTTTTTCGGCAGGGCGTCCTTTTCGGCTTCGAGTAATTCTTCGATCATCGCGTCCGCATCGGCTATGGATACAGCCAACGGGTCGGTAAGCATCGCCTTGCGAAGGATGTCGCGCCGGCATGTAACGGCCGCTTCAACCGTCAGTTCGTGTGTGTCCAGCACCTGCTCGGTCAGCGACCGCAAGCCGCGAGGAAACTCGCCGACCGGTCGAGGTCGGATTCCATCGGCGTCAATGTCGCACAATAACTCCAGGTAAGCGTCGTCGGCCATGTTGGTTACCGCACCATCATTAAACGTATTAATGTAGAACGGTTTGCCCAAGTCGGCGACTATCGACTCGATAATGTCCGTGGCGTGGTCGGGCCCGAAGGACGACATATAATCCCCAATCGGGATCGTCCCGTCCAGGAAACCATCCACCTGCCGCCACATCTCGTCGTGGCGCTCATACCGCGGGCCGGTCTGCCAGATGTCCAACATGCCGACAGGATCCGTGCTCCTGCCCAACCCCTGCCAGAAACGAACATATTCCTTGGTGTGCCCCACGACGGTCGGGATATATCCGAAGACTTCATAGAGAGCGTAACCAATGGCGTCATTGGCCTCGGCCTTAGCGCCGGTGTCGCCGCCGTCGCCCTCGGTGGCAGCCTGACGTCGGATTGTTTCGGCAATAGCGCCTGTAACGTCCCTTCCGTCGAACTCGGCCTTGAGCATCCAGGTAAAATGGTTCACGCCGGCAATCCGCAAGTCGAATTTCTTGTCAATCTCGCCTGTGAACTCCTCGTCCGTTTTGATAATTCCCGCCCGTTTTGCGTAAGCGATTTTAATATGCGGCATGTGCTGACTGCTACACAAGGCGAAACTTTTGAGTTTCGGCGTGTGGCGTCTCAAGCCGATACCGCCGACGGCAGTGGGATTGATGTAATTTATTACCCATGCGCTTGGGCATAGTTGCTCAATGTCCCTAGTGCACTCCAGGATTACCGGAAATTCCCGCAATGCCCGGAATATCCCGCCCGGACCTATGGTGTCGCCGCTGCACATACGGATGCCGTATTTGGACGAGACGTCGCAATCGACTCCTCGAAAATGCACGCCCCGGTCAGCGAAACTCAATACTACGAAGTCTGCGTCTTTCAGGACGTCTTTTCGTTCGACAGAGGCCTCGACCGCCAGCGGCACGTCGGTATGCTCGACGACCTTGCGCGCCAAGGCTGACATTTTTTCAAGCCGCTCGGTATTGGTATCCACCAGGCCGAGTGTACCCATCTGCAAATGCTTGGAATGGATCATTTGCCAGACGGCTTGACGCCCGAAAAACAGACTTCCTGCACCGATAACCACTACCTTGGGATGTTGCATTTTTTCTCCGCTATTGCAGTGTATTCCGCCGGCGTTAGAATCTTTTCCACCATGATTTTTTCTTCGCCGGGGCTGTCGTTGTGAACGGATCGATTTTTCCGTCCAGTATCCGTCTCCAGGCGCGGACGTCGGTTCCGGCGTTTTTGCCGGTCAGTTCGCTCAATGATTCGGCAGCCTGTAACCGGACGGCGAGTTTCATATCCTCCAGGCATCGCAACAGCGTCTCCAGAACATCCGCGCGCCGATATTGACGAAGTGCCTGGGCGGCTGCGACGCGAACTTCGGGCGAGACGTCGGAAGTCGCTCTGGCCGACAGCGGTTCGATTGCGTCCGGCGCGAATATAGAATCCAGCGCCACAGCCGCATCGGTTCGCACGGACGCTTTGCGGTCGGACAAGGTTGCGACGACTTCCTTTGCATATTCGGCGTTACCGCTTCTTCCGAGCGCGCGTACGGCTGCACTTCGAACGGTCGCAGCGGGGTCTCCGGTCAGAATTGCATAGGCTTTCAGGTACGAACCGCGCCGACCCCAATCTTTTTCCGACAACCGGTCAATCGCATCCCTCCGCAGGTCCGGATCGTCCGACTCGAACATCTGTTTGACAAGTACCTTCGGCGACGGGCCGAACATCTTTTCGATAACGTTGTCAACGCCTGTGTTTTTTCCCTGCTGGACGCACCCGCCACATTCAGCAGCAATAACTAAAATCAGGGTGTTTCGGAGGACCTTCACAGGATTAAAAAGTATCAGTCAAACGGTAACTTTAGCAAGGATTTGTTCGACGACCTCAAGGGGGACGCGAGGCCGGCCCAGTTTCACGCCGGATTTGGCCGAACCGTGAAAGTCCGACCCGCCCGACACCATCAGCCTCAAACTTCGGGCAAGATTAAGGTATGTGCTGGTTTGCCGATCTCTATGGCTGGAATGATACACCTCGATCCCGTCAATCCCGTCGTGGACGAGTGATTTGACAACTCGCTCAAGAACGGCATTATTTGCGCAGTTCAATTCGCAAGGATGTGCCAGTATCGCCATGCCGCCTGCTGAATGAACGGCATCGATTACTTCGCGGGCAGAAAGTCTTTCCTTGTCAACGTATGCCGGCCTGCCGTTGCCAATATAGCGTTCGAAGGCCTCTGCCTCACTGCCAACGCACCCTTTAATCCGTAAAAGTTTTGCCATGTGCATCCTGCCTACCATGACTGAATCGGTATCCGAGCGGTTTCCATGCGATGCCAGTGCAACCAGCTCATTCATGGAGACATCCATGCCCAATTCGCGCAGTTTGGCGACCATTTGTGGGTTGCGTTCGTTTCGGGCCTGACGAAGCAACCGGGTTATTTCCTGTAAGTGTCCGTTATTCGAATCGACCCCCAGGCCGATGATATGCAGCATCCCGCCGGCAAAGATTGCGGAGATTTCAATTCCGGGCACGAACCGGACCTCCAGCGACTCAGCGGCCCGTCGCGCCTCATTTAGTCCCGCGACAGTATCGTGGTCCGTCAGCGCCAATGCCGCCAGGTGTTCTGCTTCGGCCTGACGGACCAGATCCGCAGGCCTAAGGTCTCCGTCCGAAGCGGTTGAATGAGTATGTAGGTCAACGAATCGCCGCATAAGAAGAATGAACCACAAAGGGCACAAAGAACACAAAGAAAATAAAAAGAAATTTTTTTCTTCTGTTCTTCGTATTCTTCCTGCCTGCCGGTAGGCAGGTATGTTCTTTGTGGTTTAATCTTTTTGTTCTCTCATGGCTTTTGTCATTTCGCGAACTATCTCATCGCTGTCGGCCGCGAAATGGTCCAGCAAGGTCCGGTATCCCCTCGTTCGCTTCGCTGCCAGTAGTTCTATCAATCGCATTCGCACCAGTCCGCTGGCATCCTGAATTATCGGCGCCATCAGCGAGATAAGCTGTGCATCGAGGTCAACCCACCGAAGGGCTGCGAGCATCTCGGCTCGAACAACGGACGACCGGGCCTCAAGAAACGCTTTCGTCATGCTCATGAGTATGGGCCTGGTGAGCACCTTCGGCAAAATCGGCTTTGCCTTGCCTACCTCACTCCTGCAAACGTATCCCAGCAGCGACGCCGTTTGCCTGGCCGCTCGCATTTGCTCGGCCGGTGAGCCTTGCTTAAGGTCCCGAACGATGTATCCCAGCGCCATCCGGGCGGACTTCTCACCACCGGAAACATCAAACAGCCCGGTGCGGTAAATCGTTACCGGAGTAATCTTTATTCCCTGCGCCGAAGAGAATAATTGCTTACCTGTCTGGAGCGGGTCCAACAGGGATTGCACAGTCAATTTCATTTCCGCCAGGGGATGGGCTGTGAGCATTTCTTCGGCTTCGCCGACGTCCACGCGAACCGTCCGGGAAACCTTTTTACCCGGGGCAAGATATTTGGGCGCCGGTAATGTCAAAAGCGTCAAATTGGGCAAGTTCGCTGTAACCGTTCCTTCCACCGTCACGCTTAAAAACAGCGACGGATTGAACAGTCCCGTTACCCCCAGCGGAACCGGATGTTTTGAGGTGTTTTCCATTACGATGGTAACGGCTACGGGTTCGCCCGGCGCCACTTTGATCTTCGGCGCGATTAATTTCACGCTGACAAACCGCTCCGGATACCGCCCCATATCGAGCAAATGCGCGGGGAGTTTGGTCAAGGCGCTGCTCATCCGGTCGGCATGTGGTGCGGGTGGAAGTTTGACTTTATATTTCGCGGCAACAGCCTTCATCGCCCGCCAGGCCGGACCGGTGCGAATGTTGCCGACGGTTTTAAGCAGCGCCTTCGCTCCTTCGTCCGCCTTGTCATTTAGATAATAGTATTCCGCCAGGACAGCAGCGGCGTACGGGTCTTTTTCAATCAGCCTTGCAAGTCGCTTTGTCCCCTCATCCGTCTGCCCGACAGCCAGTTCCGCAGCACCGAGAACCCTCTGGACGAATAGATTATCCCCATCCGAAAGTGCAGCAGATTTAGCCCACTGAATCGCCTCTGCCGGGCGAGACCGATACACGAGATCGAACCACCCCAGTTCGGCAGCCGACGGTCCGCTCAACTTCACCCCGGGCGAGGAAAGGGGTCCATAAATCCTTGCCATGGTCTCAACGTAAGCGGCGGCCTGGTCGTCCCTGCCGACAGATCGGTGCGCCTCGACCATCAATCCAAGCAGTTTAAGGCTCCGACTGTAGCGCTTCAGATGCGGAGTGAAAAATGCAATGGCCTTTTCAGCCTGACCTGCGTCAAGCATCGCATTGAAGTAATCGACCAATAATAATTCCTTTTCGTCGTCCGGCGGGCTGGTCGCCTCGGCGATGGCGAAGGCATGCTCGTAGAAAATCAGCGAATCCTCGTAAAGTCCGGCATCCTTAAGCGACTTTGCCAGAACCTCAGAAGTGTACATGCTTCGCGGGTTCGACCCGAAAGCCGCCAGGTCCGAGACGAACACCTCGTCCGGAGCGGTCCGTTTGGCGATTTTTGCCTGCATTTGCAGTGCAGCTGGTTCGTGAGCGTCAAATCGCAGCGCCTGTTCAGCCGCCAGCAGGGCATCCTGTTTTCGACTCTGCCCCTGATATATCTTACAAAGCCCGACGGCAGCGGCTGCACGAATACCGTCGGAGAGTTTCTCATTATCAACAACCGATTTGAGGAAACCGACGCGCTTATCGGCTGTATTGAGCCCCTGAAGCACCAGGCGAATCCATCTGACTCCGCAGGCATAGTCTTCGGGCGACGCCACAACGCATGCCTCAGCGGCGGCTGCAGCGTCTTTCATATCCCCCACCCCCTCGTAAAGGTCAATCAGTTGGCGATTTGCATCTTCGCCTGAAGGGTAAAGCCTCCGGGCGTACCGCAACAGGGCCAGAGTTCTGCCGACCCTCGCCGGCGTTGACCCGGAACGCATGTGCCAAAGCGACCTCGCCTCATGAGTGAGACTTTCGGCGGATAAGCGGTCTTCGGCAGACGGCGTCTGAACCTCTGCGCCGGAGGCGACGGATAAGACGGAAATAGTCCAAAGCAAAGGAAGCACTCTAATAATCGCCATGCCTAACCTCCTCATGTCAGTGTATTCCCCATACTCGGACCGATTTCATCGATTCGGGCTATGTTGATTGCCAAATGCTGAATCCAAATGCTACTCAGGATTGACGACAAGCACTTCGGGCTTATCGCCTCGTTTGACAATGAAATTAATCGGTTTTGTGCTGCCGGCCTTGGCCAGGGTGTCGAGTATGCTTCCCATCGCCGTTGTTGACGGCGCCGCTACATCATTTATGGCTGTAATAAAATCGCCGGGCTTTAACTGACCCTTGGCAGCAGGCGAATCCCGGCGAACCATTGTTATGATAGTGCCTTTCTCCATAAGAGGTTTTTCCAGCCCGATGTATCGGTCCCAGATCACCATGTCGCGTGCGACAATACCGAGTGGCTTGTTATAATAATGTGGAGCTTCGTTAGGCTGGGTCGGCATCGCTACCAGTTCAACCTGAACCGTTTGCCGTTCACCCTTTCGTAGAAGCGTCAGCGAAACCTTACTGCCGACTTTACGGCGAAGTAATTGCTTTGTTAATTGGGTAACGGTTAAGTCGGGCGTAGCCAGTTTTTCCAGCGGCACACCCTCAAAGGCCACTATGGCGTCGGCCTGTTTGATGCCTACCTTCGCAGCGGGACTGTCGGGAATTACCTGACCGACCAGTACCGCAGTGGCGCCGCCCAGATTCGTTATGGTCTCTGCCTGTTCGGGGTTTACAGGATAAAATTTTACAAAGCCCGCCCACGGTAGTTTTTTTGCGCCCACCGGTTCACTTAAAGCGCCAATAAACTCTTCGACCGGCATAAAGAACTTTCCGGCCTGTTGTCCGGCAAGTCCAACGTCGGCCCATCTTCCTTGCGCCATCATACGGTACTCCATGGGCAGTTGCCCGGCAATAAGTCCGATGGCTCTGCCGTCATCGGTAAATACCGGAGAAGAGGAATTCGTGAGTTCGCCGCCACTGACATAGACGACTTGATGTGGCAGGCGGACCACAGATGAAACCACACCGGTGCCGAGATACGGCGTGTTGCCCGTCTGCGGACCAAGCAGCCCTACTGACAAGACCCGCCGCCCCAGGCGAAGGTTGGACGTGCGGGCAAAACGCACCTCTGAAAAATTGTGCTTCTCTGTGGCGCGCACAAACGACAGGCCAGTTTCGTAATCCATACCAACAAACTCGGCCTTGATCCGCTTGCCCCCGATACCGGCAGTAACGATGACAAAATCCCTCAACTCCCCCTCCGGTATGCCCCCCACCAGGTCACGGGTCAAAAACAACCTTTTCGACGCATCTATGCAGACACACTGCCCGCTGTGTCGCTGAGGGGGGACAATCCTGCTGTCGATAACAAACTCCAGACGCACCATTGCGCCGGTTACACGAGAAACCAGTTCAGGTATCGATTGGACCGCTTTTCCCTCGGTGGATTGAGCAACGACCGTCGTCGATATACACAGAACAACCAACATGACTGTAAAATTTTTCCTGTTCATCAGCGTTTCCTTTTCCTTTGTTTTGTCCGATCTTGTCGCTGTGGTTCAGCCCCCGGCGCACGCTCTGAACAAAACGGTCCGGCGTACGCCTGAAAATATCGCAAAGCGAAAAAAAGCACTAAGCCGACAACTATCATAACAACTGAAGTGTACTGATTGTGCGTTAATTCCAGTTGAAACAGGTTGTGCGGATTATCACCGCGGATGCCTTCAAGAGCAAATCGCGTTATAGGATACAGTATCAGCATCATTGCAAAGACCTGTCCCTCTCGCCGACGAAGGCGGGAAAAGCACAACAGCAGGCCCGAAATAAGCAAGGCATTGACCACCCCAAACGCCTGGGCCGGTTGGACCGGAAGCGATTGCAGTTCGGCGGCCTGACGCGCCTGCTCGACAGTCAGTTCAGAAGGCGATTTCAGAATAGGCCCGCCGCGAGTATTGCATAGTGGGAGGCCGTTGGAGTTCTGTACAAACAACCACGGCGGTAAGTCATTGGCGTCCAGGCCTCCCCCTTCAGGGCCAACGGCGACCTGATGGGAAAAGACCGGCGAGACCGACGCGGCGCCGAATTCATTAGCGCCATTATCGAGCATCAGCAGCGGACGTGAAGCATAAGGAAACCGCATTGCAAGGGAATAATCCGCGTTGCACCTCCTGCCGAAGCAGCAGCCGTTCAGCAGGCATCCCATTCGCCCGAAGGCCAGACCAAGCATCACGACCGGGGCAAGGATATCCAGGTATCGCCTTATCGGCAACCGCCGCATGCCCAGATACACCATGACCACCACGACCGCCAGGACTACTCCGCCAAAATATATCAGTCCGCCGGAGGTTACATTAAGGATTTCACTAAATCGGTCGGCCCGCCAGGCGAACTGTTCGTCCCACTTCTCTATCACGAACGCCAGCCTAGCGCCTAAAATCCCGCCTACCAGCGACAGCAATCCAAGTGTTACGACTACATCCGGACTCTCGCCGAATCGCTTCGCACGCCGTCTGGCCAGATAAGTCGCGCAAATAAAACCCAACACGAGCATCAGACCGTACCCGTATATGCGCAAAGCGACAGAGTGGCCGAAGAGGTTGATACGACCGAAATCTGAGATTATCTGTTGCATCAATCAAATGATAAATGATGAATGATGAATGATAAACTTAAAAAACGCGATCAACGATCTGCGAACGGTATTTATCATTTTAGCATTTATTATTCAGCATTCCCACACGCACATTATCTATCAGTCTGGCCGACGGGAATCGAACCGCCAAAGCAATCATAACATCACTTTCAACAGTCTCCACAGCCTCCAGGCTGTCCGGTTTTACGATTGCAACATAATCAACCTTACCCAGCGGGGCTTTGTCGGTCAGGTGTCGGTGAACGTCGGTGATTATATCCTCCGCCTTGCGAGAACCTTCGCGTATAAGCCTCTCGGCCAGAGACAGCGATTCAGACAAGGCCGAGGACTGGGACCGCTCATCATCGCTGAGATAGGCATTCCGGCTGGACATCGCCAAACCGTCGGCCTCGCGGATTGTCGGGCAAAGATTAATACGAAGAGGCATGTCCAGATCGGCAACCATCTTTTTGATAACGGTGGCCTGCTGATAATCCTTTGCCCCGAAATAAGCAACGTCCGGCGTAACAATGTTGAAGAGTTTGGCGACCACGGTGCAGACGCCGTCGAAATGTCCGGGCCTGTGCAGCCCCTCCATCGACTCGGTCAGACCCGCAACGCTGACGGTCGTTACAAAACCGGCTGGGTACATCTCATCGACTGAGGGTGCGAATACCGCATCGATACCGCGAGATTCGCAGCCGGCCAAGTCCTCTTCGAGCGGACGGGGGTAGCGGCGGTAATCCTCGTTCGGTCCGAACTGGGTGGGATTGACGAAGATGCTCACCGCGACGAAATCGCACTCGCTCCTGGCAATCTCGATCAGACTGAAATGTCCCTCGTGCAGTGCACCCATCGTCGGCACCAGGCCGATCTGATTCGCGCCGCTGCTGCGAGTCTCGAACACGAGTATGCGAATCTCTTCAATTGTTTTAGCAACCTTCACTTACAATACCTCCCTGATGTCCCGAAGCAACTTCGCCTGGTCCGACTCGGCCAGAATGTCCACCTCGCCGACGTCGATATTAATTACCGGACAATCAGCACCTGCAACTATCTTCCTGTACGCTCGACGCAGCCGGGCGAGAAAATCGGCTGTGAACACTGTTTCGTACCGCCGACCCCGGTGGGCAATACGCATCAGCAATAAATCCTCGGGCCCGTCCAGATGAACCAGAACATCAGGCTGTTTGACCATTTTTTCGACAGGTCCAGCCAGGCGATGATAAACGAGCAGGTCGTCTTGCGACAAGTTTCCATCCGCATATACGGCGTCCTGACAGAAGCCGTAATCGCTGACGATCGTTTCGCCGTCCGCCAGCACGTCGGACTTCAACTGGTTCAGGCGGGAGAATAAAAAAAACAACTGAGCAGGCAGGGCGAACTCCGCTCGCCCGAGAAAATAATCGGCAAGGAACGGATTTCCCGCGTAATCTTCGCGGACCATCCTGGCCGGCAAGTCCCTCGCCAAATGCTCAGCCAGCGTCGTCTTTCCAACAGCCGGTGGGCCTATTATACTTATTAATTTCGCGCTCATCAAATCACTAAACAAATGCGACACAGAAACGCATAGGGACAGAGATTATTAAAGAAGAAATTCTTTCTGTTTTATACCTCTGTCCCTCTGCGTTTCTGTGTCGATATTTTTTTCTCATCTTCTCATCGCCGCAAGAAGTTCGGCGACTGTTTTGCCCAGAACGGGATGGACGACCTTCTCGGCAATTTCGGCCAGAGGTTTCAAGACAAACAGCCGCTCGTGCATCCGCGGATGAGGCAGTGTCAACCTTTCGCTTTCGATAATCTCATCGTCGAACAGAAGCATATCCAGGTCGCAAGTCCTTGGCCCCCATCGTTGCTCGCTGCTTCGATCTCGTCCGAGTTCTGCCTCAATCTGCTGCATAACGACCAGCAGCGGTTCCGACTCGATGTCCACAATCAGCATGGCTGCGGCGTTCATATATTCGGGCTGGTCCGGCGGACCACCGACCGGTTCGGTCTGAATGAACTGACTTATCCTGCGAACAGATATGTCGTCGCGCCCATTAAGCAGTTTCAGCGCGCGCATAAGCGTTTGCGCCCGCGGCTCGATGTTACATCCTAAACCAATGTAAGCAACGTGCTTCATACCATCCTTATTTTCTATCAACAAAAGAATTAAACCACAAAGATCACAAAGAACACCAAGAACAAAAAATTTATATCTCTGTTTTTATCTTTGTGTCCTTTGTGGTTAATGCTGTTAGAACGCTCACCATGAAAGTTTCGCCATGCGTTCGATGGCTTCGTCGATTCGCTCGGTCTCTACGGTCAGTGCGGCGCGGAAATAACCCTCGCCCGTCGGCCCGAATCCTATTCCGGGAATGAAGACGACATCCGCCTCGGACAGGCATCTTTTGGCGAAGGTCATCGAATCTGCACCGTCGGGGCATCGGCACCAGACATAGAACGTCGCAGCCGGTGGAGAAACGTCATAACCCAGCTTCGCCAACCCGTCACACAGCGCATCGCGTCGGGCCTGGTACAATCGCCGCTGGTTGATAATTTCTTCTCTTTCGAAACCATCCAGCGCCGCTACGCCGGCCCACTGGACGGCATTGAACTGACCGGAATCCACGTTGCCCTTCACCGCCGCCAGTGCGTCTATGACTTCGGCGTTGCCCGCAACCCATCCAATCCGCCATCCGGTCATATTAAAAGTCTTGGAAAGCGAGTGGAACTCCACCGCTACATCCTTAGCGCCGCCGACCTGGAGGATACTCGAAGGGGGTGTCTCGAAATATACTTCGTTGTAGGCGGCGTCGGAAGCCACGATTATCTCGTTGTCCCTGGCCCAGGCTATGAGTTTTTCGTACCAGCACAGATCCCCTCCCGCGGCTGTCGGATTGTTGGGATAGTTAACGTAGATAAGTTTGGCATTTCGGGCCGCCTCTGCGTCGATTGCTTCAATGTCCGGCAGCCAGCCATCCCCGGCTGTGAGATTCAGGTAATGCGGCTCGGCGCCGGCAAAGACGGACGCAGAATTATAGACCGGATACCCCGGACGAGGAACGAAGACTACCTCACCGGGATTGACCACCGCCAGAGGCAGATGGGCAATGGCGTCTTTTGAGCCGATCGAGGTAATTATCTCGGTCGTAGGATCGAGTTCGACGCCGTAGCGCTTCAGCATAAAATCAGCCGCCGCCTGTCGAAACCGCGGCACGCCCTCATCGAACGGATAGCAATGATTGGCCGGATCGCCGACGACCTTTCGCATGGCCTCGATTATAAACTCGAACGTGGGACGGTCCGGGTCGCCGACGCCCAGGTTAATAACGTCGCGCCCAGCCGCTATGGCTTCACGCTTGGCGCGGTCAATCTCCACAAACAAATAAGGCGGCAACGCCTTCAAACGATCTGATTTTACCCAAGTCACAGATTTCTCCCAAGTTCACAAAGTTGAGTCTAGCAGCCCGTGGTGAAAGTCGCAATACTTGAATACTTGAAGTATATCCAAAGGGGCTGTATCATGCCAG
>JAXHSV010000071.1:0-13306 GCA_034190305.1 Planctomycetota bacterium | reverse complement strand
AAAATAGTAAGGCTGGCAAACGGCTGGCTGTCCTTCAACCCATCGCTGATTTTTCCGCGAAAACTTCGGCTACACCTTTACTGGACGTCAACGCAATTCACTTTTCGCGTCCGTCCGAGCAGGTTTCCGGCAGCCTCTGGTGTGATTCGAACAGGATTCTCGCAGCCGTCTACCGTGACCCGAAAAGCAGGACAGGTGGCCGACTTTGCTTCGAATGCCGCTGCCTCCCGGTCAAAGGCGGCCTGTTTTTGAAGACGACGGTAATAAACTCGCGCGGAACCATAAACAAGAAATCGACGTGGTCCCTGCAAATGAAAGATGGCACGCTCAGGTGTTCGGGACTATTGCAACCGGGCGAGATATTGCTTATTGAATCCGTTGAAGACTGAAAATTAACAAAGGAAGAGCAAAGTGATCAGACCGCAGGCAAACAGGCTCAGAGAGGAAATCGACCTTTCCGGCTTCTGGCAATTCGACGTGGACCCCGAGAAGAAGGGGCAGGATATTGGTTGGCCGTCTGGTTTTTCGTCCGGCAAGGCCGTGGCCGTGCCGGCCAGCTTCAACGAGCAGTTCCAGGCCGAGGACTTCCCAGAAGTAGACATCAAGAACTACATGGGCACGGTCTGGTATCAGAAGCGGTTTTTCGTCCCGGCCGGCTGGGCCGGGCGACGCATCTACTTGCACGTGGGCGCCGCCTCTTACCACGCCAAGGTATGGGTAAACGGCAAGTTTTTAGGCGAGCATAAAGGCGGGTTTTTCCCCTTCCAGTTCGATGCCACCGACGCAGCCGGCACCGGCGAGGAAAACCTGCTGGTGATATCCTTAAACGGCGAACTGGACGAGCACACGCTGCCGGTCGGCCTGCCCGCCGGGCCTATGACCGGTTCGTATCCTCCGGTGTGCTTCGACTACTTCCCCTACGGCGGCATCCACCGGCCGGTGATATTGCAGGCGACGGCCAAGAATTTCATCGATGACGTCTCCGTAAAAACAGAGATAGAGGCCACAACCGGAAAAGTCCATTGCCAAGTGGCGGCCGGCGGCGGCGATGCCGTGCGAATATCCATTGCCGATGCCCCTGAAACAGCCGTTGAGCTGCCCGTCAAGGCCGGCCTCGCCGAGGGACACATAACGGTCGATAACGCCCGGCTGTGGTGCCCGAAGGACCCGCACCTGTACCGCCTGCGAGTGGAGCTGCTCGCCGGAGGCCAGGCGGTGGATGAGTACACGCTGGCAGTGGGCATCAGAACGATACGCGTGGAAGGTGATAAGCTCCTTCTCAACGGCAAGCCGGTCTTTCTGCGAGGCACGGGCAAGCATGAAGACTTTCCGATACTGGGCAAGGGTCTCTGCCGCCCGCAGATCGTCAAGGATTATGCCCTGCTGCGGTGGCTGGGCGCCAATGCATTCCGTTGCGTCCATTATCCTTACTCCGACGAGATGATGGACATGGCTGATCGTGAAGGCATGTTGGTCGTGGGCGAGGTTCCGGCCGTGGGGCTGGACTGGAAGGTGCTTACACCTCAACTGCTTGAAGTACATAAGGAGTTCATCCGCAAGACGATAGACAAGGACAAAAATCGGCCCAGCGTGATCATGTGGTGCGTAGCCAACGAGCCGATGGACCTCCAGAGCAACGATATCTACCGCGAGCCTACGCCCGAAGTGGAGGGATACTTCCGAGAGGTCTGCCGGCATGCTCGCAGCCTGGACGACAGGCCGGTTACCATCGCCGACTGCACACGCAGGGGAGAGAAGATCCTTCAACATTGCGACGTGGTTTCACTGAACCGCTACTACGGCTGGTATCATCTTCCAGCCCGCCTGGACGAGGGACTGGATGCCCTAAGCAAGGAACTCGACCGCTACTACGACCTGCTGAAAAAACCCATCCTGCTCAGCGAGTTCGGCGCCGATTCCGTCGCCGGCTTGCACTTCGACCCACCGGAACTATGGACCGAGGAGTTCCAGGCGAAGATGATCGAAGAAACCATCAAGGTCGCGGAGACGAAACCCTATCTGGTCGGCACCCTGATATGGAGCTTCGCCGATTTCAAGACCGCCCAGGTCATCTGGCGGGTGGTGTGCAACCGAAAAGGCATATTCACCCGCGACCGCCAGCCCAAGTTAGCCGCCCACAGGGTAAGGGACCTCTGGAAAAACAAACGCTAACCAAAATCATGGCGATGTTCGCCAGCTTTCTCTTTGCCGACCTGCGGATTGACGAACACTCACAATCGCAGCTCGACGCGGCCGCCTTCATCGCATTCGAAAACAAGCCGGCCATTGTCAGATGAAACTTCCTTTGCGCCGGCAAGCTGAGTTTTCGGGCTTTTCCCCGCGAACGGGTCGGCAAGGCTGACCCTGCCGCCGCATTCGGCGACGATTGTTACCTCCTGCGTTTGGCCGGCGGTTCGCTTAGCCGAGATCAGAAAGGCCCCTTCGGCCCGCATCGACTCGAACGAAACATCCTGCCAACTGTTCGGCACGGCCGGGAAAATGTACACGGCCTCGCCGCAGCTTTGCAGCAGCATTTCCTGCGTAGCCGCAGCGGCGGCGAAGTTGGCCTCCAGCGTAAAGTCCTTGTCGACAAACCTGGTAGTGCCCGAACCGCTCTGGTCGCCGTCTATGTGCAAACTGTTGCGCGAGCAGAACGCCTTGGCAAAAGTTTCCAGCGCCTTTTCCGCCCGGCAGCCGTCATGGGCGCGGGCGGCGATGCAGGCCATCCACGGATACGTCAGACCCGCCCAGTGATATGGGCCGAGCCGCTCCAGCTCTTCAACCGCCGCGGTGATGGTTCGCTGGTCCGCCGGGCCTTTGTCCCAGAGAAACAGGCCCAGCGGATAGACCGCCATCAGGTGCGAAAAGTGCCTGTGGGATTCGGGCAAAGGAAAGTCCCTGGTCAACAGGAGCCTCTGGTCGTCGTCGGAAAGGAACAACTGAGGCATCTCCGCCAGCAGGTCTTTGAAGTGCTGGGCATCCTCGGCCAGTTTTAATTCCCCGGCCAGCTCCGCCGCAGCGCCGAACAGCCAGCGAATCAGTGAAAGATCGAAATTCGTAATGGTGCCGAACCACGCCTCCAGGCGGTTATCGTTGAACTCCGGCGACGAACTCAACGGCAGCGTGCGCATGCCGTCGTCGCCCTTCTCGGTGATGGCCTCCAGGAATACCCCGACCGACTTCAGGAACGGGTAAGCACGATCCTTCAGAAACTTTCGGTCCATGCTGTATCGCCAGTGCAGGTAGAAGTGCTGCGACAGCCACGCAACAATCGTGCAGGAATGAACGTACTGGTGCCAGCCTCCGACGGGCATGCCCTCAAGCGTGCTTACGCCGGGAATGTTCAGGCCTGGCTTGTCGAAGAAACGTCGCGTCCACTTTTCGGCGGTGGGCTTGATCCGCCACAGCCAGTCCAGGAACCCGGCGCCCTCTTCCATGTGGTTGGCTGAATAGTAGGACGAGTAGCACTGCGGCGTGTTCAAGTCGTTATGATAGGCGCTCTTCCAGGCCGGCAGTTGAAAGGAATCCTGCGTCCACGGCCCCTGCAAGGGTATAGCCGGCGCGCCACGCCGGGCCGCGGCGCCGAACTTGTACGTATCGAGATACCACTGGCGCTCGAGCAGCTTATTGGGAATCCGTATCGCCGACTTGGCCCAGTAGTCCTTCCACCACTGGCGATGGCTTACCAGCAGGTTCTCGACGCCCCGCTCCAGTGCCTGCCGGCAGCGTCGCCTAGCCAGGGCGAACGGATCGGCGTCTTCCTTGTTTGTCGCAATCGACCATACCGCCCGCCAGCCGGCGTCGTCGGCCTGGCTCATCAGGCAGACCGCATACGAAAACCCGTCGTAGCATTCCTGGCTGAAGCCGGTAAAACCGTCGCCCGAATGCACCTCCGCTTCGGGATAGCCCAACTGGTTCAGGTCCGATCCGACGTCGCCGATGGTGCCTCTTGGCTCATCCGGCGGCGCTTCGGTTTGGGTAAACGGCGGCGTGATTACCTTTACGTCAACGATCGCGTCCGGTGAGTTGGCCGTAATAACACCCAGCGGCTCGGTGGCGTGGACAACGACCGCGACCGCCGCACCGTCGTCAAATTGCATCTTAGCTGCAGGGTCATCGATTGCCAGTGAGGTGCTCTTGAATTTGGCCTTATCGGCAAGCTGAAGCTCGATTCGTCCGGCCGGGAAGTTCGTAGGCCCGGCATGGGCGGTGTAGGAGCTTTCATATACCCGATGCACGTCCTCGGCCCTGCCTTCGGCTACCCACTGGCGAAGGACTTTGTAGGAATACTCCTCGCCGCTGAACTCCGGGATGAGCCGGAGGTCCCACAGGTCGGTGCGATCCAGTGAGATGCGCAACGGATGCCCGTCGCCCCATACCATAGCGCCCAGCAAACCGTTGCCCAGCGGCAGTGCCTCGTTCCATAACTGAACCGGCGTCTCAAAAGACAAGCCATAAGTAGATACCATCAATCGTACTCCCTTTATCCGGTTTATCCGGAAAGATGCCGCGTGAAGAAGGTCCTTTTTGATATTTTTCGATACGTTACGCCCTCACGAGAAAGCGGTCCGGCTTTTCCCTTCTCAGCTCACGCCACACATTCGCCGGCCGGGCCGGCAAATGTAATCTTGGGAGTTTGACGAAACACCTCCTCCGGCGTCAATTACAAATCGGTATTTTTCATCATCATTTTTCATCGCACCAGCCACTAATGGCCGCATCGCGCAAGGCCTTGCCGCTGAATGTCTTGCGTACCATGGAAATTCGCCGCCGGTTGCACCCGCAATCAGCGGCATGAAATTTTATTCGGGGTTCGAGGTTCAGAGCGTTTTTCGTAAATCTTGTCGCCTCCTTGCTACTGCGATGCGACAATCATTACGAAAAATGCGTTAGATCATGGCCTTGACTGTAGCGGCACCGTAACTCAGATAATCACCGATATCCAGATAGTTGCCGTCCCCGATATGCGACTGCGTCAGCTCCAGCGTAATGGCGGGGATGCCCTTCTGATTGTATGCATGCTCGGCAAGTGATCCTGAAAAGGCATGAACCGACCTGGAGACGGGCCAGTGCTTAGCCAGCCCGTTGACGAAGCCGGACAAGATATCCGCCGGCACATACGCTATATTCTGCGGGTTCACCTGCCCGTGGCTGTGAACGTCAATTACAACGTCGATAGGCTTTGCGGCCAGCCAGTCGGCCAACCAGTTTTTTACGCACGCTACTTCCGCCACGGGGTCTGCCTGACTCCACTGCGCGCTTGCGTCTTCCATTTCGGCGGTGTATCGGGAGATCCCCCTGTACATCCCGTCCGGATTCACCATGGGCACAATCTTGAAGATGGTTTTCTTTCCGGCCTCCAGGGCCTTCGGCTCGTCGGACAGCAGGTAGTCGATCATCCCCTGCACGAAGTATCCGCTGCAATCTTCACCCGCGTGAACCAGGCCTGTTACAAAAACCACTTTCTTGCCCTCGTCGCCCGTTGAGAAATCGGTGATGGTCACCAGCTCGATAGGCCGACCCTCACGAGAGCTGCCGAGCGGTTCGATTCTCACGTGCCTACTGCCGGCGATGGACAAGAGGTAAGCTTCCTTTTTGGCAAGCGGATACGGGTGGGCGTACGCTACCCACGCGGTGTTCCGGTCATAGCGATGCGTGAATTGAAACGTATGGCCGGCGGGGTCGTAACGGACGTTTGTGATCCTCGACCAGGTCTCCTGGTCGTAGCTTACGACCGGCTGGGTCGAGTTCGTATAGACTTCGTGAGGCTCGCCCCGGTAGAGGCCCTCGAGGTCCGTCAGCACAATGGTGAGTGTCCTGCCCGCTACGCCGTCGAGCCTGAAGCAGAACCAATAGTATTGATTGCCGATTCCGGCGGCCTTTATCCAATGCTTCGTCGGACCGACGAAGTGGCCCGGTTTTGTTTCCGTCAAGGCGCCTATGCTGCCACGATCGAAATCGGAATGAATTTCCACGTTTGAAGGACCGGTTCTTTTCAATCTCACCTTGCCATGCCGCGACGTGAAGGAAATAACGAAGGAATTATTCCTCTTCCAGTGTGGTTACTTTCATCCAATCCCAACGTACCTCACAGGGAGCAGGACGGTTACCCAGGTGAATAGCCTTCAGGGTTACGGGCTTGACATTCTCCAATTCTCCCAGCAGAGAAAGCAACCCTGAAAGATTGACGCGATACTCTTCCCATTCTCCTGTAGCCCACATTTCCGAAGTGGGATAAAGATAAGTGTGCCTTTGCCGGCCTGCTGAATCCGTCCAGATCACTGCTACGGTTGACAATCGCGCCATGCTCCCGACCAGCTGTGCCCGGAAACTGATAACAACATGCCTGCTCAAGCTGACCGGCTTAGGCAGATCAAAACCATAACTGAAGGCCTCCTTTGTACTTTTCATCGTTACCACCTTGTCGTCACTGGTAAATATCCCCTTCCCGGAAAGCGGCTTCCAGTCGCCTACCCGAGAAAAATCGTCTTCCCAGACAACCTTTGAGCCGAGTTTTACTTCCCGACCGAATAAGGGAGTAAGGTCAAGCGAAGAAATATCCTTCCATGCGGAAAAAATCTCAGCCGCTGCCTGAGCGGAATTGCCTTGATACCGGTCCTCAGGTTTCACTTTCAAATCGTTATTGATAAACTCGAGAGTTATCCGCCGATAGGTGGGATCCAATTCCTTTTTGCAATCAATCTTCGTCTGGTGCAACTGCAACTTCTTCCGAAGCGTAGCAAGGTAGAAATCCACTCTTTTTCGGTGATAACCTTTAAACAACTCGAAATAGTCCTTGGCATTGTAATCCCACAGAGACCATTTCCCTTCAGAGACACTGAATCCGGATACGGAATCGCGAACCCGTTTAGCAGTATCAGGCGTGACTCCCGGCGTTTTGAGCGCTTTCTTAATGATCGGTTCCATCTGATAATCTTCTCGGGTGGAAACGATTTTCTCCAGATCGTCCATAATACGGCCAATAGTCTTTGCCTCAGTTTCGAACTTCACCTGTTCGCCTTTGGCAAAGGATCGATACAATTGGAGAAGATGGTAGTTGAAAAGTTCCCCCAGATACTGCTTTGTTATATCCACGAGGTCATGCTGATAGAGCTTGTTATCCGCCTGTTTATGCCTCTCGCGCAATGCATATTCCAAAGCGTTCTTCAGATGCCTGATATATGGCAGCCTTTCGGTAAAGTCGGGGACGAAGCTTGAACGCGTGAACGCCACATAGGTGGAAGGAAACCCTCCCAGGCGACGTTGATAGAAGGCATCATTATACCTGTTGGTCGAATGGACACTTTTAACCAACTCCTGCCAGCATTTGACCATATTGTCAGTCGATCCAGCACCATATCTTCTGGTGACGAAGTCAACCAGATAACTCTCCAGCTTTATCTTCTTTGGGTCCCAGGCAAGTTGTGTCGTCAGGTCCAGGTACATGGAGTTATAGGGTATCCCCTCAGGCGACAAGTAGAACTGCTTGCAGTTCCCGGCCTTGGGGTCAGAAGTAACATCATGCACCCGCTTGATCAGATCCCTGACGTCTCCAAATATACCTACGTTGCCTCCTAAGCAATGAAGCACCCCAAAGGCCCAGTCCTTGCCGAAGAAGTAATCGGTCCATTTATACAGCGGGTGCATCTCGGCCCATACGTCCCAGACCAAAAAACTGTCATTGGGAATACCATCGAGAAACTGTTTCACTGCCTGGTTATCCCATGTTTTTGTCCTACCCGCCAAGAACGCCCAGCCGCTGCAAAACCATCTTCCACGGGGGTCGGCTGTCTTTATCCCCTCAATCACACCTTTGGCAAAGCTTAATTGCAGCTCATCTCTTTCCCGGCGGGTTTCCCCCGGATCTATTTCCGGATAAGGAGAGATGTAATAGAGGTGGCTGGAACCAAACATTTGGTGCTGTTTTTTGGTATAAGCCGAGCCTATCTTCGTAAAAAAAGGATCGGCGGGATGAAGATAACAGGTAACATAATCGGCCCATTTGCTTTCGAAATGTCTGGAATCTGGATATTTTTCGACAAACTCTTCGGGCACGCCACCGCCAAAGGCCTCGTAAACCAGATCAATTCCCCGGCTGCGGGCGTAGCTTAAAATATCTTTCGCCATCCTCACCTGATACTGCTCGAACTTGTCAAGGTCGCCGATGACCACTCCCATCATTCTTTCCAACTCCAGCTTTTCCTTCTCAACTGCTTTGACCCCGAGATCGGAGAATACCTCGTATAATGCTATTTTATTCAACGCCGGCCGAACCAACCCCCAACTTATGTTAAACTTCTTCTTTGCCAACCAATCTACTTCCCGCTTCCAATCAGATGTGTTCCAATAAACCCACGCATAGGAGGAGACCATTGAACATCGTTCGGGGAAATACGGCCGTTCAACTATGTCAGTGTCCTTTACGGAAAGTGCTTCCATCGACGGAACTCTTTCCCCGTCCCAGAAGAATCCTACGCGGCAGATCTTTTCCAGGAAGTGATAAACCGCATAGAGCGTACCACGGTCGGTGCTGCCTCCTAGAACCAGGTAATTCTTCTTTCCGGAAGTTATTGTCTTAATAACAAAACCATCTGAACCCGGGAAAGCGGACGATAATTTCAGAAGCTTTGCGCGGGCCAGCTTTTCAATCAAAGAGTTCGTATCCGCTTTACCGAGAAGAACAAGATTGCTCAGCTTTTTGACAGCTTCGTCTTTCCCGGTAACCACAGGGATGGCTATTCCGGTAATCTCCTTAACGTAGCGGGATAATTCGCTTGCCGCCAGAGCTTCCAGGTGGCTAGGCTCTTCGGAGATTACAATCGCCGCCTGTGATTTTCCCTCCTTAACAATTGCAACCTCAGCCGCAGCCGAACTCCATAAACCAACGATCACCAAAATCAACAAAGCCCCTGCTGCTGTACGCGCCGTCTTGGCTCCAGACATTTTGCGTTTCCTTCCTTCTTTTGAACTCATGACTTGCCAATTCCCATCGGAAATTGATAATTGATTATTCTCTTCTTCCCGCCGAACTCGCTCAGGACCTTTGCCTGCGACAGTTATTGCTCTTCCAGTGTCTGCCTGAGGTGGTCGAACTTTACCCAATCGTTGCCGGGACAAGGCCATTCCCCCTTGGAAACCTCGTCGTAGACGTACTGGCTTTTTTTTAAGCCGGCATGTCCGTCTGCAAACATCAGGTTCCAGCCCGGCGCCGAGTCATGGGCTACCAGATACCAGTCGTGCAGCACGTCCAGCGCCATCGCCTCGTCGGCCGGGTAGCTGGACAATCGCTGATAGCGCTTCTGCTCGGCGTCGGTGGCGGCCTTGTGGGGGTTGTAATTGTAGCTGACCCGGATTGTATTCGAGCCTTCCGGGATAATAGTACCCCACGGTTCAGGATAGGCGTGATGCGTCCAACCCTCAGCATTCTTGGAATCGAGGCTCGGGCAGGTAAGCATGGCCGGGGCTGTAATGAGACCCGCATCATAGACGAAGCCGAGATTGGCCGGCTCGATGTCGCCCGTAGGGGTGAACAGATTACCCATATAGGCCATATAGGATGCCCAAACATCCCAATTGATGCTGACGCTGTGGATTGAATACGGCGGCAGCCAGTCGGACTCTTCGGCTGCGTAGGTGTGCACCGCCAGGCTGATGTGATGCAGATTGCTGGCGCAGACGCTGCGCTTCGCCAGTTCCTTGGCGTTGTTCAGCGACGGCATGAGGATACTCGTCAGCAGTGAGATGATGGCAATGACGACCAACAACTCTATCAGTGTAAAACCGTGCCGTTTTCGCAAGCTGAACATCTTATCTTAAGAGTCCCTAACAGGATGCCACGCAACCCGGCCCGCGCAGACCCGTAAGCCTCACACGCAGTTGGGGGGCGGAATTTATCCTGTCATCATAATATATACACACACAAGCCCCCTTCCGGCGGCCATCGGCTCAGACGACCGCCTTCAGAGCTTGCCCTGCACTATACTTAACGCGAATTATATCGCGGCTGTTTTAACCTGCTGCTATCTACCTGCGCCGGCGAATCAGCAGACCTACACCGCCGATACCAAGCCCCTCGGCTGCGCTCGGGACTTTCGCTCAGGCTTTTCGCCTTCGCTTCAGCAGAACCGGAGCGGCTGCGCCGCATAACAAAAGCATCGTGGCCGGCTCGGGAATCGAACGATCGACGCTGGACAGACGCACCTCGTCGATGATGCCGTCGATGTAACCGGCGCCACCGGGATCGTTGCCGCCTATGTGCAGGGCGTTACCAACGTAGTACTCATCCGGCGTAAAAGCCTGCGTCGTGTCTTGTTCTACACCGTTGACAAAGGCGCGCATGGTCGTTCCGTCGTAGGTCACGGCCAGGTGGTACCACGTGTCAACCGACAATGGGTCGTCGGAAATGATAAAATCGGGACTACCCATTATCCTGAACATTACGTGGTGGCTTGTTGTGACGGTGATTCGGTCTCCCCAGCCCATGAACAGGACATGACCGTCGGCATCGAAGTTATTCAGCTTTACAGAGGCCTCAAAGCTGCACGGTCCCCAATGCAACTGGCCCAAGTCCGTTGTATTCGGCGTGGACAGATATCCGTCGGTGCCGTTGTAACTATAGCCCTCGTCGAACCTGCCTGCGCCGTGGGTCGCACCTGCTCCGTTGACCGTCAGTGTGTGGCCGTTGCCCGAGGCGTCAGTAGTAGGGCCATCTGACGTGTCGAAATGATACAGGACCACCGTATTGGCGTCGTTCGTGAACGGCCCGGCGCCGTCCGGCAACGTATTAGCCGTCGCCGGCAGGGCCAAAGCCAACACCGCAACGAAACACCACATACATTTTGCTTTGCTTCTCATAACATGGCCTCCTTCAAAAATCGGGGTTCCATTTAACCTGTCTTGCATACCGTTTTGCCTTGATATCATGCTGCCTCCTTCCGGTTAGGCGGTTGCCAGGCCCTCCTGCAAGGCTTCGCAGGAGTCTCTGACAATCAGTTTTCCTTTCAACCGCACCTGTGGATGCTCAATCTCTTGCTTGTTCGTAAGTTTCAGAAGAAGCTTCACCGCTTCCCTGCCCATATCGCGGAACGGAACTTTTACGGTGGTCAGGGCCGGCTTGATGGACGAAACGATGGGTTCGGCATCACCGTATCCCGCCACGGCGATATCCTTGGGCACGCTTAAGCCGCACTCCTGTATCGCATGGAGCAGGTCCAGGATGTATCTGTCATTGTCGATAATAATGGCCGTCGGCCGCGGCGACGTCGCCAACAATTCTTCTGTGAATTGCCGCAGTTGTTTGGCGCCGTCATCGGCAGAGCGTCGCTTGACGAGGTGCATATCGGAGGTTACACCGTGCCGGTCCAGGGCCGCATGGTAGCCTTGAATTTTTTCCACGACATTTGTAAAGCCGGAATGCCCGGCGATGTATCCGATTCGCCTGTGTCCGAGCTTGATGAAATGTTCGGTAAGCCGGCGCATCCCATCCTCGTTGTCGACCAGGACGGCCGGAACGTCCGCCTGCGGCAGCGTCCGTTCCACCAGCACCATCGGAAACTGCCTTTCTTTCATCTGGCGGATGACCTGGTCGGACAACACGGAATCATACAAAATCAGGCCGTCTATCCGCTTTTCGTTGACCAGTTTCATGAAGTAGGCTTCTTCGTCGGTCTGTTGGCTCTCTGTCGTCGTGCACAGGATAATGCTGTACTCGTGCTGGTTCGCCCCTTCGATCACACCGGCAAGGATGTTGGCGAAGACCGGCTCTGTGATGTACGAGACATCGTAAAAACCGATGCCGATGCTGTGATTCTTCTGCGAGACCAGGGCCTTGGCCGCAGCGTTGGGGTGGTAATTGAGCTTCTTAAAGGCGTTCAGGACCTTCTGCCTGGTCTCCTCACGGACCTTGGGACTTCTGTTGGCCACCAGGGAAACTGTGGACTTTGAGACGCCCACTTCCTTCGCCACGCTCATTATAGTATGGGCCATAGCTGTTTCTTTACCTTGCCGATTCAGGACCAACCTTCTCTTGGAACGCTCCAATGTACGCACAAGTGCCCAAAACATCTTTTGGAACGTTCCACATCAGTATAAATATTATCATTACATGCCTAATCTGTCAATGCAATTCTCGTTACAATCCCCAGATTGCCCTGGCCTTTTGTCCTCGTTACAGCCGGCTTGGCCCCTTTACCGCTTTGCTGACAAGGCTTTAAGAGCATATTGGCGGTTCCGGCATTGGCAGGAAACCAACCTGCTACTATGCTCGAAAAACACTGAAATCGCAAAGAGCAGCCGGATAAGACAGCATGACTGGCAAGACCGCCTTTTGTTGTGAGTATGGGCCAGGAGCCTTGTTGAAGCTGAAACTTGCTTATGCTCCTGTAAGCAGGGCCTTCGCCTGCTCAAGGGTTGGAACGTGAATGTGATACATGATTCCCGTCTTGATGAAAGGGTAGTCCCGCGGTTTGCTGCCGTCAGTCAACGAATACAGATTGATCAGGATTTTTCTGGAGGCAAATTTATCATAGTATTCACCGAGCGGATATCGTTCCGGGTTGCCGAAATTCACTCCCGTCAGCCCCTTAAGAGACAACATGTCTTCAAGAAAGCGCTGAAAACTGCCGCACGAATGAATCCATCCGCCTCCAAAGGCATCGAAGGCCGCCTGGTTGTAGGGTATGCAGAATTCGCGGTACATTTGTCGTGATACGTTCGTGGCCGAATCGTCACAGATTCTTACCCCGCCTTTGCAATAACAACTGGAGTGATAATGCCATCCGGGTTCGTCTTCGTCGTTCACCACCTTTTTCTGGAGCTTTGAAAATTCGATATAGGTTTCGGTTACTAATTGCAGGAGTTTATGAACCAGGTCGGGCGAATCCGCCATAGCCAGATAGATTTCCGACCCCCACAATGTATGGGCCAGGTCTAAAATCCCTTGTGTATCGGGAAGGGTAACATGAACCGTTTGTGAAAGTTTGGGATAGTCGGCCAGGGCATCGCGGTAAAACTTTGCAATTTCGGTTGCCCTGCCGCCCAGGCCGGTCGTCAGGTCAGGAACGCCATCGGCGGTAAGTTGCTCAAGGTCGCCCCTGTTTGTTATTACAGGCTTGGCCCACGGTTTTTCGTTATCCTGAAGCAATAGGATCCGGCAATCAAACAGCGAGGGGATTATCCCGATTCCCAGGTTGGCCCTTATGGTAAACAGGCTGTCATCCTTCAGCACGCACCCCACGTAGATGCTGGACAACTCGGATATCAGCATCTTTTCCCTATCTTCGAATGTTTCGCGGTAATTGAATTGAGG
>JAXHSV010000070.1:0-13429 GCA_034190305.1 Planctomycetota bacterium | reverse complement strand
CTCGCCTGCTGCCAGACTTTTGTTAACTCCTGATTGCGCACCTACCATGACGCGATCTCCCAGTTCTATATGGCCCCCCACACCGACCTGACCTCCCAGACGAGAAGAGCGGCAACTGCGAACTCCAAGCGCTGGCGTACCGCTTCGGAATCACCGCTCCGCAATATCCTTATATGTTTCCCGATCGAGAGGTTGACGCCTCGCACCCCGATGTGTTTATCGACCACAACCGCTGCATCCTCTGTGGGCGATGCGTGCTGATGTCGTCTGACGTTGACGGTAAAAATGTTTTTCAGTTTGTAGGCCGAGGACCTCATAAAAAAGTAGGCGTCAATGCCGAATGTGGCCTCGGCGGCACGAGCCTGAAAATCATCGACAAAGCCATCGCGGTCTGCCCTGTCGGAGCGCTGATGAAGAAACGAGTCGGCTACGAGGTTCCCATTGGCAGGCGTCAGTTTGACAATAAGCCCATCGGCTCCAACATTGAGCAGCGCAAGACCGCACAAGGTCAGTGAGGAAAGATATAATGAGTAAACCGAAAATCGCAACTTGTTCCCTGGCCGGATGCTTCGGTTGCCACATGTCCCTTCTGGACATCGACGAACGGATATTGAAACTGACCGAGCTTGTTCAGTTCGACAAGTCGCCGATTAATGACATCAAGAAGTTCACCGGTCGTTGCCTGGTGGGTCTGGTTGAAGGCGGATGCTCCAACGACGAAAACGTCCACACGCTTCGTACGTTTCGCAAGCATTGCGACGTGCTGATCTCTTTGGGCGACTGCGCAATAATGGGCGGCGTACCGGCAATGCGAAACAACATCCCCTTGAAGGAATGCCTCGACGAGGCGTATCTGAACGGTCCAACCGTCTATAATCCTACTAATATCATCCCCAATGACCCGGATATTCCGTTAATCCTCGACAAGGTGTATCCCTGCCACGAGGTGGTTAAGATTGACCATTTCCTGCCCGGATGCCCGCCGTCGGCGGACGCCATCTGGGATACGCTGGTGGCGTTGTTGAACAATCAACCACTAAACCTGCCTTACGAAGAAATCAAGTACGACTGATTGGACGTGAATCATGGTAAAAGCGACTGATAACAAGATAGTTATTGAGCCTGTTACCCGCATTGAGGGGCACGGGAAAGTAACCATTCTGCTCGACGAAAACAAACAGGTAACCCAGGCGCGCCTGCATATTGTGGAGTTTCGCGGTTTCGAACGGTTCGTCCGTGGGCGCTTCTACTGGGAGGCCCCGGTAATCGTGCAGCGGCTGTGCGGCATCTGCCCCGTCAGCCACCACCTCGCCTCCGCCAAGGCGATGGATGTAATCGTCGGGGCGGACCGACTGACGCCGACGGCGGTGAAGGTCCGACGTCTTATGCACTATGGACAGACACTCCAGTCCCACGCGCTGCACTTTTTCCACCTGGCGAGTCCGGACCTGCTGTTCGGTTTCGATGCCGACCCGAATATTCGCAACGTCATCGGCGTGGCGGCGAAGTATCCGGACCTTGCCGTCCAGGCCGTCATGATGCGCAAGTACGGTCAGGAGGTTATCAGGGTAACAGCCGGTAAGAAAATTCACGGAACCGGCGCGATACCGGGCGGCGTCAATAAAAACGTCTCACCGGAAGAGCGGGATTTCCTGCTGAAAGACCTCGACCAGATGATCGAGTGGTCGCGGTCTGCCCTGAAAATAGCCAAAGACTATACCGTCGAGCACCTGGAGGATCTGGCGCCGTTCGGGTCCTTCGACTCCAACCACATGTCGCTCGTCCGCGAAGACGGCGCGATGGACCTCTACCATGGCAGGCTCCGCGCTATCGACTCGCAGGGCGACAAAATCCTCGACGACATAGACTACGCGGACTATCTGGATTACGTCGCCGAGGAAGTCCGCCCGTGGTCGTACATGAAGTTCCCGTTCCTCACTTCGATAGGTCCGGAGGCGGGATGGTACCGCGTAGGTCCGCTGGCGCGGGTGAACGCCTGCGACTTCATCGACACGCCTGAAGCCGAAGACGCACGCAAGGAATTCATGTCCTTAACCGACGGAAAACCCAATAATATAACGATGGCCTATCACTGGACTCGTATGATCGAACTGCTGCACTCGGTCGAGAAAATCAAAGAACTGCTCCACGACGACGATCTGCAGGGCGACGACCTGGTCGTGCTGGGCGAGCGACGCAGCGAGGGCGTAGGCCTGCTCGAGGCGCCTCGCGGAACGCTGTTCCACCACTATCGCGTCAACGACAACGACCAGATCGAAATGGCCAACCTGATCGTCTCGACCACCAACAACAATGAGCCTATGAACCAGGCAGTGACGAAAGTGGCCAGGGACGACCTGTCCGGTCAGGAGATTACCGAAGGCCTGCTGAACCACATCGAAGTTGCTATTCGAGCCTACGACCCGTGCCTGTCGTGCGCGACGCACGCGATGGGACAAATGCCCTTGACGGTGAAACTTGTCGATCACGAAGGCGAGGTTCTGGACAGGAAAACGAAGCAATGACCGATACCGCCACCGTGCTGGTCCTCGGCTACGGAAACCCGGGACGCCGGGATGACGGGCTGGGTCCGGCGCTGGCCGCGGCGCTGGAAAAATCGGCCATCTCACAGGTAACGGTCGATAGCGATTACCAGTTGATGGTGGAAGACGCAGCCGCCGCAGCAGAGCATGATGTTGTGATTTTCGTGGACGCCTCGATCAACTGCGACAGGGCGTTCACCTTCAAGCGAATCGAACCAAAGGCGGAGATCAGCTTCTCAAGTCACAGCGTAAGCCCGGAGTCTGTTCTGGGCTTGGCGCATAAACTTTTCGGCGCCGAAACCAAAGGATATATCCTCTCAATCCGCGGCTATGAGTTCGAAGACATGCAGGAATCCCTGACGGAAGCAGCACGGGCAAATCTTGATGCAGCCCTGGATTTCCTGCAAACCGCTCTGTACGAGCGCACCTTTCGTGAAGTGTAGGATCAGAATTATTCGTCCACCTCATTGCTCACCAGCAACCGGTAACATAGACTTGCTCGCCGGACAGGAGCAGATAAATGAAACTACTGCACTTTGATTGTTTCTCCGGAGCGGCCGGCGACATGATCGTCGGGGCGATGCTGGATGCGGGGCTGGACTTCGAGACCCTCAAGGAAAATCTCGCCTCGTTAAAACTTCCCGGCTGCGACATCTCGGCAGAGAAGGTGCGTCGCGGCGCACTGACCGGAACGAAGTTTGCGGTAACAGCGCCGGAAGCGGACCAGCCACATCGCAACCTGGATGACATCCTGTTAATCATCCGCAGCGCCTCCCTGCCGGGGCGGTCCGCCGAGAACGCCGAGGCGGTTTTTCGCCGACTGGCCGATGCGGAGGCAAAGGTCCACGGTACAGACCCCAGCCTGATCCACTTTCACGAGATTGGGGCGATAGACAGTATTATCGACATCGTCGCCGCTGCGGTGGGAATTGAACTTCTCGGTATCGAAGAGGTTTATTGCTCGGCGATCCCGACCGGCGGAGGAGTAATCGAGTCGCTGCACGGAACTCTTCCGGTCCCCGCGCCGGCAACGGTCGAACTTCTCAAAGGCGCCAAAACCATCGCACCGACTGGGCAAGACCAGACCGGCGAACTGACCACCCCAACCGCAGCCGCCGTCCTTACCACCTTGGCCCGTTCATTCGGCCCGATCCCCGCAATGGAACTTCAGTCTGTAGGATATGGCGCCGGGACTCGTGAAGAGACCTCCCCCGGCGCGCCGCCGAACCTGCTGCGAGTATTCATAGGAAACTCGACCGATGACGGTGCGGTCGATTGCATGGTGAAACTGTCGGCCAATCTTGACGACTGCACCGGTGAGCTAATCGGCGCGACGATTGACAAATTGCTCCGGGCCGGATGTGTGGACGCATGGGCTGCGCCGATTTATATGAAAAAGTCTCGCCCGGCATGGACGCTCTCCGCCTTATGTTCGCCAGGCGACGTAAATCGGGCCGAAGAAATCATCTTCGCCGAGACGACAACGTTCGGCATCCGCCGACGGACCTGCACACGAAGCAAACTTGCACGCCGGCACGTAACGGTCGAGACGCCCTACGGCCCGATACGCGTAAAGATCGGCAGCCGGGACGGGAACGTCATAACCGCTTCGCCGGAGTTCACCGATTGCTCGTCGGCCGCCGAGGCTCACGGCGTGCCGGTTGCCGAAGCAATCGCCGCAGCCGCCGAGGCGTATAGAAAACAGGGACCGGGGAGAAGGGACTAGGGACTTGGTTGTTTTATCGACGATTCTGATTGTTCTTACGGGCGGCGTGCTGGTTGTTTGGGCGTCGCGTCACCTGATGATAATCCGCCAGCGAAAGCACGGGTTTGTGCTGAAGGAGGATTATCAGGCCGATAAGGGGACAGGCAACTTTTTTGATGGAGAACGCGCGTCTTGCCGGGAAGAAGCCGGAATGTCATTTGCTGCATCTTCCCAACAGGAGGCCAAAAAAGTAGCCAGTCCCCTTATCAGCGTTGTCGTCGCTGCTAAGGACGAGCAGGATAACATCGAGCAGTGCATCCGCACCATGCTCGAACAGGACTATCCCAACTTTGAGATGATCGTCGCCAACGACCGCAGCGATGATGCGACCGCCGAGATAGTCGAGCGCATCGCGGCAGAGGATAGTCGTCTCCGGTTGATAAACATAGAACACCTGCCAGACGGCTGGTGCGGAAAGAACAACGCAATGCAAAACGCCATTGCCGCCGCCAACGGTGATTGGATTTGCATGATCGACGCCGACTGCCGACAGACATCCAAACGCACGCTGTCGGTGACGATTGCATACGCCGGGCAAACCGGGGCGGACCTGCTCAGCATCCTTCCTAACCTCGAAATGCAGACATTCTGGGAAAATGTCGCCCAGCCGGTGTGCAGCGGGATAATGATGATCTGGTTCAACCCCGACAAGGTCAACGACCCGGACAAACCGCACGCATACGCAAACGGGGCGTTTATGCTGATGAAGCGGTCGGCTTACGAGCAGATCGGCACGCACCAGGCAGTCAGGGACAAAGTCAATGAAGACATGCACATGGCCTCTCTTATCAAGTCGGCCGGACTTAACCTGCGAGTCGTTCGTAATAATGGGCTGTCCCTGGTGCGTATGTATACGTCGCTGGGCGAGACGCTTCGCGGATGGAGCCGGATTTTCTACGGGACGTTCGGAACGCTCAAGCGGTTGGGCATCTCGTTGACGGTGCTGGCTGTGATGGGTTTGCTGCCGTACGCCGCCCTCATTATCGGTCTGGCCGCCGTATCGGCTGGGTCCGAACCGGCGAGACTCTTCCTTACTCTGTCCTTGTTGGGTGCAGCCGCAGCCGCGATGCAGATAAGCGTAATATGGCGGTTCTGCCCAATGGTGGGAGCGAAATCTAAACTGGCGTTGACCTATCCACTAGGCTGCGTTGTCGGCATTATCGCTCTGGTTTCAGCCATGACCAAACTCCGCCGCGGCTCACAAATCACCTGGCGAAACACGGCATATAAGAAGTAGGGTGGGACGAAGCCCGTGAGGGGCGACACTTCGCCCTCCGGGCTATTACAAAATCGTTCAGTTTGAGTAATTTTATATTCTCTGCGTTCTCTGCGTCTCTGCGGCCTATTCAAACAAAGCCGTACCTATGCGGAGGATGGTCGCGCCTTCTTCGACGGCTACTTCGTAATCCTGGCTCATGCCCATCGAGAGGTGCTGAAAATCTTTTCCGCCGATTTTTTCCAGCCTCATGTCCTCGAATAGTTCGCGGAGGCGAACGAAGGTGGGGCGGGCCTTTTCCGCATCGGCCACCAGGGGCGCCATCGTCATCAACCCGATGATGCGAAGGTTGTTCATCGTGTTGATTTGATCGACCATATGAGCAGCGGCTCCGACGGGAACACCGAATTTCTGCGCCTCGCCCGAGCAGTTGACCTCCAGGAGAATATCGCCGACCAGGCCGGCGGCGGCGGCCCGGCGGTCGATTTCTTCAGCCAGGCGGAGCGTATCGACCGAATGGATCATGGCTGCGACAGGCAGGACGCTTTTGACCTTGTTTCGCTGGAGGTGGCCTATCATATGCCAGCAGATCGCTTCGGACGTTTCCTTCCGGCGTCGGGCCAGCCAGTCGGAAACAACCTCGGCGCGCTCGACAATTTGCCTGGCGCGGTTTTCGCCTAGGTCCCTCACGCCCAGGTCGATGAGGGTCTTGATATCGTCGATTTCGACAGCCTTTGTAACGGCGATAAGGCGAATATCGGCGGGGTCGCGCCGGACGCGCTCGGCGGCAGCAACAATATCGTCCCGAACCCTCTGAAGGTTGTCGATAATTCTCTTTCGGATAACGGTCATAATAAAAAAGCCTAACATGGGCTTTACGAAACGGCAAGGGTCGGGCGAGCCTTGCCGTTCATTGAGATCGTTCGGATATATGCGATTACGGTAACAACATCGCCATTGCGTAGGCGTTCTGGAAATCCTTGTCGAGGTTCAGTTCGATTACTGTCGGCGCAGCGGCTACATGTGGTAGTTTTGTTCTGACCTCCTCATCCAGAAGCGCCACAAACGCACCGGCCAGTGAACCGTTACCGATGAACGTGTACTTTTCGCGGTCGATGTCGGGCAGAAGACCCGTGGCTACGCAGTTATCCAGGTCAATATGGCGGGCGAACCCGCCGGCGAGGTAAAAATGTTCTATTTTCTCGAAGCCCGCTCCGAAATGCTTCATGGCAATCTCCAGGGCGGCGAAAATAACGCCCTTTGCCTGAAGCAGCGTCGCGATGTCGCGCTCGGTAATAAGAATCGGTTTCAGTCCGTCGTCGGTTTTCTCGGCCAGGACTATCTCGTAGGCCGGTATCCCGTCGTCGGCCTGTACGATTCGAGGACACTTCGCCTTTGCCTCGTCGGTGAATCGTCCGGTCTGTGAAATCAAACCCGTGCGGCGCGCCTGGGCGAGCAGGTCAACAAGACCGCTTCCGCATACACCGGCGGGTTTTGTCCGTCCAATGACGGTATAAGTCGGTTCGGAGTCAATCGCCTCCAGGGCGAACGTGTCAATCGCCCCGATCGCCGCCCTCATGCCGCAGGTCAGTCCGCTGCCCTCGAAGGCGGGGCCCGCCGGGGCGGCGCATGCGATTGAGCGGTCGCGGTTGCCCACGACGATCTCGGCATTGGTTCCGATGTCGATTATCACCGTCAGTTCCCGGCTTTCAGTCAGACCGCAGACGTACATGTCCGCCGTTACGTCCCCGCCGATATATCCCGCCGACGAGGGGAAAATATCGACCAGCCCGTCGCCGTTCATCGCCAGTCGCAACGTCTCTGCGCGATATGGGCCGGGAAAATTCGTTACAGGCGCGAACGGCACCGCCCCCAGACTCATCGGGGATATTCCGCAAAACAGGTGCGCCATTATCGTATTGCCCGAAACGGTCATGTGCGCCACGTCCGCCCGTTCCAGCCCATGTCTTCGGACCAGCAAATCCAGCAGGCGGTTGACAGTCGATTCGACAACCAGTTTTCGCAGTTCTTCAAGCCGATCCGGGTCGCCGGCGTATGTAATCCTTCCGGCGACGTCGTCGCAGCGGATAATCTGCTGGTTGTATCCGCTGGCGGCGTCGATGATTTCTCCCGCCACCAGATCTACCAGCGCGACCACAACCGTTGTGGTTCCGACATCGACGGCGGCTGCGTAGAGGCTGGAGGTCATATCGCCGGGTTCGATACGAATCAAATGCCACGTTCCGCCCTCGCCGACGATGGTAACGGTCAGTTCATACCCGGCGGCGGAAGCCTGTTCGGCAGCGCGGGCCAGTTGAACCGATGAGTTTATCGGTCCTTCGTAGCCTCGATGCCGAAGTTCGTCGATTATCCGTTCGAGGTCGCCCTGCGCGTCCTGGAGAGAGGGTTTGGAAAGGCGGAGGTATTCCTTTCGTGCGAGCGGACGCAGCGATCCCGGCGGCGTGTGGGTGAAATCCATGACGACTTTTTCACCCGCCGATACGAGGCTGTGACGGGGGACGCGGATCAGAAAATCGCCGCTCATAAGTCGCGTCCGGCAGGCGAGAACACGTCTGGCCTTGTCGGTATCGATTGCAATCTCGCCGCCGTCAAGGTTGCTGAAACGGCCCGCAAGGATATCGACCGCACATCCGCCGCATGTGCCCACACCGCCGCAGGCGACGTTCAGGATTACGCCGGCCCCCGCCGCCATGTCGGTCAACAGACATGGCGCGTCGGACTGACATTCGATGCGACGGTCCGGCAGTTCGATAATACCTTGTGCTTTGGTAGCCATATTTCACGAATTACGCGAATTTCTTTTTTTATCCGCAATCCGGACAGAAGCCCGGCCGTATGGCCGCAATCTGAAGGGTTATTTCAATTTGCCTTCGCGGTGTGCGGAAACGTAGTTTGCGCACCACTCGTCGGAGGCGCTTATGACCTCGCCGGCCAGCATCAGCGGGACCATATTCGGCGTGCACGGGTCCACAATGGCGGCATCCATACCGAAATAGACAGCCGTCGCCACCATAGCCAGGTTGATGAATTTTCGCCCCGGCAGACCGAAACTCGTGTTGCTCAATCCGCCACCGATATGAACGTCGGGAAACTTCTCATGGATTATCCTGATGGCCTCGCAGGTATTCCGCGCTGACTGCGGATCGGTTGAGACGGGAACGAAGCAAGGGTCGATGATAATCTCATCGACTTTCTTTCCGATTGAGGTAATCCGCTCGATAAGGCCTTCCGCCCGTTCGACGCGGTCGTCTGCGCCGGTGGGCATGCCGGCGTCGGACATGCAAAGACCGATTACCATGCACTCGTGTTCAGCCAGTACGGGCAGGAAGGCCTCCATGCGTTCGGTCTCAAGGGAGATGGAATTGACTATGGGTTTCTTTTCCGCCAGCGTGAGACCGGCCTTGATGGCGTCTATGTTGGCTGAATCAAGACAAAGCGGCGCATCGATATTGGTCTGGATGAGTTTCACCAGCCATTCCATGTTGGCGATTTCGGCTTCAGCCTTCGGATCGCCGCCGTTAAGGTCGATGTAATTCGCACCGGCGGCGACCTGCTCGACGGCAGTTGCGATAATGTGCCGTTCGTCCTTCTCGGCGACAGCGGCAGCGATCGACTTCCTTGTCGCGTTAATCTTCTCACCAATTATGATCATCAATACATCCTTTCTAATATTCACAGCCGATAGGCGAGGCAATCGTTCTGACTAACGGCTACCGGTAAGACCGAACATACATCATAATCAGAATCGCTCCCATAACCAGTAGAAACAATACGAACCCAAGCAGCACTATTCTCGTAACCCCCTGAATTACAACCGGTTCAGCCAGCGGGACCGCCTCGCTCGATTCGACCTGCCGATCCCGCGAGGCCACAACAGAAGTCGGCAAGTCAGGTCTGTCGGGTCTGTCGGTGCGTCCGGCTGATGAACCGCCGGAGACCATCGTTATCGCCTTACAGTACGGACAGCGACAATTACCTCCTGCGAAAGCTTCGTCGATGGATATTTTCTTACGGCACTTTTGACAGCGAATCTTCATGGCCAAGTGCTTTGCCTTTTCCGGATTTCGGACTGCTACAGGCAGACGAGTGTCGGCGGATCATAATAACCTGGGTTGTCTGTGCTCATTTTTCAATCTTTCTTCCGCGATTTCACAGTACTCCGGTGAAATATCTATTCCGATGTGGTGTCTTTTTAACTTATACGCCACCAGAGCAGCAGTCCCTGCACCATTGAACGGGTCCAGAACAATATCATCCTGGTAACTGAACAGTTTAAGCAATCTTACGACAAGTTCTTCCGGAAACATTGCCGGATGATTGTATTTCTTCATGTTTCTCTCTGGCGCGATGTCCCATTTGGCATAGACCCAATTCTTGAACTCTTCGCCGGTTATGTCAATCTTCTCGGCCTGGCCTTTTTTGCGATGAGATTCCTTGCAGAATACTTCCACGAATTCCCATGTATATTTCAGATAAGGCATACTGGGGCTTTTCCAGCTTCCCCAGGCGGTATATTTGCAGTTGTAGTTGTGCTTTTCCCAAAGAATCTCCGCCTTCCACAACAAACCCAGTTCAAGCAGTTGTTTTGAGATTACATGGTGCGTCGGCATATAGTCCGAGAACAGCGGCTGAACGTTCACGCAAAACCTGCCCGACGGTTTAAGAACGCGGTAACACTGTTTCCATATCGCGTTAAGGTTGTCGAAGTAATCCTGTCAACAGACGGCGTCTTTCCGGGCGTCATCCGAATAGTCCAAACCAAAATTATAAGGCGGAGAAGTAACAATAATATCCACGCAGTTATCAGGAAAATCTCGCAACATCTCTGCGCTGTCTCCGCATAATATTTTATCCAGTTTCCCTGAAAGTATGTTTTCGCCGGCGGAGGCCGTAACCGTTTTCATGTGCTTGGTCCCTTTTCGAACCCTCTCCTTTTCTGCGCGGTTAATGACTTTCCTTTCCCGATTCAGAAGTTTGGCGTCGGGATAGTCTTTCAGCAATCTTGATTTTTGAGAACCTGTCGGCATCATCTGTTACTCACGGAGATTCTTAAACTCGTTCATTGCCTGAATGAACTTGCGCTATGGCAAAATCCAAGCGTTCGTCCGTCAACGGTTTGAAATAATCAGGGTCATGCAGTGGTCGTTTGATGTCGCGGTCGCCATCTAAAAGTGTGATAACATTAATATTCAACTCAGGGAAAACCCTGTCGAGTGTTATGACCGAATCGCTTCCTTTCGGATGGATATGTTCACCGTAATCTCCACCCAAAAAATTTTCTAATTGGACTGCAAAAAAGGCTTTTATTGTTGGAACAGCGTATTTCAGAAGATGAGCATCCATAAGTATCCGCTTATACATCGCCGTTTCCGTATAGGATTTGCACTCCACACTGATTCTGAAAACTTCGTCGATATAAACATGAATATCCTGGGACAGTTTATAGGTCTCGCCATTTGTTGTAATGGTTACTTTCTTTCTGTCCATTCTCAACCGGTCTTCACGACCGGAAACGCGATCCCAGGCTATCCTGATAATATCCCTGGTGATATCCTCAACCAATTTACCCTTAGCAGCCCGTGGTGAAAGTCATCCTGGCTGCGAGCGGGTCTTTCACCCGATACACTGCGTCGCAAAAACTCGACGAATCTCTCGGATTCGCCTGCGTTTCTGCTTCTTGTACCCGGGCGAAATCCCGCGCTCTCGCCGAAGAAGCACTTTCGCCACGGACTGTTAGTGTACCGAACCGCCCCAGCCGTATCCTCGACTCTTCTGTTGGCATATAGGCTCTGAGAAGAGAGAATAGCCTTTTTATACTTTGCTTTAATTTCCTGAATCGTTAGTACCACAGTTGTCCCTTTGAAAAATAAAATCAACGACGATCATTCACTTTTTTCCGCCGGCACGTCGGTGCTCCAGAGGTACAGGAAGCCGGGCCTGCGAAGCAGCGCCAGTTGTCCTAACTGCAGGTTAATCAGATTGATCTGCGTGGCGGGCGCATGGGCCGGCGCAGACGAGTACACGTTCGCCCGATACCCCAGCGGTCGGTGATACATCACGACTTTGGCCTTGCTGATACCCGCGGCTTTCTTGGCATCGGCGACGGCGTCCTGTAAATCGCCAAGTTGATCGACCAGGCCGACCCGGACCGCACGGCGACCCGTAAATACGCGACCATCGGCCAGTTTGCGGACTTTCTCCACATCAAGACCGTTCCGGCCTGCGGCTACGACCTGAACGAACTGATCGTAAAACTCGTTCACCATGTCCTGGAATATCTGCCGCTCCTGCTCGGTCAGTTTCTTCAGCGGGCTTCCCATCGCCTTCAGTTCGCCCGATGTAACGGCGTCGGCCTTTATGCCCAGCATCTTCATTGTCCCTGCGAAATTTACCGTCTGGATCATCACGCCTATCGAGCCGGTAATACTGCTGGGTTGGCAGATAATCCGCTGCGATCCGCAGGCAAGGTAGTACCCACCCGACGCCCCGACGTCGGTTATGCACGCAATCACCGGTTTGCCGCTCTGTTTTCGGAACCGGCGCAGGCTATTGTACATTATTTCGGTTGCCTGAACGGTTCCCCCGGGCGAATTGATCCGCAACACGACGGCCTTGACGTTTGTGTCGCGGGCGGCTGCGTCAAGTTTCTCCGAAAACAGGCTTACGGGATTCTCGCAATCGCCGAACAGCGGACCGGTTCGATCGTTAACGATCAATCCGCTGACGTCAATCAACGCGACCTTGCTGAAGACCCAGCCGGGATCGGCCTGGACGACCGATTCGGTCAAACGCTGGTCCAACGAAACGGGCTTGAGCAGGTATCCGCTGCCCCCGCAACCGGTCAGCGCGACGCTAAAACAAATCAGGACGGGTATATTCTTCATGGCAGCATTGTAGGAAGGCGCCGGCGCTGCTGCAAAAGAGAATAATATTGAATAATTAATAATAAGCGGAGAATTTTGAATGACAAAGTAAAAAAGCGTCTCTTAAAAGTGGTTTGTTTCTTTTACTTCGAAATTCGACATTCCGTATTTCATTATTCAATATTCATTTTTTCCATGGACCTGCGAGATAATGTCGGTGGCGGCTTCTATGGCTGCGACGAGTTTATCGAACTTGTAGGGACTGGAGATCACATCGTCGAACCCCTGCCGCATAAGAGTCCGTTTCCGCCCGCCGGTCGGCGCCCCCGCCAGAGCGACGATGCGGGTGGCAGTCAGGGATAAATTCAACCGTAGATTTCTGATAATTTCCTTCGCTGACATCGCTTCGGACAGAATGTCAACGAGGATGACGTGCGGGTGGAAATCGCCGGTCTTCATGCCGACCTCGAAATCGTTCGAGGCGATCTGAAGTTCGTACTGATCCACCCGGCGAAGCTCATCGGCGAGGGCGGCTGTCTCAGAGTCCGGCGGAGTTACCAGGAGGATGCGCATAACATTTCCCTCCAGCCCGGACAAAGGAATATCGTGGTCCTTCATGAACCGGATTAGTTGCGTCAGCGGAATTCGCCTGTCCCTGCTTCCGGGAATTCGATAACCACGCAACCGGCCCGTATCGAACCACTTGCTGACTGTACGCGGCGCTACGCAGCAGATTTTCGCCACTTCCCCTGTTGTCAAAACCTCTTTTCGTTTCATCGCGTCCCACTACTACTGTCAATGACATTCATCGGACTCCTACGATGCGCCTTTAGTAACACCCAAGGAGAAACCTGCATAAGGGGCGACCTGATTTTCTGGACCTGTACGCCAACATGATTTTTGAGGAGTTTAGACCTGTTTGGCGCCCATTTCGAATTGCGGCCATACGGCCGGGCGTTTGCCCGGAATGCAGATTGCGGATTTCCATGTGCGTACGATTATTGGAATCCGCAATCCCCAG
>JAXHSV010000007.1:0-30771 GCA_034190305.1 Planctomycetota bacterium | reverse complement strand
CCCTTCCCCAATAAACCTGGACCAGCCGAACCAGCAACGTCAATTCCATATGCCAACGCGGCTTTTCCGTAGTTACCTTCACTTAGTTGGTATCCCGCTTCGCCGCCGGGAAGCATTTTCAGCCCTTCTTCAGTAACCGTAACCGCATCCACGGCCATTTCCATCTCGAGCTTTGCAATAGCATCGTGATTGTCCACATAATGATTAGCATTAACTGTCGGAGCCGCCAATTTCCCGAGTCTTTCACGCAATCCCCGTAATTCCTGCTTGATCTTCTGGAGCGTGACTTGATTTGCTCCCTCTCGAAGCAGCCGCGCCAATATCAGTTTTTTTAGCCTAATATCCCGCAGTATTTGCCCCCGCATCCTTAGCCCTCGCAGGGCCAAGCGCCTCATAACCTCTAATTGTATTTGGTCCTGTTCGTCCGTCCACAAAAGCCCGCTAGGATCGACATAACTCATCGGCTCGCTGCCGCAGTATTCATACAAACTCATGCCGTCTATGTAGCCGATCGGGTCGCGGGTGAGCCATCGGCCAAGGCTGGGGTGATACATCCGATAGCGGACGTGGTATAAACCCGTTTCACCGTCGCGGTAATACCTACAATAGAGAATATTGTTGTCGTAACTCGAACTGCTGCGGGTCTCCGACCAGTCATCGTCGTAAATCGTTACATTACCGTATGGGTCGTAGTGATAGCGCTCGACGGCGTCGCCGTTTTCATCCGTCAAACACGTTACGTTCATATTCGCGTCGGTGGTGTAATACAGCCGCTGGTCGTTGGCGTCGGCACATTCGTCATCATCGTCCTTATTCTCATCACGCAGGACGGGCGCGTCGATGTAGCGCAGGGACCAGACGTACTGGTATTGGGGTTTCAGCGTCTGCGGCTCGGTGTTTTCGCTGGCCGACTCGCGCATCTCGACCACCTGCGACTCGACTGAGCTCGCCGAAGTCCAGCCGCCGTAATAAAAATGCCGGTACGTATCGACCCCGTTGGGGCTGGCCGGGGCCTGCGTGTCGATGTGTTTCTTTACCCGCCGGCCCAGCCCGACTTGCCCGTATGGGTCATATTCGTATCTGGCTACCACTGTTTCACCCGATTTGACCTCCGCCAGCCTGTTCCACGCATCATACGAAGCCGAGTATGTGTATTCAAGGTCCGTCGGCTTGGGAATGGTGGTCATGTTGCCGCGGGCAGAATATACGGGGTCTGCCCAGGAACTCTGCGGGCCGTACTCTTCGGTGATCGCAGAGCCGGCGGTGGCGTTGTAAATCTCATTGACCAGATTGTGTGTGCGGTTCTGGTCCAGGTCGTTATCGTCGCCGTATTCGCCGTCGCCGTTTTCGTCGATCTTGTATTCTTCCCAATTGCCCGTATCTGTCAGCGTCCACGACTCGCCTCGGACCTTGTTGGTGATATTGCCGCTCGACAGCGTTCCTCGGAAAAATTCGCAATTGCCAAGCAATACTATGCCGATATTTCTACTCCGCTTTTATCGTGGCCGTCCAGACGGGCCCGTATGAGCAAACGCTACAGACGCTCCAGCCACACGCCGCCGTCAATACCTGATCCCTTTAATCCTCTCCATCATGCCGGGCGCCGTGGCTGTGGTATCCCGGTATTATTTCGCCGCTGCGGCGTATTTTTCCCAGGAGACGAAATTCTCCAGCGGGGCGCGTTCGGACTTTTTCTGCGGCTTGGCGGGGTGTCCGACGGGAATCATCGCCACGGGTCTGACGGCGGCGGGGAAACCGACGGCCTTGGATACGTCGCCTTCATTGAACGAACCTATCCAGCACGTTCCCAGGCCCATCTCCGCAGCCATAAGCATCAGGTTCTGGATGGCGGCGGCAGTGTCCTGAATGTAGAACAGTCCCCTCCACTTGTAGGCATCCCACCTGTGCCAGACCGAACCTTTCTCTGCGAAGACCTCGGTGTCTGCCCCGACGACGATGATGACCGGCGCGGTTGCGATAAAATCCTGCCTGGCAGCCTTTGCCAGAAGGGCTTTACCGTCGTCTTCGGTAACGGCTACGAATCGCCAGCACTCGGAGGCGTACGGCGCCCACCGGGCCATGTCCAGCAACTTCAGGACGGTCTCCTTTGAGACAGGCTTATCGGTGTAACTGCGCACCGAACGCCTGGTGGTTATAATCTCTTCGAGTGTCATATTCCTGTTTCCTTTATCAGAGCATAACCGGATGCGACCGGTTCTTCGTTTCGCATATCATAGCCGCGAACAACGCAAACAAAACCAACAGAATTAATTCTATATCGCAAATTAACACGCAATCATTGGGAATAAAAGCAATCAGTAGTCGGCAAAAGATAAAAAAGGACGCTAAATACCGAATGCTGAATACTGAACGCTGATAGCCAAGCGTCTTGCTATAATGTATGATCGAATAAGTGCTTACGGATTCCGCACGGCGATAACTTGCGCTATAGTATTAATAAAAAAAGGAAAAAATGTTCGCGTTGTTCGCGGCTGGAATGTTTTTATTCGCTTCTGTATCGGACGATCATATACGCTTCGGCGGGGCCTTTGCCTGTGTTGCGAAGTGTGTGGGGGATGTCAACGCGATAATGAATCGAGTCGCCTTTTTTAATCTCTGCGGTCTGGTCGCCGCTGGTTATTCCCAATCGTCCTCTGGTCAGGTGGAGGAACTCTTCGGTTCCGGGAAAGTGCGGCTCGGAGTGCAGCTCCCCGCCGGCTTCGAGTTTGAGGTGATAAAACTCGATGCTTTTTTCCAGGTTCAGCGGACTTAGTGTGCGGATAGTGCAGAGCGGGTCGGACCTGAAGGTGTATCGCTCATCGGAAGCGGGAATGATGCGAAAGATATTCTCCTGCATCGGCGAGTCGATAAGGTCGCCGATGTTCAGTCGAAGCGCCCCGGCAATTTTGAGCATTACGGCGACGGTCGGGTTGACCTTTTCCTGTTCGATCTGGCTGAGCATCGCCTTTGAGACGCCGGCCATTCGTGAAAGTTGTTCGAGCGTCAACCCCCTGGCGGATCGCAGAGCCTTCAGCCGGGCGCCGTGGCGGGCGAAGTTGTGAGCGGGAGATTTTTTTTCAGAATGTTCATTGACTTTTGCCATTTGTTCATTATATTAGAATTTAGTATAGTGAACGCAACTATTTCATATTACACGAGGACGCGGAATTATGCAAGCAATCATTAAAGCCCGTCCGGGCGTCGGGCTTGAACTGGCCGATGCGCCGCGCCCGGCGCCGGGCCCTAGGGACGTACTGGTTCGCGTATCGAAGACCGGAATCTGCGGAACGGACCGGCATATCTACGAGTGGGACGCCTGGGCGTCCGGTCGCATCAAGCCCCCGCTGTTGGTGGGACATGAGTTTGTGGGAATCGTCGAAGACACCGGCGTAGCGGTTCAATCAGTCCGCCCCGGCGACCGCGTCAGCGGGGAAGGACACGTCGGCTGCGGACACTGCTTCTGCTGCCGGACCGGGCAAACTCATATCTGCGACCGCGTTGACATCCTCGGCGTCGATATAGCCGGATGCTTCGCGCCATACGTCGTGCTTCCGGAGTCGAACATCTGGAAAGTGGACCCGGACATCCCGGACGACCAGGCCTGCCTGTTCGACCCGTTCGGTAACGCGATGCACACTGTGATGGCGCAATCGATCTCCGGAAAGCAGGTTCTCGTCGTCGGCTGCGGTACTATCGGACTGATGGGCATCGGAATCGTCCATGCCGGCGGGGCCGACATGGTCATCGCCGTCGAACCTAACCCCGTCAAGCGGGAACTTGCCAAGGTTATGGGCGCCGACATTGTGCTGGAGGCCGCCGATGAAAAAACCGTCAAGGACCTGACCGACCGGGGCGGCGCCGACGTGCTGCTGGAGATGAGCGGGCATCCCGCAGCCATCGTCGAAGGTTTCCGTTGCGTCCGAAACGGTGGAGAAGTCGCCTTGCTGGGTATCCCCGCCGGCGATGTGGCTATACCCTGGGCCGAGCAGATGATCTTCAAAGGCCTGACGATTCACGGCATCAACGGCAGGCGGATGTTCGAGACGTGGTATCATTGCGAGAGTTTCCTCCGCAGGAGACCCAACCTGATTGAACCGCTGATTACCCATCGTCTGCGATTCGATGAATTTGAAAAGGGAATTAAAGCAATGCAGGACGGAAACGCCTGCAAAGTTGTCCTCGATTGGACCGACGCTAAAACATAAAAATGGGCCACAGAGACACAGAAATCGCAGAGAAGTAGAAAACATGAAAAAAACGCAAGGATAAGGCAGGAATCATTTTTTATTATATTTACCCTCTGCGTCCTCTGCGCCTCTGCGGCCCAGGTTTTTTCTGTTAATGTTCACAGACAAAGGGATCACCTATGAGCAAGACAATCGACGAAATTCGCGGTGAAATTGACGCACTTCACGATGCGGGCACTTACAAGACCGAGCCGGTGCTGTCCGGCCCGATGGGTCCGACGGTCAAACTGGCGGACGGACGAGAAGTCATAAATCTGTGCAGCAACAATTATCTCGGACTTGCCAATCATCCCGACGTATTGTCCGGGGCCAGGAAGGCTATGGACGCCTTCGGCCAGGGGACAGCGTCGGTGCGGTTCATCTGCGGGACGTTCAGCGTGCACCTGGAACTGGAAAAGGTCATAGCCGAGTTTTGCGGCGCCGAAAGAGCCACCACATACGTTTCGTGCTGGAACGCCAATGAGGCGCTGGTTCCATCGCTGATCGGCGCCGGCGACGCGGTCATCAGCGACGAATTGAACCACGCAAGCATCATCGACGCCTGCCGACTATGCAACAGGAAGGTCAATCGTCTCGTCTTCAAGCACAGCGACATGTCCGATCTTGCCCGGCGCCTCTCCGAGGCAAACGGCGTCCGGCGAAAACTGATTATCACCGACGGCGTCTTCAGCATGGAAGGCGATCTGGCCAACCTGCCGGAAATCGTAAAGTTGGCCCGGGAACACGACGCCCTCGTGGCGGTGGACGATTCGCACGCCCACGGTGTGGTCGGGCGGACGGGAAAGGGCACGCCTGAGCATTTTGGTGTCCGGGTGGACATTATCACCGGCACGCTGGGAAAGGCGCTTGGCGGAGCGGCAGGCGGGTTCATTGCCGGTCCTGCGCCCGTTATTGAACTGATGGTCCAGCGCAGCAGGCCGCAACTGTTCAGCAACGCACTTCCTCCGGCCGTCGCCGGCGGGGCGCTGGCAGCCTTCGAACTGCTGAAACGAGAACCGGACCGCGTCGGACACCTACAGGAAAACGTCGCATACCTCCGAGACGGGCTGCGAAAACTCGGATACGAGGTGCTCCAGTCACCCACCGCCATCCTTCCGATTATCGTCGGCGACACAGCCAAGGCATTGCGACTGGCCGATGCGATGCTGACCCACGGCGTGCTTATCACGGGCTTCGGCTTCCCCGTCGTACCGGAAGGGACCGCACGCCTTCGGGCGCAGGTCTCATCCGTGCATACGCGTAACCACCTCGACCAGGCATTGAAGGCGTTCGAGGCCATTAGAAGCGAAACGGGAAATTGAAACGCATCAGCCGCTGTCATACTTCCAGTTCGGCCTTGGCCCCCAGTTTATGGGCATAATGCCGTCGGACCGGTTCGACGTGGGCGGTGATGAATTCGTCCACCTGCTGCGGCGAACGCCCGATAAATGCGGAAGGCTCAAGCAGTGAATCGATGTCCACGCAGGCAAAATCGCCGTCGTCTTTGAGGCGAGAAATCAGATCGTTCGCCCGCCCGTGGACTTTCACCTGCTCGCATGCCAGGATGGAGTGTTGACGTATCTTCTCGTGCAGTTTTTGCCTGTCGCCCCCTGCCTTGACAGCCTCCATAAGGATGCGCTCCGAAGCCATGAAAGGCAACTCGGCTGCGACGTGCGCCGCAACGGACCCCTCATATACCACAAGCCCGCGCGCGACGTTCAGGACTATCCGAAGAATCCCGTCGGCTGCAAGGAACGCTTCCGGAATCGCCAGACGCTTGTTTGCTGAATCGTCCAGCGACCGCTCCAGCCACTGCTCCGCGGCGGTGTGCATGGGCGAGGCCGACACATCCATCAGGAACCGCGCTAAAGCAGTAGCGCGTTCGCATCGCATGGGGTTGCGTTTATAAGGCATGGCGCTGGAGCCAACCTGAGCTGCCCCGAAAGGCTCATCGACTTCCTTCATGCCGCTCATCAACCTGACGTCGTTGCAGAACTTGTGCGCCGATGCGCCGATTCCCGCCAGGGCTGCGGCAATCTGCGCATCGACCTTGCGACTATAAGTTTGACCGGTAACGGGACAAATCCGCTCGAAACCCATCTTCTCGGCGACAATCTTTTCCAGCGACCGGACTTTTTCGTGGTCGCCGTCGAACAGCGCCAGGAAACTGTCCTGTGTTCCGGTGGTTCCCTTGACGGATCGGAACTCCAGCGAGTCGATCCGGTGCTGGAGTTCGTTCAGGTCCAAAGCGAAGTCATAGCACCACACTGCCGCCCGCTTCCCGAACGTCGTAAGTTGCGCCGGCTGGAAGTGCGTGAACGCCAGGCAGGGAAGGGACCGGTAGCGCTGCGCCAGCGAGCCGAAGGCGTCTATGACGCCTGCGAGTGAACCGGAGATTATGTCCATCGCCATGCGCATCAGTATCAGGTCGGTGTTATCGACGACAAATTGGCTGGTAGCGCCGAGGTGGATTATTCCTCTTGCCGCCGGCGCCGCGTCGCCGAAGGCGTGTATGTGGGCCATTACGTCATGGCGAAACTCTTTTTCGTATTTGGCCGCTGCGGCGAAATCAATGTCGTCGAGGTGCTCCGCCATTTCCTTAATCTGCTCATCGGAGATATTCAGGCCTAGTTTCCGCTGCGCCTGCGCCAGTGCCAGCCAAAGCCTGCGCCACGTCGAGAACTTTCGTTGCGCTCCGAAAAGTTCCCGCATCTCAGGTCCGGCATAACGCTTAGTGAGCGGACTTTCATATTCGATGTGGTCGTTCATAGCATTATCAGTTTAGCACCCTCTTGCATGGTTGTCATCCATTAACCCTCCTAACGGGAGGGGATTGCGTTGTCGTTCGTGGCACGGGCAGTGCCACGTACCTGCCGGGGTGTCGATTGTCGAACCGTCTGGAGGGCCTTCCGCTACGCTCCAGGGCGTCCAGACGGTTCGACAATCTCCCTTCGGTCTATCTGCAAGTTATGAGCAATCAGTGTTAATCCGTAATTAATAGTCGTCAGGCGACCACGCCGCCGTCCGGTTCTTATTCTTATATCCAGCGTCTGACTCGTTTTGTGTACTCCAGATAGGCCGCTCCGAACGTTTCTTTCATCACTTTTTCTTCAACTTCGATGAACTTCCTGCTTACCAGAAAAAAAAACCGGTACTACCAGCGTGGGCGAAGCAGTTCCCAGCAGAACGGCCAGGCCTGCTAGAATCAGCACCATTCCCAGGTACATAGGATGCCTGCTGAAACGATATGGTCCTTGCGTAATCAGGCGGCTGGACTGCTCGAAAGGCTTTACTGTTGTCTTGTTCTTCTTGAAGAGTTGATCGGACCATACGTTTAGCAAAATACCTATGATCATAGGCAGAATACCGAGGTAGCGGTACGGTGAGGGAATTACTTTTCTGAGCGGCAGCAGAAAATGCAAAGCAAGCATAATCAGAATGGATGCAACAAGCCAGGTCGGCGGCAGTATCTTATTTTGCTTCCTTTCGGACTTTCTACCGGGCATCGTCTTTTTCCTCGCCTGATGGCATCTTCGGAGTTGACATCATCGGCGCCAGTACCCCTAAATCCATATTGATAACGCCAATATGCCGGATTTTATTGGTATCGGCAACATGTCTGCAATTTTCGTTAACAGGAAATCAACCTCATGCACAAATGCCAACACAGTATGCACGGATGCACGTTTTCCCATTCCACCCGACGGCTTTACCAGGCGCCGGCTTTATGCTTCTGCCTCCCGCCGTGGTGGAATCGCAATTCGGCGTCCGTCTTTCGCAAAGCACCTTAAAGTTAAACAAAATACTTGACGGCATCGGAAGGCGCGAAGGGATAGTGTCAAGAATTTTGTGTAAGTTCCGAAAGCGGACAAACGCAGGTTTTCGCAAAATCGGTCGAAGAGCGGACATTACAGCCCAGCCATGGCTATGGCTGGGCTGGGTCTGGCGTTATAACTTGTTCGTCATTTCTGATGCAGCCGCAAACTTACACAAAATATCTTACGCTATCGCGCGAAAGGGGAACACTTGACCGAACGAACGAAGCCTGATAGCATCTCCGGCTGCACAGATGCCCCCATCGTCTAGTGGCCTAGGATACCAGGTTCTCATCCTGGCGACAGGGGTTCGAGTCCCCTTGGGGGTAATTGGTGTGCCCCGGAGTTATGACGTGAAATCAAAGACACCTCCCTGCGACGATGTCTCTGCGCAAACTGATACAATGCACGATTTGAAATGGTTCGATGTCCGCCAAATCGGTGTTGAGGGGAAAGGTTGGACGGAAACGGAGAGATTCTACGACCGTCTGCCGGCGCGGGCCAAGGGGTCCGTAACGGAGAAACTCTGGGGCAGGAGCCGGAGTCCGGCCGGAATGAGCGCCCGCTTTACAACCGACGCTGAGGCAATTTACGCACGCTGGGAACCCCTGTCCGACGACCTCGGCGCCACTGACACGCCCGCCACAAGCGTCAGCGGGCTGGATCTGTATGCCCGAGACGACTCGGGTGCGTGGCGGTGGCTCGGTGTCGGCAAACCCGAAACGCCGGGGATGATTACGGCTATGTTGGTCGAAGGGCTTGAACCGGTCCGGCGGGAGTACGTGCTTTATCTGCCCCTGAGCAACGCCGTCAAGTCTGTCGAGATGGGCGTTAACCCAGCCGTCGCTTTCGAGCCGATAGCGCCGCGAACCGAAAAGCCGATCATCTTCTACGGTACGTCGATTGTTCATGGCGGATGTGCGTCTCGCCCCGGAATGGCGTATCCCGCCATACTGGGCCGGAGACTGAACAAGCCTGTCATCAACCTCGGTTTCGGAGGAAGCGCCCACAGCGAGCAGGAACTCGCCGAACTGCTGGCTGAACTCGACGGCTGCGCATATGTCATAGACCCTCTGCCGAACATGCACGCCGAGATTATCACCAAGCGAATCGAGCCGTTCGTGAATATCCTGCGAAAAGCCCACCCCGATACGCCGATCGTCCTGGTGGGTGAACCGGGCTACCCGCACGCACTGTTCGTCACCTCTGCTCGGCAGCGCCTCTCCGACAATCGATCGGCACTACGGGCCGCTTACGATCGCCTGGTAACTGCGGGAACCGACCGGCTGCACTACATTCCCGGCGACGACCTCTACGACCATGACGGCGAAGCCACGGTTGACGGCATCCATCCATCCGACGTTGGTTTCCTCATAATGGCCGATGTGTTCGAACCGATTCTTAGAACAATATTATAATCTCTGCCGACGGCTGGCGGGTCAAGACTGCCAAATTCAGAAAAAAACGCTTCGAAACGGTCGATTTGACACTATGGCCGGGACATCCGAATCGCTAAGGCCCTGTAATACAAGGTGTTAGTTGCATGGCACGAGCCTTGCTCAACATTTCTTATACATGGTTGCGGGTTTTGCGCGCGTGCAGGCCCGAAAGGAGAAAACAATAATGGCATCGAAAAAAATCATTGGAATAGACTTGGGAACCACAAACAGCGTCGTAGCGTTGATGGAAGGCGGTTCGGCAAAGGTGCTCATCAATCAGCAAGGTTCGCGCCTGACGCCGTCGGTGGTCGGTTTTACCGATAAAGGCGAGCGTCTCGTCGGTCAGCCCGCACGCCACCAACAGATAACCAACCCGAAAAACACCATCTTCTCGATTAAGCGCTTCATGGGCAGACGGCATAATGAGGTCAGCAGCGAAGAGAAGACCGTTCCTTACGAGATCGTCGGAAAGCCGGAAGAACTGGTCAAGGTCCGCGTCCGCGACAAGGACTATACCCCGCCGGAAATAAGTGCAATGATACTTCAGGATCTCAAGCGCACCGCAGAGGATTACCTCGGCGACAAGATCGATCGCGCGGTTATTACTGTCCCGGCCTACTTCAATGACTCGCAGCGCCAAGCCACCAAGGATGCCGGCGAAATCGCTGGGCTTAAGGTCGAGCGGATCATCAACGAGCCTACGGCGGCTGCCCTGGCGTACGGGATGGAGGGAAAGAAGAACGAAAAGGTTGCGGTGTTCGACTTCGGCGGCGGGACGTTCGACATCTCCATCCTGGACATCGGCGATAACGTATTCGAGGTTCTCGCCACCAACGGCGACGGACACCTCGGCGGCGACGACCTGGATGAGATACTGATTAACTACGCCGCCGACGAGTTCAAAAAACTCGAGGGCATCGACCTTCGCACTGACGCGATGGCGCTTCAGCGGCTAAAGGAGGCCACCGAGAAGGCCAAGTGCGAACTATCGACCGCCATGGAAGCCAATATCAACCTTCCGTTCATTACCGCCACCGCCGACGGTCCAAAGCACCTGACGCTGACGCTGACACGCGCTAAGTTCGAGCAGCTGGGCGAGCCGGTCTTCAACCGCCTCGTCGGGCCTTGCAAGCAGGCGCTTTCCGACGGAAAACTCTCAGCCGGCGACGTCGATGAGGTGCTGCTGGTCGGCGGATCGACGCGAATCCCGCGCGTACGCCGGATTACCAGGGAAATTTTCGGAAAAGACCCGAACCAATCGGTCAATCCCGACGAAGCCGTCGCATTAGGCGCCGCGATACAGGCGGGAATACTGGCCGGCGAGGTCGAAGAGCAAATGGTCCTTCTGGACGTAACGCCGCTGAGCCTGGGCGTCGAGACGCTCGGAAACGTAATGACCCGCCTTATCGAGCGGAACACGACCATCCCGACGGAGAAGAAAGAGACCTTCTCCACCGCAGCCGACAACCAGACCGAGGTAACTATCCACGTTCTTCAGGGCGAGCGCGAATTCGCACACGACAACCGCACGCTTGGACGGTTCAACCTGACCGGGATCCCGCCGGCGCCGCGAGGTGTCCCGCAGATCGAAGTGGCTTTCAATATCGACGCCAACGGAATCCTCAACGTCTCGGCAAAGGACACCGCCACCGGTAAGGAACAGTCTATCGAGATAAAAGGCTCATCGGGTCTGAGCGAATCCGAGGTCGAGAAGATGCGCAAAGACGCCGAAACCCATGCAATGGAAGATAAAAAACGCCGCGAAGTGGTGGACCTGAAAAACTCCGGCGATGCAATGGCCCACCAGATGGAAAAAATGCTCAAGGAGCAGGGTGAGAAGGTTTCAGCCGAGGACCGCAGCAATATCGAGAGCGGCGTTTCGCAACTCCGCGAAGCCCTTAAGGGCGACGACGCCCAGGCCATCAAGCGGGCAATGGAAAACCTGGAAAAATCCTCTCACAAGGTGGCCGAGGAGATGTACAAATCCACTGCTGCCGCCGGCGCTTCTGCGCCACAAGGCGGAGCCGCACCGGCCGAGGAAACAAAGAAACCCGGCGACGACGACGTCATCGACGCTGAATATGACGTGAAAGAATAGTCTGATTGCGGATTGCGGCCATACGGCCGGGCGTCTGCCCGGACTGCGGATTGTGGATTGCGGATTTGAGCACTTCAGGATTTATGTAACGGCCAGACGTTGGTCCTCTCGCCTGTGCGCGATGCCAAACGGAAAGCGAGGTTCAACAAGGCCCTAAAACACGCCAACCGCAAGTTCGGCCGGGCGCTGAAGAACCTGGCGAAATAACCCATGCCGGTTGACTTCCTTCACATCGACGAGGTGGACGAGTCTTTCGGCAAGATTGCCCGTTAACGTGAATTGCAAAGATTTTATCACGTCCTACAGGCTCAACGTGGCCGCAAACGCAACGGTCATGGCAACTGCCTAACGACTAATTGTGAAGTTGTGATTAACTTTGTATATTTATCAAACAGGGAGCGTTAATAAATAAGCTCTAAAGCGAGAACCATATGAATCCACAAGATAAAGAAAATCTACTGCAAGAAGGATACACGTCCTACAAGGTGGACAAATACAAGCCGGACGAAATACCGAAGCTTGATGAGGCAGTGAATACCCTTCCATGTGAAGTCGATATTGCTGGTTCCACCAGAGAAATTGCAGTAGGCGGTAGAGAGTTGACTTGCTGGATTGATCAGGAAGACGGTTATTTCGTTGTATACCTGCCACCAGAGGACATCAGTTGGGGCAGCAAGAGCCAAATTGGTACACCTGGATTCAAACCATCTCAAAAGGGGGCGGAAATCGAGTTCCATCGTTGGTCGGAAAGCCTTTTATAGGCAGCCGATGGTATGGTCGCGGTGCTTGCGACCGGTGTAAAGATACGCACCACTACCCGGCTGGGTTGACGGCTTCTTGAAGTGTGGTGTGCGGGGTTTTTCTTCGGGTTGAGGTTCTTTTTGGCGGGGATCGGCGTAGAGGTGCACATCGTCGAAGAAATATTCTCCCGGCGGCCAGTAGGCGTAAATATCAATCCGCAGCCACTGGACGTTTTTAGGTAGCCCGCCGCGAGGTGGAAACGGAGCGGCATAGTGCCGCCAGTCGTTCTTTTCGTTCCGGCAGGCGAGATACCAGCGATAGACCTCACGGCGATGGCGTTCGGGATGCTTTTTCGCATTGGCGGCGATGAGTTGCTTCTGCTTGTCAGCCGGCAGGGCGACAAACTCATCCGGCGCCAGGCCCAGTTCGGCCAGGGCCGACTCGCTCAATCCGTCAGCCAAGGCCGAAAAGTCGTTGAACCCCTTGACAAATATCTTGGCAAAGAACATTCCGCTTGTTCGGCCCTTCATGTCGGCGACCAACCAATATCGCCGGCCCGGCGTTGCTTTTATCCACTCGCTGCGGTAATGGACGCCCTCCAGGCCCGCAACAGTGGCGTACTTGTTGGCGACGGTCCCTATCTTCGGCGGGTTTTCCGGGTCGGCCTTGCCGAGTATCAGGTCGCGCCGGTATTTCAGCCAGGCGTCGCGCTCGACGTCGGTGAAAATCCGCAGCACCCTGCCCTGCCGGTCTTTTCGCGGGTCGGCTACAAGGAATGTCGTTACGTTATCAGGTCCCATCTCCCAGCCGGTCTTGCCGCTCTGGAAATCGCCATTGACGTTCAGCGGTTTGCTAAAAGATTTTGGTTCGGTCTCATTGCCGTATTCGGGCGGTTTCCACTCGGCCTGGCCGCGGACGGCTTCGACTATCTGCATCGCTACCACGCCTCGGGCGCGCTCGGTGTGATTGGAAAACGCCTTCGTCCAGGCAGCGGGCTTATCGCCGGAAATATCCACGCATCTGATTTCAGCCCGAAAGGAAGGACCCATCTTCTGCACGTCGCCGAAGACGGCAATATGCGCGGCAAACTTGCTTTTCAGAAGAGCGATTATGTCCTTATCGGAGGTTTTCAGCGAAACACCGGCAGGAGGTGTCATTTCGGCTGTGGTGAAGCGGTCGATTACCTTGCAGTCTTCGTGCCGACGAAGGCGAAGGCGAACCGAATCAGCCAGTTGACTGCCGTAGCCCGCCTTTTCTTTACAGGTGAAATCGAACACTACGACGTATTTGGAACGTGGCATGGACGTCTCGGCCATATTTTCTTTCTTCACGGACGAGACACCCGTGCCACGCAGGGTCTCCCCCCCATCGCCTGCCGTCAACGTTATCGCCATCAGCAAGGCTGTCGTCGTTGCGATCACTTGCCCAACTGCTCCCGAAGTTTTTCGTCCTTTGCGAGAGTTTTGTCCGCCTGGGCAGATTTATATTCCGCCAGTTTCCCAGCCAGGTCGGCGTCGGAGGTTGCCAGGATCTCGGCGGCAAGAACTGCGGCGTTGACAGCGCCGGCGGCGCCTATACCGGTGCATCCGACGGATACGCCGGGCGGCATCTGGACGGTCGATAGCAGCGCGTCGATGCCCGCCAGCGGACCCGATGCAATCGCCACGCCAAGCACCGGAAGCGTCGTCCTTGACGAAACAGCGCCGGCAAGGGCTGCGCTCATACCGGCGGCGGCGATGATTACCTTGATTCCGCGATCGGCAGCGCCGGCGGCAAATTCGTCCACCGCGCCCGGCGTCCGGTGTGCGCTGAGTACGCGCACCTCCGTGGCAATCCCGAAATCATTCAACTGCTCGATACAGCGGCTCATTATCTCGAAATCGTTGTCGGAACCCATTACCACCGCCACTTTTGTATTAGATTCGCTCATAAAAACATTATCTCCAAAATCGCCCTATGCGCCAAGTTTCCATTCGGTAGCACGAGCGTCTCACCCGTGACTGAAACCTTCACGGGCGAGACGCCCGTGCTACCTAAAATCGAAACGCCACCTTAATGCTTTCGTTCCGGGCCTTGTGCATTGCGACCGACAGCGCCTTTTTGTAATCGGCCAACGGGAAGGTATGGGTCAGCAGAACCGACAAGTCAAGGCCGCCGGTGAGCATCAATTCGTGGACCAGTTGATAGGTCTGGATACGCCTGCCGGCGAAATCTTCGACTCCCCTGCCGTAAGCGCCGATAACCGTCAGTTCACGGAACCATAAAGCCGTCATGTCCGCTCCCCGCCCGTGTCCTGTCCCGACGAGAATTACCCGCCCGCGAGCGGCGGTCCACTTCAATGCCTCTTCTATAGAGTCGTCGCTTCCGACGCATTCGAAGACGACGTCGTAACCACCCGACAGCATGTAATTACCGAATCGCGCCCGCGTCAGGCGCGCGCCGGTCCTTTCAACCACAGCCTGGAACCGCTCGCGCTTACCGGCAGTGAGGTAAAGCACTTCGTCAGCACTGAGCGCTTCGGCCAATCGACCCTGATGCCGATGGCGGGCGACAACGTCGATATTCCCTCCGAAGCCGACTGCACGCAGCGCCCAGACGATTCCCAGGCCCAGAATCCCTGCCCCATAAACCAGAACTCGCTCTGCCCCCGACAGGTTTGCCCGAAGCACCGCGTGAAGGCTGCAAGCCAGCGGATCGGTCAGGACGGCGTAGGCATTGGATAACTGCTGCGGAACTTCCACCAGTTGGGAAACATGGGCGACGAAATATTCGCTCCACGACCCGCCGACCGGGCCGCAGTATCCAAGCGACGTTCCAGGTGGAAGTCGTGCGGAGCCTTGACCGTCGGCTGCAAAATTTTCGCACGCCCCGAACTGCCCTGCCCGGCATGGCTCGCAGGGCGGGCCGATGCCGCGGACACGACAGCACAGCGTCGGTTCGACGCAGATACGCTTACCGAGCCAACCCGAATCCACGCCGCCGCCGACCTGTTCGACCACCGCGACGTTCTCATGCCCCATCACTGCAGGCAAAGTCGAAAAGGACTGGAGCAGGGAATTCGGCGGCTGACGTTGCGCGATGATAGCCAGGTCCGAGCCACAGATACCGCCCAGAACGGTCCGGCAAAGCACCCAGTCTGCCCCCGGCAGGACCGGCGGATCCGTTTCGCTAAGCGACAGGCCATTCAGACGGCTCATCAAACATCCCGGCCAGAAGAACCTCAACCACTTGCACGTACCCCATCCAATCGGATTGATGTTATAGACAATTGCTTTCATATAACCGCAATAAATACAATCACGCCGAACGGATGGAAAGATGATTTTGCCGTCGTCGGCTTCGGACGGTAATATATTCTGAAATATCTCGTGGAGTTTATGAAAATGACTGGAAATCGCAAACTGATTGTAACGATGTTTCTGCTTTCACCGGGGTGGTTGCTTCCGGCTGGATGTAACGGGACGACCGCATCGTTCCCGGACAAGGCGATCGCTGTCAGCAACGCTCGCGCCGACTACGACACCGACGCAGACGGGTCAGCCGATTTCTTCTGCATGTTCGACCCGTCCGGAAGGATCGACAGGATCGCCTACGACCGCAACGGCGACGGAAAGCCTGACGAAATCATCCACCTCGACGCCGTCAATCCCCGCCTCAGCAGGCACCTCGTGCTGGTGCTGGACGGGTTTCCATTCGACGTGGTAAGGGAGTTTTACGATTCCGGGCATCTGCGGATGTTCCACATCCCGGCGGCGGTCATACCGCCGTATCCGGTGATGACCGACCTTTGCCTGGAGGACGCCTTCGGGTATATGCCGTGCACCGGCGTCGAGGCGAAATACTACCACCGCGCAAAGCGCACAGTCGTCGGGGGAACAGGCGACTACCTGGCGGGGAAAAACGAACCGTTCGCTAAAATTATAAACTACCGCGCTTCGCCGCTCGACGACGGGACGGCGTATATGAATCCCAAGGCGATGTTCGAGAAGGAACTCGCCGAAGTCAAGCGCCTCTGGGACCGGCGCGAGAGCATGGAGTTAATCGCCTATTTTGTCTCCACAGCCGGTATGGGTTCGCGCTTCGGGAAAGAAGGACAGATTCACGCCCTCGGCCGACTGGAGCAATTCATAGGTCAGATACTATTTGAGACACACGGGCTGGTAAAGGTAACGCTCTTCGCCGACCACGGACAGACCAACATCCCCTACACGCTCGCCGGAATTGACAAGCACCTGAAGACCAAAGGCTGGAATCTGGTCAATCGCCTGCGAGGGAACAAGGACGTGGTGATGATCAAATTCGGCCTGGTAACGTGCGCAACCTTCAACACGCTGAACTCTGCCGGGCTTGCAGACGACCTGCTGTCGTCAGAGTCGGTCGAACTGGCCAGTTACGTCGAAGGCGACGCCGTCATAGTCCGCACGAAAAACGCCAAAGCCGTTATCAAATCGGCCGACGGAAAGACTTTCGAATACAATCCCGTCGTCGGCGACCCGCTGAAACTCGGCGTCAAAGGCGGGATTAATGGGCGCGAACTGCTAAAGACCGCCACCGACGGGAAATGCGAGTATCCCGACGCGCTGTACCGTCTCTGGCGGGCGCATTTCGCAATGGTCGAAAATCCACCGGATGTAATCGTCAGCCTGTTCGACCGATATTGCACCGGGTCGGGATTCTTCTCCGGGGTGATGAAAAGGTCATCGACCCACGGCGGGCTGAACTGGAAGAACTCTGCCACGTTTATCATGTCAAGCGCAGGAGCCATCAATGGACCGCTCCGAAGCGAGGACATCCCCGGCGAATTGGGCAAAATCTTCAACCGACCATTCCCTGCAATGAAATAGGACCAAACAGATTCAACACATACCTCTAATCCGTACTTCAGGAGAGAAAATGTTATCCAAAAAAATTATTGAATATCTGGCATCTCATCGGCAGGAGCACCTTGAGCAGTTGTCTGAACTTTTGCGTTTCCCGTCGGTCAGTTCGCAGAGCGCACATGAGGCCGACGGTCTTGCCTGCGCCGAACATATTGCAGGACATCTGAGAGGTCTGGGTTTCTTGGCCGAGTTGCGACCATGGCGGAAGCACCCGATCCTGCTGGCTCGCAGCACGCCCGACATTGCCGAGAAGTCGGCTCCGACCGTCCTGATTTACGCCCATTACGACGTCCAGCCGCCCGACCCGGTGGATTTGTGGACCAGTCCGCCGTTCGAGCCGACCGTCCGCGACGATGCAATCTATGCCCGCGGCGCAAGCGACGACAAGGGGCTGATGATGTCCTGCATCAACGGCTGCGAGGCGTTTATCCGCACCGCTGGGCGCCTTCCGACGAACGTACTTTTCTTTGTCGAGGGCGAGGAGGAGATGGGCTCTCCGGACCTGGAGGATTTCGTAACTTCCGCCGCAGATGACCTCAAGAGCGATTACGCCCTTGTGATGGACCTGGGTTTCTTCGCGCCGGGCGTACCGACGATTCTGACGGGTCTGCGCGGGCTGGTGTACCTGGAGTTGACGCTCACCGGCCCGTCAGCCGACCTTCACAGCGGGCAGCACGGCGGGGCTGTGGTCAATCCGATTAACGCCCTTGCCGGGATGATTTCCGCGATGCACGACAAGTCCGGAAAGGTTACGCTGCCGGGATTTTACGATGACGTTATCGAGCCGGATCGGAGCGAACTGGACCAATGGGAATCGCTTCCGTTCGACGAAGGCCGATACATCAAAGAAGTCGGCGTCGAACCGGTCGGAGGTGAACTGGACAGGAGCGTACTCGAGCGCCGCTGGTCGCGACCGACGCTGGATTGCAACGGAATCATCGGGGGTTATCAGGGCGAGGGGGCAAAGACGGTTCTTCCCGCCAAGGCTACGGCGAAGATTTCGATGCGACTGGTGCCCAACCAAAGGCCCGATAAGGTCCTGTCGTCATTTGATAAATTCGTGTCCGATAACACTCCCGCCGGTGTGCGTGCGAGCGTGGAGGTGTCCAGCCGCTCGCGTCCGGTCGTTGTCCCGCCCGAAAGCCCCGCGATTACAGCCGTTAAAGACGCCATGCTCGAGGCATTCGGCGCCGAAACCGCTATTGCCCGCGCCGGCGGGTCGGTGCCCATCGCTGAACTTATCCAGAGAGTCCTGAAGGTCGATCCGATCGTTACCGGATTCGCCCTGCCGGACGATAACATCCACTCGCCCAATGAGCACCTGCAATTGGAACAATTCCACACCGGCGCCGTTGCCACTGCCGCGATGCTGAACAATCTGGCGGGAATAACGAGGTAATATTATTGACTTTCGAGCGAAAATACTCATAATCCGGCGATTCAACACCGTAACCGATACGAACGATTGAGGAATTACCCGTGTATGCAATAATCGAAGATGGCGGCCGGCAGTTCAAGGTCAGCGAAGGCGACCTTCTGCGGATAGACCTGATTGACGTTGACGACGAGACCAAAACGGTCGAATTCGACCGTGTCCTGATGGTGGCTGACGGAGATAAGATTACTGTCGGAACGCCGGTTGTCGAAGGGGCTAAGGTCGCCGCCGAAATAACCAAAGACAGCCTCGGCGGAAAAAAGGTCTATACCCTGAAATTCAAGCGTCGCAAGAGGCACCGCCGACGACAGGGGCATCGGCAAAAATACACCGAAGTCCGCATTACGAAAATCGTTGCTTGAGCATACTCTCAGTGAAACCGTTCGGAACGTTCAAACTGCGCGCCTGGATATGTCTGACCGCTGTTATGGCGGCGACGCCGCTGATAAAGTCGGCTTCGACCGACCTGACCGGTGCGACCCAAAGCGCCCCTTCGGCAACCACTCAGACTGTTGTGCTGGCCAGGCCGAAACTCGTCGGAAAACTCACCCAGCCGGGACTGGTTGAATCGTCCGGAATAGTCGCAAGTCGAAAATATCCGAACGTGTACTGGAACATAAACGATTCGGGCAACCCGCCGATATTATTCGCAGTGAACTCGAATGGAAAAGAGGTGTATAGCATCAGGCTGATCGGCGCAAAGAACATCGACTGGGAAGACATCGCCGGCGACGCCGATGGAATGCTCTATATCGGCGACGTCGGAAACAATTCACTCACGCGAAAGGTCCTGGCGATTTACGCCGTCGGCGAACCCGACCCGAAGTCCAAAGCCAAAACCGCCGTCGTAAAGTGCAAATACCGATTCGGTTACCCCCCCGGACACGGACCTTTCGACTGCGAGGCCATGTTTGTCCGCAAAGGATGGGCGTATCTGATTACAAAGGAGACGCCAAGGGCAAGGCTCTATCGCGTCCACCTGGACGAAGTTTCCGCCTCGGCGGGAAAAATACTCCAGGCTGAAGATTTGGGGCTGCTTCCCGATGCTCAGTGGGTAACGGCTGCGGACATATCGCCCTGCGGACGAAGGATTGCGGTCCTGTCATACCTGGGCGTATGGGTGTATCAACTGGATAAGCCTATCGAGCAGATCGCTGTTGGCCAGACGACATCTCAGCCGTCGGCGGCAATACAGACATCCCCGGCGAAGCGAAAGGTGCAGGTTGTTCGCGTAAAACCGCTAAATCGCAGAGTCATACTCCGCCAGGCAGAGGGAATATGCTGGGAAACAGGCTTGCGCCCCAAGGCGCTGCTGATTACCAATGAACAGCGGGAAGTATATCGCATGCCTCTGATTGATCCGGATAAGGTTAAACATTAGGTTCTGTCTGAAAACCATTTCAGACGGGCTTTCAGCATTCAGCGGTCAGCATTCATGTCCTTTGTTTATTGGGTTTTGGCTGATTTCTGAAGGCTGATTGCTGAATGCTTTGAGGCGATGTCTGACTTTTCAGACAGCGCCTAGTACTTTGTCAACCTTAGATCTGTCAGTATGGTTGTACGACACAGAGACGCAGAGATTCAGAGAATGTAATAAAAACCTCTGTTTTTCTGTCTCTCTGTTCCTCTGTGTCTCTGTGTCGAAAAAACAACGCCCGGAATTGTTCACAGATTTATCAATGACGGAGCACTAGATAAAAAGGCATCAGAATCTCTTCTCGGCGCAAAAAAAATGGGCGAGACAGCGCTTGCTCAAGGCACTGTCATCGCCCTTTGCCCTGGTAGAGGTCCCCACTCCATAATGAGGCTCTATTAGCGTAACCCCGCAAAAGGAGGAAAAAGCGGGGAAGGTCCAAGTGGGCGCTCAACTCCACCATGTACGCTTTACACACAAGTCCTCGACCCCTACCTCGAGGATCCTATGACGATCACCCGGATGACGGGCGGGCGCTGCGGACAGGAGCTCATCCCTGCCCAGGCCAAATCGTCGTGCGTTGAAGAATCCTCGCGTGAGGCTCATCGTTAAAATCACCGACCTTAGTCATATTTCTTCTTCGGGTCGGTAAGGCTCCTCGGCTGCTCCAGGTTTCTCAATTCCCTCTCCTCTTCTATAAAAATGCAGCATAGCGAATTGAGGTCTTCGGATCGCAAATACGCTTACGATCCCAAGCCTCATCATGAGACTCCTTTAACCGAACTAATTCTTTCCTGATGCTTACCTTACAGTTACCTTCACTTCTTTGAGCACGTGCTGCACCATTCCTTCCCACTGCTGTGGGCTTACGGGTCTGGTGAGGTAACTGGCCCCGCCCTTTCTGGCGGCCAATTCCATGACTCCGCCGCCCGTCTCGCCGACAACGACGATAGGGCAGCCGGGCCAACGACGCCGCATCCAGGACAGGGTTCTGCCTATCGCTTCGGGCTCATCGCTGTTTGCAAGGATTATCAGTGCAACCCGCCCGGACGGGCAGTTCAGCACGACGTCCTCGGCCCTGCGATAGGTAATCAGAGCACCGTTATTCACTTGTGAAAGTTGACTACCTACCTGAGCCGCTTCGCTCAGGTCTTCACAGGCCATTAAAATATATAGCCTTCTGCTGACCCTCGGGTCAGCCCTCTTGTTAATTAGAGGCTCCGACATCACTCCCTCCCCTCCTCAACCTGCTTAAGGTTAACAACTACCGTGCCGGCGTTTTTGTTACCGAGGATAAATCACCTGAATCCACTTTATTGACGGGCTTTTATTGCGAAGAAAATTTTTATCTGTTACAGATTTCTTGTGGCTTCCCGATGATAGGCGTCGCAAATCGCTACAACTGCTGTCGCATAATCAGGCGCAATTGCCGCACATTGCTGCGCCGGTAATTGTAGAATGCAAAGTGGAGTTGTTTAGGTCAAACCGTTCAACTTGTGGTTACGCATCTTTCTCATGAGTGTTGAGCGGTGGACTTTCAGCAGTTTTGCCGCCGCCGAACGGTTCCATCCGGTCCGTTTCAGGGCAATAAGTATCGCTGATCTTTCGGCTTCGGCGAGTGTATAGGTGAGCGGCTTATCGTTGATTTCCGTGATTCTCCCCGGTTTGGGCTCCAGCGGTGGATTATCCTGCACATGCCGGGCATCCTCCAGCCATGTCGTCACCAGTGTCGGCGGGAGCGGAGGTATGTCGGCGGCATAAAGACGTTCTACGTAGTTGCACAGTTCGCGAACGTTTCCAGGCCAGCAGTAATCCTGAATTTGTTGGCGGATCCCCTTGCCCAGTACCCGAATGGGCATTGAATACTCCTGAGCGTAGAATTCGAGGTAGTAATCCAGGATTGAGTCAATGTCTTCGGTCCTGCATCGCAGCGGTGGAACTTCGATGCGAACGATGTTGAGACGATGATACAGGTCGGGGCGGAACCGCCCGCTTTCCACCGCTTTTTGCAGGCTTACGTTTGTGGTCGTGATAAACCGTACGTCGGCCTGTACGGGTCTGGTCCCACCGACCGGAATAACTTCTTTCTCCTGGAGCAAACGGAGGAGTTTAGCCTGAAGGCGCAGAGGGATTTCGCTTACTTCATCCAGCAGCAGCGTTCCGCCCTCTGCCGCTCGGACAACGCCAAGCGTCTCAGAGACAGCCCCTGTAAAGGCACCTCGAACGTGCCCGAAAAACTGACTTTCGAAAAGGCTTTCGCTGATCCCGGCGCAGTTGACCGGGATAAACGGACCTGCCCGCCGTCTGGACCTGGCATGAATATGCCGAGTAAGAAGCTCCTTGCCGGTCCCGCTTTCGCCTTCAATCAGGACTACGCAGTCATTAGTGGATACGGCGTCGGCGATAGACACGACGTTCTTTAAGAGGGAACTTGAGCCGATTATCACCACATCAGGGCAAGAACCGTCGTCGTACGGCGAGCGCACCGCACCCGATCGAGATGTCTTTCCTCCTGACCTCATCTTCGAGCTTATATGAGCACAACTTACCTGCAATCAGAGATGTACGTCTTCACTGCCGGGGATTGCCTCCGTTCTTTCCCAAGTGACAACCAACTATACTTTTATACACCAAAAACCGGATTTTGGCAAGGGGAAAAATTAACTCAAACTGTGGGCTTTTTCGGAAAGCTCCGTCGTAGCAAGTTCCTCCGCAGCCAAAAGCGGCCATTTATTGCTTCGATCAGCCCCGTCAACATGCGGTAGAGCAGGGGCGAGAGATTCCCCTCGAATCATATCTGTCGCCCTTTCCGGGGCTTACGATTCGTTGGCGATCGAGCACCCTGCCCTACCGGGCGGGGCTACAAATCTTTCGCCTTCCGGGCTACTACAAAATCGGTCAGTTTGAGTTATCTACTTTCTCTTTTCTTCTGCTCTATTCGCCCTTTGGGCGAATCGGGGCGACTGGATTTGAACCAGCGACCTCTGCGTCCCGAACGCAGCGCTCTAGCCAAGCTGAGCTACGCCCCGTTACCGACTAACGTCCCGCCGGAAACAAATAGTTTAGCGACTATTTATCGTAAATCAAGTTATCTGTAGTTAGCAAGAGGCGGTTGCATTGTCGTTCGTGGCATGGGCATCTCGCCTGTGCAGGCAAGGAACTCCTGACGCAGCACTATCGAGGCGACGCCAGGACAATGGTCCACGGTAGTGGAGATCGGACTGCCTTTACGTCGGCAAATTGCTCCACCCATCGAATAAATCCCCGCTTACTCCAGTGCCGAATGTGCCCCGGCGTATTGCCTAAAGTCCGCCAGTATGCGCCGCGCGCGACGTTCATAATGCGCCATATCGGTTCGCGTGGCACGCTGATGAGCACCCATCGACCACTGACCCTCAACAATTCGCGCAGACCCCTGGTCGGATCTTCCAGATGTTCCAGGACTTCCGAACAAAGCACCGTCTCGAAAGAACCGTCCTCGAACGGGATCTCGTAAATTGTACCCTCAACCGGCGTCAGTGATGGTGCGATCTTCGCCATTCTGATGAAACAGGCGGGATTAATCTCCATCGCCGTAACGCCGCGAGTTGTTATTTCAGGCGAGAGGAACTGGTATGCGTCGCCCTCACCGGCGCCAACGTCCAGTATCCTGCCGTCGGCGATATTCAGCATCTCCTGAAGGGACTTGAAGAATTTCCGCACCAGTAACCGCGATACCGGTTCGCGTATGGCGTATTTATCCTGTAGCGGCCTGTCCCTTTCCAGGGGGCCATAGGTCTCCATAGGATTTTCAACGACAGCCGAAGCCGGTCTTTTCCACCTGCGCACTCGCAACGGACGGAAAACGCCCCCCGCCCTGATAGTCTTGTGATGAGCGAGGCGATCAAACAGTTTGTGCATCCATTCGGTGAGATTTACACACTCATCCAGCATGACCTGACGCTTTCGCGCCCATTGTTTCTTCAGGCCTGGCTGAGCGAGCCAAGAGTCTATCTGTTCGAGGACCCTGTCGAAATTTTCAGGCCTGATGCCGACGGTAAGTCCATACCTGTGCTCCAGTTCCTCCAGGACCGACAGTCTTCCCACGAACGTATTGCAACGCAGGGATGGCGTTCCGAGCACCGCCGCTTCGATGGTCATTGTCTGACTGTCTCCCACGACCATATCGGCGAAGGCCATTACGTCAAGAATACGGTCCGCCGGTGTCGTCAGGCGATATTGTTTTAGGTTGTCCGGGACATCCGCTTCGGCGCTTATGAAGACCCTTCCGTGAGGGAGAAGGTGTTGCACGACAGCCTGTGCCTGTGCGGGATTGACGCCCTTCTGACCGATGTCGTGATGGGCAGTCAACGCCACCAGACGGAGAACGAAGTATTTTTCGCCAGGGGCGACTCCGAGCAATTCCCGCACGCCGGGGTCTGGACGATATACATCGGGATGCAAATAGGCCAACTCGTGATAACCCTGGTACGTCAGGTGCTTCAGGCCGTGAGCCTCATGTTCCAGCGAGCGAGGCGTAACTATGTAATGGGCCGCCGAATATGCCAACTTGGCAAACATGGGCACCACAGAGGCGTCATCCTCGGAAAAAACCACCGACGTGGCTCCCGTCAGGCGCGACGCCGGACCTATCACGATTGAAGTGCCCACCATCAGGTCAACCGGTTTGACAAGCCCGCTGAAGGAGACCCGTCCAAAGACCTTCACCGCCTCTGTCGCCAGGGAAACCAATCGCCGCCGTTTGCGACGAATAAAAAGGTGAGGCCAGCCCGACCGGGTCAGCAGCTCCGGCAGACAGTCCTTCTGGCGAGCAACTATAAGAACGCGATGCCCGTCGTCCTTCAGCGCGCTGATGACGTTCTTAAAGAGATGAAAATGGGCCGGATGACCCAAATCGAAAAGAAACCTCATGTCCGACGCTCCGAAAAATTACCTGATCGACATAACAGGGCGATCAAGACAACCAAACGAAGATTTTCCCTGTTTATCCTTTCCGGTCAAGCATCTTTGGTAATCTAGCGGAATAGAATGTAGTATATCCCGCCATGCGAAAGATTAAGATAATTACCATTGTCGGTGCCAGACCCCAGTTCATCAAGGCCGCTGCGGTCAGCAGGGCCATTTCCGCATTCAATCGGGCTGACCCTCCGGTGCGATTGAACGAACGCATCGTCCACACCGGTCAGCATTATGACGAGAACATGTCGAGAGTCTTCTTCGACCAACTCCGCATCCCTCGCCCGGCAGTGAACCTCCAGGTCGGTTCAGGCCACCATGGTCGGCAAACCGGCGCAATGCTCGAAGGGGTGGAAGAAGTCCTGCTGGCCGATAGACCCGATTGGGTTCTCATCTATGGCGACACCAACTCTACTCTGTCCGGTGCGCTGGCGTCTGCAAAACTGCACATACCCGTCGCTCATGTCGAGGCCGGTCTTCGGAGTTACAACCGCCGGATGCCCGAAGAGATTAACCGCATCGTCGCCGACAGCCTCTCGACGCTGCTGCTGTGCCCGACCGTAACTGCCTCAGCCAATCTCGCCGCCGAAGGCGTAACCGACGGTATTCACATCGTCGGCGACGTGATGTATGACTCGGTCCTGTTCAACGCCGACCTGGCTCACAAATCCGGCAGCATAATTCACGAACTTAAACTCCATCCGCAATCGTACCACCTGGCTACGATTCACCGGGCGGAAAATACCGACGAACCCGCCCGCCTGGCGGGCATACTCAGAGCATTCCGGCAGATAGACGCGCAGATTATCCTGCCAATGCACCCCCGCACGCGGAAGACATTGGGGTCATCCAACAAAGAGATAGGCAAAAACGTCCGTATCATCGAACCGGTGGCGTACCTGGAGATGCTGATGCTGGAGGAGAACGCCCGAATCATCCTCACCGACTCCGGTGGCGTGCAAAAAGAGGCTTACTGGTTCGGCAGACCATGCATTACGCTGCGCGACGAGACGGAGTGGGTCGAACTGGTCGAGGCAGGGTGCAACCGAATCGTCGGCGCGGAAACCGACGCAATTATCGAAGCAGTGAATGACTTTGAATCAGACGACGCGGCCTTGCCCGCCGACCGCCCCACCGACCTCTACGGAAACGGGCACAGCGCAGAAAAGATCGTTGCCCTCCTGTCCGAATAGACCAGCCACACCCCTCGTCTTCGCAAATTCGGACGGTCAGGACGATCAACCTATATAAGTGAAAATCACCTTGACTTTGGGTAAGAAGCAGGTGATAATTATTATAAATAGCAACCCGATAATATATTGCATAATCCGGTGTTGTTGTTGGTGGAATTAGTAATCCTGGGGAAATGTTTGGCTTTATTCGAGAGGATTTTTTATGCCGCGAAGAACTCATAAGCACGAAGGGATTGGGCACAATTTTCTCCCCTGTTTCGAAAACCTTGAAGAAAGACTGCTGCTGACAACTGTTAATGGCGGAGAATTTTTTGTCTATCACAACAGCGTCGGAGATTCTGTTCGAATCAGCCTTCACGGCGAGGAGAGTGATAGGATAGAGCTGTTCGGATACGACGATGCATTCGACGGAGTTGTCGATCTCGTGGGACTGCCGAATGGAGACGCGGGACTTCAGAAAACCTGGCCTGACGGATTGAACATCGTCGATACCGAGGGAGACAACCCGCGGTGGATCGAGTACGACACTGAACCGGATGAGGGCGAGAGTCCTCGGGGCAGCCGGACGGAAATCTATGCGATTTACATAGCTCGATGTAGCGAAAATACGATCATTACAATCTCGACGTTGGCGGCCAACGAGCCCTCAGGCGAGGGCTGGACTACTGATATCACTCAATTCTCTTCCTCCAACCTTCCTGTGTTGAGTTTCCTGACGGATCCATTATTAGGCGAATTGGAGTACGCCGAAGCACCGTCTGGCAGCGGCGGGGTCGTAATCGGGTCCAAACGTGATCCATATATTGATCCGGATGATCCGGATAACAACGATCCCACCCGCCACAGTGCCGTGGCGCTGACGACGGATATGGTGGAAGGCGTTCCGGTGATCGGTGTGTTTCCGGGCGGGGACCTTGCGGCGGGAATTTCAATTGCAGCGACGGAGGCCTATGCTCTCATAACCGCCCTCGATTCAGACGGCCTCGGAACAGACGTCCAAGCCGTTGCCACCGACGGAACGGATGCTTACGTGGTGGACCTTTCCGCCTACTTCGGCAAGATCATCAGCGACGGCAGCGTCAGCGGGCTGGGAAGCAACATCCGGGCGATCGCTTCGGATGCAGCCGGCAACATGTTCGGCGTTGACAGCGGAGATGTCGGTGAGACTTCCTCGCTCGTGTCAATCGACAGCGCAACGGGCGGCTGCACGCTGATAGGTCTGTTGCAAGGCGTCGCGGACCCAGTCACAGTCATTTACAGGAACGTTGCGGGAATGGATTTCGACAATGGCGGCCTGCTGTATGCGACAGCGACGGTTGAAGACCTCAACGTTGCCGATCCGTCCGTGGCGACCGGGCTGTACCTGATTACGATCGACCCCGCCACCGGCGCAGTAACGCGGGGACCGGCCATTACCGGAATGACTGCCGTCAGCAGTATCGCTTTCAATGCCGCTGGAACGCTCTACGGCGTCAACAGCACCAACCGGACGCTCTATACCATCAACACGGTTACCGGTGCGGCAACCGCCATAGCCGGTTCTCTTCCGGTCAGCGGATTTGTCGGGATCGAATTCCTCGATGTCGGCGGTAATGAAGTGCTGTACGGCGCGACGAACAGGCGGATTTATGCGATTAACCCAGCCAATCCCGCCGCAAACGCCATATTGGGTGATACCTCCAGGGCCGGCCTGACCTCGCTGACTTTCGACGCCACCCAGCCGGGGATGCTCTGGTCGTCCGGTGTGCAGAACGGCTATCGCCTGGTCCGTATCGACCAATCTTCGATTCTGGTCAAATGCGACAACGCCGGCACCGTAACTAACCTGGGTCTTCTGTTCGATTCGGCAAATCCCGCATTTGCATACGACGGAGTACACGCGCTGACCTTCGACAGCGCCGGCAACCTTTGGGGTATCGGCACGCTCGTTACCATCGACCCGATTCACTCGCCCATTCCCGACGCGGCGGGACCTTTCCTGATCAAGATCGACAAACTCACCGGTGTCGCCACCAGGCAGGTCGCCGATCCGTTGGACGTCACCGATCTTACCAGCATGGCGTTCGACAGCGCCGACGATCTGTACGGCGTGAATCCCGACGGCGACAGGCTGGTGCTGATCAATACGACCAATGCGACGACATTTTTTATCTCGAACATGGACATAACCGGTGTCGTCGGCATCGACTTTGACGCCTTCGACATCCTGTACGCAGTTACCTCCGATTCACTATACTACACACTGGATATAACAACCGGCGAATTCATAAAGAAAAAGTGGGTCGGCATCACTGGCATGACGAGCCTGGATACGATTCCGGGTGATCCTGCGAACATGTATTCGACGGTTCGGATCGACGGAACCTACCACCTGATAACCGTTAACGTAGCCTCGGGTTCCGGAGGCATGGACATGGGCAGGATCATCATCGGCGGCACACTCGCAGGGAGCCTGACCAATGCAGGGGGAAGCATAAATTTGATCGAAATGGGGTTCCTGTGGGGCAAGATCGACGTGGACCAGAACATCGGCCAGGTTATCATCCGTGAGGGCGGCGGCGGACTGATCGTAGGAGAAAGTCCTAATCTTTTCCTGATCCAGCCGTCAAAGATAACCCTAATACCCGACCCGGAAGATCCGATGTTCCCACTGGTATTCATGGAGCCGGATTCATGGATTGACGCAGACGGCAGCATCACGGAGGTCAGTACGCGCGGCGGCATACTATACTCGTTCATCAGGGCGCAGAATGATCCGGATGTAACGGTTCCGAGTGACATTATATACGAGTTGGAATACGCCTTGTGGAACCCGACCCCCGAAGCGATTGACTCCCACTGGCTAGCCGGTGATCTGGTTGACTATGACAACAACAGCACGACCAACGCCCAGTTCCTCGCCCACCCGACGGGCAATTTCTCCCTGCTGGGCAACCTGAGCAATGACGATGGCAGCGGCGACTGGTACGCGCTTCCGCTGCTGGCGGGACAGACTGTTACCATCGACGGCGGCGGCGGATGGGGGTTCCCGGATCCGCGAAACTGGTACTATCCGTTCACGGGAACTTGGATGTCGGTCTTTATGTACGACTCCAGCGGGAACTTGATGGACTCTCTGGGCTACGAGACAGTTGAGGACATGGGCATGGGGTCGGCCGGAGCGACGCAGAAGCCCATCACCTTCACCGCGCCGGCTGCGGACGTTTATTACATCCATGTCTTCGAAGAGGAACCTAAAGCCGGTTCCAGCTATACCCTGTCGATCACTAACGGCGCTGCCGCGGACCTCGGCGCCGTCAACGTCGTCGGAGATTATGACGGCCAGCTGCGCTATGACCTCTATGAATACGATTCCGGGCCGGAGGCCGATACGCCGAACATCATGGCCACTAACGCCGGCACTATCGGTGCGGTCGTTGTTTCCGGAAATACTTATGACGTGGTCGCCAGGACCTTCGGCGCCGACCGCGTCGCAGGCGATATTGTCGCCTACATGGCCGGAAGGATAGGCCCCCCAAACAAAACAATAGAGCCAGACAACATAACATATAGCTACGACGGAATTTATTCGGACGGAAACATCGGTCGGGTTGCATCGACGACCGGCGGATTCGCCGCCGACGTGTCGGCCGGTTACTCAGACGGGATGTACAACCACGACGCCTTTATCCACAACATCTTCTGCGTAGGCGACTTCATCGCCGGCAACATAATATCCGCCAGCGGTAGTATCGGCGTTATCGAGATCGCCGGGACAATTGAAGGCATTTCCCTGGCGGTGAACGATGACTCGCTCGGAGAGACAGGTCACGTGGATCTGATTGACGTTGGCGGGGACTGGGGTAGCGTGTGGGGCATTCCGTCGCTCTCGCACGGACCCGGCGGAGACTTCGGATACATCAACGTCGATGGTGAAATATGGGTACAATATACCCCCGGTTCGATTGTGCCTGTCGAGCCGACGGTCTTCACCGACGGACAGAGCGGGATTCTCAACGATGACGGGGGCGGTCGTCTGACTGTTACGCCCGAAATCACGCCCGGGATGCCTATACCGACCTGGTCCTACGTCTATATCGGCGTGGACGACGACGCTTATCCCGGCTACGGTGTCGGCGGCGTAATCGCCAATTTCTCGATTAACGGTTCGGCAACGTTATCTTCGGACGGAGTCGTTCAAATCACCGACATGAACCTGAACGGGCTGGCGGCCGGCTCCGTAATCACGATCGAAGGGGACGGACAGGTTGACATCTGGTACGTGCACGGGGACGATGATGTGGATTCCTTAATCAACTCCACCGGCGGTGGGCTGGTCTCGGGTAACTTCGGGGGTAACGTCTCGGACCTGCGGATTGCCGGAAGCGTCGGCCCGACGTCCGGAAACACGGCGGCCTGGTTGCACGGATACGAAGCGGCACCCGTATCGGGCGACATTGACACCGAACCCCAATACGGATGGTTCCACGGAACGGTCAACGGACTGACAGTCGAGGGTAATCTGGAGACGGCGTACATCGGCGGGGCGCTGGGCGACCTGAGGGCGCTGGGCGAGATCGGGGAAGTTATCGTCG
>JAXHSV010000069.1:0-13813 GCA_034190305.1 Planctomycetota bacterium | reverse complement strand
TATGGTCGGGCTTTTATGGCGACATTTTTCGGCGATTTATGGGCGGGTGATCGGGATATTCGGTCTTACGGCATCCCTGAACGGTTCTTTGCGACAAGTGGTGCCGATTCGGGTGAATCGCTTACTCATCCGCCATGTGGCGTGATTGCTGCGGAAAACCGACTTTCACCACGGGCTGATAGGCCAGACCAAGCGGACAGGGCAGGCCTTTTGTGATATCCGCCATGGCCGATTCATACCCTGACATGAGTTTCTTGAAATCCCTGTCGCTCAATTCCTCGTGAACGCTTGAAGTCCGTGAAGGCCGGGTTGCGGTGCCTGTAAGGGCGCCCGCAGATTCCCTGGCGCTCCTCTTGTATCGCCCGACGTTATGCCACACAGCCCCCTGATCGCGATAAAGGTTGGACTGTTTCATGCCACTGCTGGGCGCAATCATTCTCGCTGCCGCAAACTCCTTCTTCCCGCTCCATCGGCTCTGCTCCACACAGAACGACGGGATCGGGGCCTTGGGCGACTTCGGCGGAATCACCAGCGAGGTTTGGAGCATCCGGTCCTGCTTCCCACCGTGAACCAGTTCCCCGACGTGAAGGAACAGCCGCTTGTCGGAATTATTGGACACGACCAGACGACCGACCTGCTCCTGCTCCATCTCGGTAATTTTGACATCGCCGGACTTGATGCCTTCCTCCAGCGTAATGTAGGCCGGTTCCCTGCCGGGCTTCTCCGTCCGGTAGAAAACATAGACCGCAAGATTCCTGTGTGTAAAAGGACCCGCCAGCGCAAGTTCACCCAGGCCGGGAACCGATACTGTCTCCCTGGCCTGCTTCGGTTCCGCCGCCGTAGCCGCCAGAAACGCCATTGCGCAAATAAAACCTACCCCTGCTGCGATTTTCATGGCTGTTCTCCTTTTGACATAAAAAACCCTTATCCAACCATGCTCTTTTAGATCAGACGGATAAACAGGCCCTGCGGTTCCGGAAAATTTCACGATCTTTTTACGCAAACAAACCCAAACCCCCTTTCTCACCCGCATTGGCGCAAAGCAGAATTAAAAAAAAGCCAACAATTTTTTTGCGCACAGCCATCAAGCGGGAATATACACGAAAAACACAACACCATTTTCAGGAGAACCACCATGAAGAAGATGATCTACCCGCTGTTGATTGCGATTTTGTCGCTTGGCGGATGTGCCACGTCTTACCGGATGGCGGCTCCGGTAGCGGACCTTGTCCGGTCCGGACTGATTGACGAACCGTCCCAGGCCAGTCGGCTTGAAAAGGCAATGACCGACGGCGACATCGCAAATCTGCTGGATGTGAACGTCCGCGCCAAGTTGCCTAGCGGCGTTGCCGTCGCCAAAATCAAGAGTCGTTGCTCCGGCTATCAGCCTTACCTGGATACGATTGACGCGGAGGAATTGCAGGAATGGGAAAAGGCAATCGGCAACCAGGCGCATATCAGCGGCGTCAGTCCGGTAACTTCTCTGACGATGGCCGGCCATGGCGTAACGCTCCACACACTGCGAACGGCTGCGGCGAGGATGAACTGCGAACTTCTGCTGGTATATCTTCAGGCCGATTCGTCGGTGAACAATTTCAACGACGCGGCTGTTCTGTACTGGACCGTCATCGGCCTGTGGACGGTCCCCGGCGACGTCGTCGAGCATAAGACGGTTATGCAGGCTGTTCTCGTCGATTGCCGGACCGGTATGATCCTCGGAACAGCCACGGGCGACGCTCACGAGAAGCGTCTTTGCCCGGCTGCCTTCGCCGACAACCGGAAGAACGAACTTGCAGAGAAGGTTCCCGCCGAGGCCCTGGGCGATTTGCAAAAAGGCGTCGGAAAACTGCTCAAACGCGTCGTCGAAACCGCCGTCACAAAGGCGGAATAAAAGAAAGGAGATTACCATCAGACCCACCGAACACGGTCGGTGGGCGTATCCGACGTGTTTGCGTCTATGACACTCGGCAATCCCGCATCGCTAAAACCGTCGTAATGATGTAGAATAACCCGTATTCATGGACACGGTTACACAGGGTCTTCTCGGCGCGGTAACTGCCCAGTTGGGCTTTCGTGAGCGGATCGGACGCGACGCTTCGTGGGTCGCCGCAGCGACGGCCGTCGTGCCCGATCTGGATATTTTCGTCAAGCCATTGCTGCAATTCATGGGCGTGAATGTCAACGGCCTGAACATGATGCACATTCACCGGGGGCTCAGCCATTCGCTGCTGATGACGCCGGTAATCGCCGCTGCCGCTGCCGGCCTGTGGTGGTTGGCCAGGCGGCGGGCCTTACGAAACGCAAACGCCTCCGGTCGGTCCGACGCAGAGACCCATTCACAACCTTCCGGCGCCCGGCGCAGACCGACGTTCGGGCTGCTGTACGCCTGCTGTTTCGTCGCAGCCTTGTCGCATCCGATACTGGACTGGTGCACTTCCTACGGCACGCAAATCCTCTCGCCGATTACAAAGACGCGATACGCCATCGACGCCATACCCATTGTCGATATCTTCTACACGCCCGCCTTGATTCTGACGCTGCTGGCCTGCCGGCTCGTTCGCTGGTTCAAAGGCGGGTCCTGCCGGGCGGCGATTATTGTCGGCATCGCCGGTTTTACCCTGTCCTGCGGATACATTGCCGCCGGTTTGACCATCGGTCTTCGCCTTCGGGCAGCGACGGAAAAAACTCTGAATCTTAATCATACGCGGGCATATCCGATGCTCGGGACGATCTTTCTGTGGCGCATCACCGCCGTCGATGACGATGCATGGTACGTCGCCCGTCATAACGTCCTGTTCAGCAGCCCGCTGGATAAGGACCGATTTGTTCGCATAGATAAAGTTGACAACGAATGGGTCCGCCGCGCTGCCCGCCTTGAGGAGGTTAAAACTTTCAAGTGGTTTGCGATGGGACAGGTGCGGGCCGCCTACCGCCGGCGTGACGGCCTGCACTTCATCGAGTTCCACGACATGCGGTACGGCTCAACGCCCGGCGGCGGCGACAGCATGTGGCCGATGCTGGTAACATTCGACGAAACCGGCCAGGTGCTGAACATTTCCCACCGGTCTTCGCACCGACGCGCCGACAGAGGTGAACTCATCAGGCGCATCTGGCGCGATACATGGAACCCTTAGGGGTTTCGCCGAAACGCAGCCTTTGAGAGGCTCGTAGTGGTCGAACTGAACCTCTCGAAGGCAGAAGCATCGAACATCATTTCTATTCGTGAAGGATTGCGCCTTTGTAGGCGTCCATAGGCGTGCAGATGTCTTTGGGCGTATCGTCATTCCTGTCGCACAGGTACATCATTACGTAATCCAGTTTCCCGCCGACTTTGCTGGTGAAGGTGAATTTCTTTTTCGCGGCGACGTCGGCGGCGGTAACATCGACCGTGCTTCCGTAAAACTTCCTGACGGTTCCATATACGATCTTTTCGCCGCGAGCGCCCGTGGCTTTTTCGGCGGGGTCGGGATTTTCCACCCTGCCGATGAGCCGCCACTTCCCCGGATACGGTGGCGCGAACTTCGTGGTGTACGTTTCGCCGGCCTGGATCTGCTTCTCGACGTTCTCCCTGGTCCAGCAGTTTCTGTATCGCAGCGCCGTAATGGCTGCGGGCTTGTCCTTGTCCATGTACACGTACTGCGCTCCGACGCTCGGGCGGTCGGGTGAGACCTCCTCGCCCCAGAACGGATCCGAGTGCAACCCCAGGTATGTCCGGGGATTCTTTTCAGCGCCCGGCGAGAGCATCAGGAACCACATGAAATCGTACTTGCTCGCGTAGCCGCGATGGAAATTGATTATCCCGATCGTACCTTCCGGTGCGTAGATAATGTCGTCTTTCTTATAATCGATGCGCTTCGAGTCGAAGATGAATTCAGTCCCGTCTTTGTTGACATAGGCGCATATCCGCGTCTTTCCGTGCATTCCCTGCTGGTTGACGAAATCCACAGGGACGATCTCAAGCCAGGGCTTTCCGGCGCGGAGGGTGTAATTGGTTATTACGTTATTCGCGCCCCTTCTCATGCTCAAACCGGCGTGCTCTACAGTCATCTCGTCCGGCGTGTTCCTGAGAATCTTCGTATATACCGTCCCTCCCCCGAAATGTCTTATGCTCCGGTCATAGACCTTGTATATCTCATTGCCGGCGACCCCGCCGGTTTCCAGTCTGGCGGCGAAATCGACGCTGTCTTCTTTGTTGGTGAACAGAAACAACTGGCCGCACTCATTCTGAATCATCGGGTCGCCAATGAATTTGTAGTCGGTTACGCCGTAGGGAACCTGCGTCCATTTGTCCCGGTCCCTCATGGCGTGCGGGGTCGGTCCTTTCATCAGGTATTTCTTGTTTGTGTCCCAGATAATCACACCGCCGAGTTTATCGGTGGTGAAGGACAGTTCCCTGCTTTGGGTGGAATTTTCAGCCTTGTCGATACTTTCGGCCACGAAGTAATAGGTTGTTTCCGGCTTCAGGCCTGTAAGGGCGACGCTGTGTTCATTTGTGTATTCGGCGTTACCGGCGGTCCTGTCGTACTTGCCGGAGGCGACGCCGAATTTGACCGTACTGCCGGCCGGTTCGTCCGTCGCCCACGTGATGATCGCCGAGAGGCTTGCCTTGTTGATGATCTTTACGTCCGAGATGACCGGCGCGGTCGTATCGGTCTTCAACTTGAAACTCACAACCGTATCGTCGTCTTCCTCGATCTCGACATTGCGTTTGGTCTTCTGGACAAAACCTTTCTTGATTGCCGTTACCCGGTAGGTCGCCACCGGCACGTCAGGCATTGAGAAGTTGCCTTCCGCGTCGGTAGTGGTCGAAAACAGTCCGACCCGGACAGTTGCTCCGGCAATGGGTTTTTTATTTATATCGCGCACACGCCCTTCTATTCCGCCTTTTGCAGCGTCCTTCTTGTACTGGTTCAGGATTTCCATTGGCGTCAAAGCCCTGGAGTAGATTTTGGCTTCGTCGATTAGGCCCTCGAAATATCCGTCCCATTTGCCCTCCGCGTACCAGGCGCCGATGTGTAGGTTCGCAGCGGAAGGATGGATCTTTTCGGGCGCGTCGCCGGTGGTAAATTCTTCCTGCCCGTTGATGTAGATTCTTACCTTCCTGCCGTCGGAGGTTGCGGCAAGATGCACCCACTTGTCGGCGGGTATGGTCGTGGTGGAGGTAAGCGCCCCGCCACGCGCTCCGTCGGATGAAAGCATTATGGTGGCGATCTTTCCGGTGGAACTGACGTCCATTTGCAAAGCTCGCTCGTTCAACGTTCCGCCGTAGAGCCATCTCTCGAAGATCGAGTGTCTTGCGTTAAGGGGCGTATTGATCCACGCCATAAGCGTAATCTGTTTTAGGTTGTCAAGGCTGGGGGACTTGGGGATATCGACATAGGTGCTCGTTCCGTCGAATTTCAGCGCCGAACCATCCCTGCCTTTGGCCCATGCTACTGCCCCGTTAATCCTGCCGTTGTTTCCCATATCTGAAAAGTCGGCAGCGACCGAACCCTTGCCCTCGTCGAATTTCCAGTATCCGATAAGGCCCTTTTCGCCGGCCGGTGTTTCTGTCGCCATGGCGCCCAGCAACACGGCACACATCGTTCCAATCGCCATTAATGTTCTTGTCTTACTCACATGATTCATCCTTTCCTGTGTTCATCTTTGTGGACCACGCTGTTTCAAGGCCGCAACATTCACAGCCTTTGTAAGTCTTATAACACTGTACACGTACGAAAGGCCCTTTTTCCCGTCAAAATATTTTTATCAACCTGAAACAATAAGCCGCCGGCCCAAAGGGTCGGCGGCTTATTGTTTTGAAATAAATGTAACCGAGAATGCTTAGTCGAAAATCCGCCCGTCCGGGAGTATGGTCCTGGCCGGAGCGCCGGCGCCGCCGGAGGCCGATGTTACCGGGGCGGTTGTGGCCGATTCGGCATGTACCGTTTCAGTTCGGGCCGAACCCGCCGCAGCACCGGTAGTTCCGGGGGGCTTGTCGGGGCACCAGACCTTCTGTCCGGGTCGAAGTTTTCTGGAATTAAGTTTGGGATTGGCTGACTCAATGAGTTTCCAGTGCTTTCCTTCGCCATAGACCGCCTTCGATATGTCCCAGAAACCCCTGTCGCCTTTTTTGACGATGTAATATCGTTTTCCGGTGAGCAGATCGATGCCGGTGGTCCCGCTTCTGGCGGCGGCAACGGCTGCGGAAACCGAGGCCGAACTCGAACGGACAGGTTTTGGCGGAACCTTAATCGTCATACGCGGACGAAGGTCTTCGATTGAAATTTTGGGATTGGCTTTTTGAAGGTGTGTATGCAGCGAACCGTCGCCCCACAGGTTCTGGGCGATAGTCCAGTACGAATCGCCTTCTTTGACGACGTAGGTTCGCTCCGTGACCGAAGCAAGCCCGCCCGTAGCGGCTGAACCCTCCGTCGTTCCCGGTACATATGTAGTGCTTTCGGGTCTGTCGGGCACGTCGTCCCACTCGCCCGGCGTCCCAGCCGGGCGGACGGCGGCGACTGCGGGAGTGCCCGCAACACCCGCCGGCCTGGTCGTCGCATCCGACTCTTCGTCCCGGTAAGTGGGGCGGACAAGATGTTCTGTCGGGGACAGAACGGGACTCTGGTCCTGTTGTGAATCCGCAGGCGGAGGTACCACGACTATGTTGGTGTCGTCCGTTCTTCCGGTAACTTCCGTTTCTTCCGTACCGGGCGGCTTCTCATCCGGCGGACCGGAACGGAAAAACAGTATCCACACCACGCCTATACCGATAAGGATAACCGCAATTGCCATGCCGACTTTGATGTCCGATCTCATGATTGGTGCTCCTTCCCATCTTCGGGTTAGGCCCCGGCTACGACTGTAACAGAAGATTATACCTCCCCACTCCTCGCCCGACAACGAAAATTAAATCCCCGAATTTATTCCGTCCCTCCCACGGCGCCTTGACTGACGCCGAGGCGGTCTATACACTGGGCAAGTCAAAGCCCATGCCGGTATAGCGCCGGCGCCGGAAGGGCCGATAGCGAGCGGTAAATAAGCCCTCGTAAATGCCGGGAGCCGTTAGTGGCAAGCAGTTTCAGGAAAGATTTCAGGCGATTTTTTGTTCGCGGTCTGGCGGCAGTACTGCCGACTGTTCTGACCGTCGCAATTCTGGTATGGCTGTTTGCATTAATCCAAAAATACGTCGGCAAGCACATAAATACCGCCGCTCAATGGGTCGTTGTGCAGTTTTCATGCCTTATTACTCATGTGCCGTTGCAGTGGATGGGTCCGCAAAACAAATGGGTCGAAGTCAGAACTTTCTGGGACAAGTATCACCTTGGATTGATAGGCTTTCTGCTGGCCTTTGTGGCGATTTATGTCTTCGGGCGTTTTGTGGCGAGTTTTATCGGACGAGGCATATGGGCAACGATCGAACACGCCCTGACGCGAACACCGGTTATCAAACAGATTTATCCAAGCGCAAAACAGGTAACTGATTTCCTGCTCACCGAGCGAAAGGCGGAATATTCCCATGTAGTGGCGGTGGAGTATCCCCGCAAAGGTATATGGTCGCTGGGATTGATGACAGGCAATGGAATACAAACGCTGAAAGAGAAGGTCGGGGCGGACTTGTTGACTGTATTTATCCCCTCTTCTCCTACACCCGTTACGGGTTATACACTAATGGTGCGGCGGGAGGAAATAATCGACATGCCGTTGAGTATTGACGAAGCCTTGCGTTTCACTGTCAGCGGCGGCGTGCTTGTTCCACCGATCCGGCGCCTTCCGGGAAAAATAAACCAGGCCGTCGCGTTAGAAGCGTCGTCCCAAACGAAAAAACAAGAGAATGAGTAATTACAGGCCTATTGAGTCTCAAAGCGGGAGAAAGCAATCGTGAAAGTATCCGTAGTAGCGAGGCACGTTGAATTGACAGACGCGATGAAAGACTACGCACGGGAAAAAGTGGACGGGTTGCCGCATTTTTATAACGGATTACAATCCGTTGACATAACATTTGACGTGGATGCCGGCGAGCATGTCGTCGAGATCGTAGCGACCGGAAAACGCAAAAGCGTCTTCGTGGCCCACCATCGAGGACGGGATATGTACGCCTGTGTGGACCAGTGCGCTCACAAACTGGAAGAACAGTTGCGACGCCATAAGGACAAGGTTCGTGACCGACATGGGCCTACACATGAACAGATTAATAGCCGACATTCGATTAACGATAAAACTGCAACCGGCAACAAAGAGCAGGAGTAAAAGATGAAATTATCGGACATAATTGTTCCGGGCGCCGTCATTGCCGATCTGGACGTTGCCACGCGCGACGAGGCAGTTAAGAAGCTGCTGTCATTATTGGTGGATGTGAGAGCCATTTCGGCTCGCATCGTCAAGGAAGCGACCGCAGCAGTGCTGGCGAGGGAAAAACAGGCTACCACCGGTATCGGTAAAGGCGTAGCCCTGCCCCACGCCAAGATCAAATCCGTCAAGCGAGCCGTCGGGGCGATAGGTCGATCCGGTACGGGCATCGAGTTCGGCTCACTGGACTCGAAACCCGTTTATATTGTTATTCTGCTCTTGTCCAATCCCGACAACCCGGACGAACACCTCCAGGCTATGGAAACAATTTTCAAACACGTACAACGTGATATTTTCCGTAAGTTTCTCCGCCAAAGCGACACGGACGAAGCCATCGCCGACCTCATTGCCGAAGCGGACGAACTGGTGTAAATCAATTACAAAAAAACAGAAAGAGAGCGGGATTTCAGGGATTCTAAGATTACGGGATAAAAAAAAATCCCTAAAATCCAATAATCCCTGCCTACCGGCAGGCGGGCCTGTAATTCCGCTATCTTTCCGTTTTGCAAAGCGGCAAAGACGATTGAGCATACACGAGATAGAAATAACGCTGATTAATAAACATGGCCTGCACGCTCGTCCGGCGACACAGTTCGTGCAACTGGCCAATAAATACGAAGCAAAGGTAGAGGTCTTTAAGAACGACCTCGTCGTTGACGGCAAGAGCGTTACCTCGATGTTGACTCTTGGCGCGGAAAAAGGCGCCACGCTGCGCATCAGGACAGAAGGACAAGACGCTGACAAGGCCATCGACAAACTGGTTGAGCTGATTAAAGGCAAATTCGGCGAGGAATAATTTACGCCCCCATGGGCGGGGATTCCATCGAAGACATGGAAATAAAAAAAGGCATCGGAGTCTCACCCGGCGTGGTGATCTGCCAGGCTGTTGTTCTGGATGCGGAGGAATATCGCATTCCCGAGCGGCATATAAGCGCCGACCTCGCAGGCAAGGAGGCAAACCGTTTCGAAAACGCCCTGTCCGGGTCCCGCGAAGAACTGACCGAACTGCGCGACCGCACCGCCAAGCATCTGGGGAAGGAACTGGGAGCGATTTTCGATTTCCACCTGGCGCTGCTGGACGATAAATCTCTGCTGGAAAAAATCAGGCGAAAAATCGAACATGAAAGCGTAACGGCAGAGTTCGCCGTCGCTACCGTCTTGCGTGAATATGCCAAGGAATTCCTCCAGATGCCGGAATACCTGGCAGAGAGGGTAAAGGACGTCTATGACATAGAGAAGCGCATTCTCCATCGTCTAATCGGTCAAAGCCGGGAAAACCTCTCTAAGCTGACCGAAGACGTAGTGGTGCTCGCACACGATCTTACACCTTCGCAGACGGCCAGTCTTGACAGGGACCACGTCATGGGTCTGGCCACCGACGCCGGCGGACGGACCAGTCATACCGCCATCGTCGCTCGCGCCCTGGGCATCCCCGCAGTCGTAGGGCTCAACGATATAACCGTATCTGTCGGCACCGGAGATACGATAATAATCGACGGAAACCGTGGTGTCGTCATCGTCGAACCGGACGAAGCCACTATAGAAGAACACCGCCGGTTCCTCAGTCGTCAGGTCGAGTTCACCCGCGAACTGGATCGGCTTCGGGACCTGCCGGCTGTTACGATGGACGGGCACGAAATAACACTTCTGGGTAACATTGAATTTCCCGGTGAGGCGGAGAACGTTCTGGCAAAGGGCGGACATGGCATCGGATTATATCGAACCGAATTCCTTTATCTGGAAAAGGAAACCGAACCCACCGAAGAGGATCATTATCAGGCATACAGCAAGGTGATTGAGATCATGGAAGGTCGCCCCGTGTGCATCCGCACGCTCGACCTGGGCGCAGACAAGTACACCCAGGCGCACTCCCTCATGCCGGAGCGGAACCCGTTCCTCGGTCTGCGAAGCATCCGCTTCTGCTTCCAGCATCTCCATCTGTTCAGGACGCAGCTGCGGGCCATTCTACGGGCGTCGATGAAAGGTGAGGTTTCCATCATGTTCCCGTTGATTACTACTGTGATGGAACTTCGCCAGGCCAAGATGATCCTACGCGACGTGATGGAAGACCTTGAAGAAGAAGACGTCGATGTCCGAACGGACGTACCGGTCGGGATGATGATGGAAGTTCCCTCCGCGGCGCTTCAGTCCAATCAGTTCGCACAGGAGGTGGACTTCTTTTCTATCGGAACCAACGACCTGATCCAGTACACAATGGCTGTGGACCGAACCAACGAGCGGGTCGCTCCGTTGTTCTCGGCTGCACATCCGGCAATACTGCGATTGATAAAGGAAGTCATCCGCGCCGGGCAGCGAAACGATGTGGGAGTAAGCCTCTGCGGCGAAATGGGAAGCGACCCGGAATATATCCTCCTGCTTCTGGGAATGGGCGTGAGGACCCTTTCAGTGGCCCCGCCGATAATACCGGAACTGAAGAAGGTAATACGTTCGATAACAATCGAACACGCCCGGCGGGTAGCGCGCCACGTGGCAACGTTCGATACCGATAAGCAAATAGTCTCCTACCTGCGCGACCAGATTCGCAAGGTGATGCCGGAAGCATATTAAAAGACAGCAACTGGGGACCAGGAACTGGGGAAAAACTGAAATACCGGAATACCGTATGTCCGCCCTTGTGAAATCGAAAATCGAAAATCAAAAATCAAAATTGTTGTTGGCGGTATGGTTCACCGTCAAGGGCGATTTGCGGTTTCTCTCGCACCGCAACATGATGACGCTGTGCGAACGTGCAGCCGCCCGGGCCGGACTGCCGATAAGGTTTTCTGAAGGATTCAATCCTCGCCCGAAACTTTCTCTGTCTTTGCCTCGCCCGGTGGGTGTAACCAGTCAGTGTGAATTGTTGACAATCAGACTGGAGCACGATTCGGCCATCCCGTCGAAATCAGACCTGGCTCGGCGCCTCGGTGAGCAGTTTCCCGACGGCATGGAATTGATAAAGGTCGAACTGTTACCGGACAAGACCATGATAAGGATTAAAAAGGTAACATATGAACTGGCGATGACTGATTCCGAACAAAGGCGGGTAAAGGCTCGTCTGGCGTCGCTGAAACATAGTCCCGAATGGGAAGTTCCACGCCGTCGCAGCCCCACCGGCGACAAGCCGGAAGAATTTGTGGATATCAAGGGACAGATAGGCAACATCGGCATATTACCGGGCAGGAGAAAAGAAGGTCGGCTGTCGTTCACGCTTGCGCCCACCGGCGACGCCGGGCCTATCGGGCCGGAACGGGTGCTAAGACTATTGGGGCTGACCGATGTAACCGAAACAATTGCCGAACTAAAAAAAACGACCCTGGAATGCATATTCTACTGAGGTTTGAATTGCTAAATAAACTCGACATTCAGAGGTCAATAAAAAGAGAACGGGATTATGGGGATTTTAAGATTACGGCATCAAAAAAAGAAAAAAATCCCTGTACTCCTGTAATCCCTATAATCCTGTTATATTTGTTTCCGCAGCGGCCAAAGTTTATTTTGCCATTCAAAGGCTGATAACGCCTCGTGTACGTAACATAAATGAAGGAACATAAGAGTATGACAAAGGAAATGTTGATAAACGCCCAGCCGGACGAGTGCCGAATAGCCATTGTTATCGACGGCGAGCTGGCTGAACTTTATGTCGAGCAGGCATCGAGCCTGTCGCAGGTCGGAAACATTTACAAGGGTCGCATAACTAATGTCGAACCGTCCATCCAGGCGGCATTCGTGGACTTCGGAAAGCCCAAGAATGGTTTCCTCCACATATCCGACTTGAATCCGGAATATTTTCCCGAAGGGCAGAATCGCCCCGAAATCGTCGGTAAAAAACGGACCCGCAAAGAACGCCCCCCTATCCAGAAATGCCTACAGCGAGGGCGGGAAGTAATCGTCCAGGTAATCAAGGACGGTATCGGCACCAAGGGAGCGACGTTGACGACTTACCTCTCAATTCCGGGAAGATACCTCGTGCTGATGCCGGGGATGCACCGCCTCGGTATATCGCGAAAAATAGAGGATGAAACCGCACGTGCCAAGATGCGCGGCATACTGGAAGAACTCAAACCTCCGCCCGATCTTGGATTTATCGTAAGGACAGCGGGGATGAACAGGTCAAAGCAGGACCTTCAGAGAGACCTGAATTATCTTACCAGGCTATGGAGGGACGTCAGTCAGCGAAGCAAAGAGGTCGGCGCGCCCGCCGAAATATACCAGGAATCGGACCTTGTCATTCGCACTATCCGCGACATCTACAATTCGGACATCCGGCGAATCATCTGCGACGATGAAGCGGTAGCCTGCAAGGTCAAGGAGTTCCTCCGGCTGATAATGCCGCGAACAAGCAACCGGGTTGACCTGTACGACGATCCAATCGGCCTGTTCTACGCCTTCGGTCTGGAGCAGGAAATAGAGAACATCGGTTCCCCTCGCGTTCCCCTCGCTTCCGGCGGATCGTTGATAATCGACCAGGCTGAGGCGCTGGTGGCCATCGACATCAATTCCGGGCGGTTCCGCGACACCGACAATGCCGAGACCATGGCGCTTCGGATAAACACCGAAGCAGCCCGTGAGATTCCCCGGCAACTGCGTCTTCGCGACCTCGGCGGCGTGATCGTAATCGACTTTATCGACATGGCCGATGAAAAACATTGCCGGCAAATTGAAAAGATGCTCCGCGAAGAGGTCAGAAAAGACCGCGCCAGAACGAAGATATTGCGAATGAGCCGGTTCGGGATCGTGGAGATGACTCGCCAGCGAGTCAAACCGTCGCTGACAAGCGCCCTTTCAATACCGTGCCCGAATTGCGGCGGGATCGGGCGAGTCAGATCGACCAGATCGCAAACCATGGCGGTAATACGCACGCTTCGACTGGCTGCGAACGATGAACGAATCGCCAAAATCGAACTGGCTGTCGCAGATACCGTCGCAGAACACATCTTCAATCATCACCGCCGAGACATTATCGAACTGGAAAAGTCCTCGCAAACGCGAATCCTCATCCGCGCCTGCGCCGACCTTCCGGTCAGCGAAACCAGGATGAAATGCACTGATACCAGAGGCTCTCCGGTCCAATGGGAAGCAGAATCAGCCGTCTCCGAAAAAACTAAAGAGATCAAGACGCGGGAAATCACTCGCGCCGATCTGGCGACCTTCCGAAAGCAGCAAATCGAAGAAGTCAAAAAAGCACCAATTGACGAATCCGACGACTCGAAGAAAAAGAAAAAATCCCGTCGAAAACGACGAAGCAGGAAGAAAAAACCCTCCACGGAAACCGCTGAAGCGAAAGAAAACGGAACAGAAGCGGAACCCGAACAGGCTGAAACAAAAAAGAAACCCCGCCGAAAACGACGAAGCAGGAAGAAAAAAGCAACATCTAAAAGCGAGAGCGAAGAGAAAAAAGACGCTTCTTGACCAACGGCGGATCCGGACGAAACGAGGCGTTTGTCGATTTACCCGGATAAACCGACGAACATTCTTTCAATTGGCA
>JAXHSV010000068.1:0-13948 GCA_034190305.1 Planctomycetota bacterium | reverse complement strand
TGGTCAAACATGACCGCTCCCTTGCGGTCGCGGCTCGTTTATCTCCCGCCGGCACACAGGTTATACGCCGGAATAATTCGTGTAAATTTGTGTAATTCGTGGACTGGTTTTTTAAAACCGGACGGAAAAATGACCTATAAACCGCAAATGCTTGCTTAGAAAGGATTTACAGACTATTGTTTCTTTCCCAATCTTTCCCAAACTTTCCGAATCTTTCCAAATCTTTCCGTTTTGTTCCGAACTGTTCCCAATCGCTCCGTTTTGTTATGAATCGTTCCGTTTCATTCCGATGCTTTCAACGGGGCATTTCCATCTCTTTAATTCCAGGGGCGAATGTTGCGGATTTTACGTCAGGGTGTTTCTTTCTTTTATGGAGAATCGGGGTAAAGATATGGCATAATACATGCGAGGAGTTTACAGGCATGAAAGTTTTGATAGCGGACAAGTTGAGCGAGGTCGGCGTCAATTGGCTGAAAGAGCAGGATGCCGTCGAGCTGGACATCAGGCCGGGGCTTTCGCCGGAAGAACTGGCGGAAATTATCGGTGAATACGACGGCGTAATCATCCGCTCGGGCGTGCAGATAACAGCCGAGGTGTTGTCCAGTCCGGGGCGGCTTGAGTGTATTGCGCGCGCCGGCGTCGGCGTCGATAACGTGGACGTTCCGACCGCCACTTCCAAAGGCGTCATCGTGATGAACACGCCCGGTGGAAATACGGTATCGACGGCGGAGTTGACCTGGGCGCTTATGCTGGCGATGTCGAGAAAGATCGTCGGCGCAAACGTTTCGCTCGCCGGCGGGGCGTGGGATCGAAAGAAGTTCCAGGGCACGCAACTTGCCGGAAAGACACTCGGCGTAATCGGAATGGGCCGGATAGGAAAGGCCGTCGCCAAGCGAGCGCTTGCGATGGAGATGGAGGTCGTCGCATACGATCCGTATTTTGCGGGCACGTGCCCGGAAGGGTCCTTCGAGATGGTCCGCAGCCTGGAAGAACTCTGCCGACGAAGCGATTATATCACCGTCCACGTTCCCAAGAGCGCCGATACGACCGGGATGATCGGGACGGTGCAGATTTCGGCGATGAAGGACGGTGTTCGCCTGATTAACGCCGCTCGCGGCGGTGTGATAGACCCGCCTGCACTGCTGGCGGGCCTGGAATCAGGAAAAGTCGCCGCTGCGGCGCTGGACGTATGGACATCCGAACCGCCGGAATCCGAGGCGGAAAAGAAACTCATCGCCCACCCGAACGTCCTTGCTGTTCCACACCTGGGCGCCAGCACCGGAGAGGCGCAGGAGCAGGTGGCGCTTGAGGCCGCTCAACAACTCGTCGAAGCGCTTCGCGGAGGAGAGATTCGAAACGCCCTGAACGCCCCCGGCTTCGAAAAGGCCCTTCCGCCGCTGCTTCGGCCTTACGCCGAACTCGCCTCGCGGATAGGAACGATCCTTACCAGCATCACGCCCGGAGCGATTAAAAAGGTAGAAGTAGTCTATCGCGGGGCGATATCCGAACTGGACGTCTCGCCGATTACGACCTACCTGCTGGTCGGGCTGCTAAGCCCGCATATGGACCAGCCGGTCAACGTAATCAACGCGCCGGTCCTTGCAGAGCAGCGAGGCGTTACCGTCGAGCAGATTACGTCGAAGAAGATTCGGGAGTTCGCCAACCTTCTGCAAGTCGAGGTCCACACCGACCAAATGTCTCGTACCGCCGTCGGAACGATCTTCGGAAACCACTTCCCCAGGATCATCGCCATCGACGGATACCGCGTGGAGATGAAGCCCGACGGGCACGTGCTGATAATATTCAACGACGACATGCCCGGCGTGGTTGGCAAGTTCGGGACGATCCTCGGAGCCAGCGGCGTCAACATCGCCGACATGACGCTTTCGCGCAAGGCTGACCCTTCAAAGGCCGTCATCGCTATAAACCTGGACAACGCGCCGTCCGACGCGGTCGTCGAGGAAATCCGATCCCAGAAATTCGTCAACGCAGCCTACTACCTCAAACTGCCCGAACTACCGGCAGACGAACGCGGAGAATAATACAGCCGGCTTCGGTAAATACTAAAATCTGATTCACTTGTCGGACATAAATGAGGTAAGGATTGCGGAATTCCGAAACATGATAAATGTCGAAATCGAAAAGGACATTACGAAAAAGTTCTCGCAGCCGCAGGGAATTTATCCCGGTAGCGGGACCGGAAGACCTGGACAAACCCGTCGATGCCGACATCCGGGTAGATGCCGTACCGCCTCAACGGCATAAGTTGTCCCTTATGGTAGGCGGCGAAGCCGTCAGCGGAGTGCGGATCGTCGATTTCAGTCAGCAGATCGGCTCGCAGGAGGTCCGTATGGGCGGCATCGCCGGCGTCGAGACACACAAGGACCACAGGCTCAAGGGTTACTCCAGGCGCGTGATGGTAAATTCGCTGCGATGGATGCGGCGGGAAGGTTTCGACGTTTCGATGCTTCTTGGGATTGAGGATTTCTACCCGAAGTTCGGCTACGCCGAGGCGTTTCCGCATATCTGTTTCAAGGTCGCCGTCCGCGACGCCGAGGCCGCCACCCCAGCCGGTTATAGATTTGTGGACTACGCCCCCGGGTACCTCAAGGCCGCCCTCGCAATGTATCACAGGAATAACGCGGGTCGGACCGGACCCATACGACGCGACCCGAAACAATGGGTTCCCTTTCGCAGGGGTATACAATGGGGAATCAAGGCCGTCTGCAAGGTAGCCCTCGACAGAACGGGCCGACCCGTCGGTTACTTCGTCTATGAGGGAAGGCCTCTTGTAGCCCGGATCGTGGAGGTCGGCTTTGCTACGCCGGCAGTCTTTGGGGACATCCTTCGGGCGGCGGGGAAAATCGCCTGGAGGTGCCGGCTGGAGCAGATCGAGTTCGTCCTGCCCGAAGATGATGCGTTCGTCGGATTCTCTCTGCCGCTGGGCGTCCGTAAAGAGGTAACATACCGACGGGACGGCGGCGGCATGGTGCGCATGATTAACATTGCTTCGTCCCTCAAGGCAGTTGCATCCGACCTGGCCGGGCGGATGGACAAACCCGGTCTATTGAATATCCGAACAAACCTCGACAGCGTCAGCCTCTTCTGGTCCTGCGGGCGCCTGAAGGTCGGCCGACCCGTCGCCGACCCGTCGCCGACCGGTCGGTACGGATGCCGCAATGGGCGCTGGCTCAACTTCTGTATGGATATAACACCGCTTCGGCAATGGCTGCAAACGGCGTCCTGAAGGCGTCCGGCAAGTCGGTTGCGATTCTGGAGAGGATGTTCCCAGCCAGACCTCACTTCTTCTACGCCGTGGACAACTTCTGATGTTTCAACATTGTCAGCGGAGGATTGTTGAAAAAGCCCGGTAAGGACAGTTGAAAATATCTAAGCCGGATATTGCATGAATTTTAGGAGATTATAATAGCACGATGGCCTTACTAATAGTAATCAAACTGATCGATTTGGGACTCTGCGATGGTAAGTTATGATACTCCCTAAAAAACTGGGCGGGGCTGTGCTCGCTCTGCGATTGATGCCGGAGTCATTGCGCTAATAACCTGTGAAAACTCTTTTCCTTTGGTGTATTCTGCCGCTTATGTCCAAAACGTCGAAGACGTTGATGCAGATGTACCGTGCTGCTAGTGAGCGGTTCGGGCACCAGAACTGGTGGCCCGGGAACGGCGCGCTCGAGATATGCGTCGGGGCGATACTGACGCAGAACACCAACTGGACCAACGTCGAGCGGGCGATTGCGAATCTTAATGCGGATGGGTGCATGAGCGTCTCGTCGCTTCAGGCCAAATCGCAGGACGAGTTGGCAGAGTTAATCCGACCTGCCGGTTATTTCAACGTAAAAGCTAAAAGATTGAAAAACTTCATCGCGCACGTTCACGAAAATTACGGCGACGACGTCGAGGCGTTTCTGGACAGGTCGGCCTCGACGCTGCGGGAGGAATTGCTGTCGATTAACGGTGTCGGGCGCGAGACTGCCGATTCGATGATCCTATACGCAGCCGGTAAATTAACCTTCGTCGTCGATACCTACACCTATCGCGTTCTCCTGCGGCACGGGCTGATAGACAACGACTACGACTACGAAATGATTAAAGAATTGCTTGAATCATCCCTGCCGGAGGATGTTAATCTTTACAACGATTTTCACGCCCAGTTTGTCGCGGTTGGGAAAAATTATTGCAAACCGAATGCCCGATGTGAAGACTGTCCGCTGGAGCATCTGCCGCACGACCCGACGGCGGGGATGGAAAATGTCTGAACAGAATTTGACGGAAAGCCGATTTTGGAATATAATTTGTTCTCCAAATCTAATATTTTGGTTTGATTATGAAAGGGGCCAATTCATGAAACGGGGTTTGGTTGCCGTTATTGTTACAGTTGTTTTTCTGTCTCTTGCGGTTTCGGTCTATTCCGAGACTCTGAAAACCAAGGACGGTCGGGTTTTTCATGGCAAAGTGCTCGAGCAGGACAATGAAAAGGTTATCTTTGAGGTTATGCGTTTCGGAGCAACGATAAGGACGACTTTTTCCCGGAGTGATATCCTCAGCATAACCAGCGGGGATAATGAACCCGAACCGGTCAAGCCCCCAAAATCCTCAAAAGAAAAGACCTCGACGATTGATATTGCTCCGGAGCCGCCTTCGCCGCCGGTTATCAAGTATGACAAGCCGACCTACTACATTATTCCCTTCGAGGGCAAGGTGGGCACGCGGGTTCTGGCCTCACACCTGGAGCGTTATCTGGAAGACGCTATGAAGCGCAAGCCATCCGTTGTGCTGATCGTATTCGATTCGCCCGGCGGGATAATCAACGAAGTGGGAAAACTCGTTGCAGTGATAAAGAAGTATAACAGCCGGCTTAAGATAGTCGCTTATGTGCGGAACGCCCTTTCGGCTGCGGCGATAACCGGTCTGGCGTGCAGGGAGATTTACTTCGAACCCCAGGCGGTTTTCGGTGCGGCGACCGCGTATAAAATGACCGTCTTCGGTCTGCCGGAGGCGATATCTGAAAAGTTCCAGTCGGTCTGGCGCGCGCAGGCCCGCAGCGCCGCGGAAATCGGCGGACATAACCCGCTGCTCGCCGAAGCCATGATCGACGCCAATATGGAACTCTATCTCGTCAAGAACACCGGTAGCGAGCTTACCATCGATTCGTCTCGATACGTTCCGGGACAACGGACACCCGATCGCGCAGAGCCCCGCATCCACAAGATAGAGCGTTCTGCCCGGCGCGGAAAACTCATTTCCGCCAGAGGCAAACTGCTTACGTTAACGTCGAGCGAGGCAGTTGATTGTGGCCTGGGAAAGGGCGTCGTTGATAATTACGATCAACTCGGTAAAAAGATGGGCTTTACCGGGTGGGTCGAATGCAAGGGGCACGCCGTTGCGCTGGATGAGCACTGGGAAAAGGCGCTCTCGATCTACATGAAGCGAATTAATGATCTGGGACTGGAATTCAACCGGAACATGATGAAGGCGATGGAAAGCAACCCCGAAACGCCAAACATTACCTACAAATACTACAGAAATACCGGAAAATTCACACCGGAGTCCCGAAGACGATGGCGGATTCTTTCCCGTAAGAAATCCATCTGTTTGCTGAAGGCTGAGAAAAACATCACCGAAGCAATAAAAATAACCCAAAAGGTCGAACAACTCTCCAGCGTTACGGAAAATCTTGATATCCTCCTCAAGTACGTCAATGATGCTCGTATGGACGTCATTGCCGACATGAACAAGGCAGGCCCCGATGGTTGATTGTTCCCGGATTTACCGTAAACATATGCGGTATGCCCGGACAGTTCCTGATGCCATGTTTCCGGCAGAGAAAGAAAAAGGAGAAATGGTAATGCGCAAAGTCCTCGGAATCCTCACAGTAGCAATCGTCTTCGTCCTCGCCGGCTGCTTTGTTAACCCGACCAAACCCAATAAACCAACCGATTTGAGTGATATTGCCGGATGGCGAGGCGCAGCCGTCAATTCGCCCGATACCTTCCGGTTCGTTGTCCTCTCGGATCGCACCGGCGGGCACATTCCGGGCCTGTGGGCGCAGTCTGTGGCCGAGACCAACCGTCTCAAGCCGGACTTTGTCATGTTCATCGGCGACCTGATAGAAGGATACACCGATGACGAGAAGGAAATCCGCCGGCAGTGGACCCACATCGACGCGATAACACGCAGACTCGACGCGCCGTTCTTCTACTGCCCCGGAAACCACGACGTCCTCCCCGACGCCTGCCGGAAGATTTACACAGAATTGCACGGCGTGGCCGGAAAGGCGTGGTACTCGTTCGACTACCGCCGATGCCATTTCATCGTCGCCGACAGTTCGGCCATGATCGGAAAGGACAAGAAACTCGCCGACGACCAGTGGGCCTGGCTGAAAAAGGACCTTGCCGGCGCCAATAAAGTATCAGACCACGTCTTCGTATTCATCCATCACCCGATGAATTACGGGTCGAGAATACCGTCCTGGAATCGGTTGCGGAAAATGCTGGATGCGAAAAAGACCACGGTTTTCAGCGGGCACTGGCACAGCCCGCTCAGTTACGACCTTGAGGACGGTGTGCCGTACTACATGATTTCCGCTACTGCCGCCGGGTCGGGCGGCGCGCCGGAGAATCCGAACCGAGAAATCGGGGAATTCCAGTCCTATGCCCACGTGGTTGTGGATCGAGGCAAACCGACAATCTCGTTTGTCCCGCTGGGTGAAATCCTGCCGCACGACTTCATTGATCGCAGCGTCATTCTGCGTCTGCGAACGCTCATAGAAGCCGCAACGCTCGGTTCGGTTACCGGGGCCGGCGGTGAGGTTACGCTGAAATTGCCCAATACGACCGACGCCGATGCGGCTTGCAGATTGACCTGGACGGGTCGGGATAAATGGTTCGTCGGCGGAAGACCCGGGATTGAGACGATAACGATCCCAGCCGGCAAGACAATTGAGCGAACCTATCGCATCGCCCCGAGCGGCCCAGGGGAAATTTCGCCGGTGCTGTTTATTCATTATGAGATTACCGCCGAGAGCAGAACGATGCAAATCACCCGCAAACTGCCACTTCAGATCGTCGCGTCCCTGACCGCCCGGCCTGTCAAGAGCATCACCATCGACGGAAAACTGGACGACTGGGCGGACGCATCGACCCACCTGACAAATACTCGCGAACGAGTCAAGTACAAGCCCGAAGCCTGGTCCGGGCAGGAAGACTGCTCATTTGATACCCGGATCGGTTACGACGACGAGAACCTTTACCTTGCCATTGATGTAACCGACGACGTGGTAGTAGGAAGTGAAGGCGGCAGCCAATGGGAGCGGGACGGCGTGATGATCTTCTGGGATCCGCGCCCACCGGATCAGCGGGGCGGCCGCTTCGCCGACCCCTGCAAGATGGTGAGGATTTGGGCTTCTCATGTCACTATTGGCTTGCAAAAGGGCACGATCCAGGGATGCCGTATGGTGTCTCGGCGGCGCGAGGGAGGATACACGTTCGAATTGGCGATTCCGTTCTCTGCCATTGATAAGGACTTCAAACCGGCGGCGGGCCAGACTTTCGGGCTGGAAATTGTCGTCCATGACAAGGACAAAACACCCGCCCAAGCCATTACCGGGATGGTGCTGTCAGGAGGGACCAACACCTGGCGAAGCACCGCAGGCTACGCCGTCGTAACGTTTCAATAACCGCCGTCAGGTCCCGACATCTCGAAGGCATGGCTGGTAAGAGGAAGGAATTATGTCAGGAAACATCATTTATTTTGATCGTCCCGGACCCAACAACACTGCCATGGTCGTCAAGGCAGTACAAAAGCGCTGCGCCGAACTGGGCATAGAGCACGTGGCGGTCGCCTCCGACAGCGGCGCCACGGCGATGGCGATGCGAGAAGCGCTTGACGAGTCCGTAACGCTGATAGCCGTACCGGAACATGCAGGCTACAAAGACGGGGATGAACCCTCGCTCAAGCCTGAGGCCAGAAAGAAATTAGAGGAAAAAGGCGTTAAGGTTCTCATATGCGCCCACGCCCTCAGCGGCGTGGCGCGGTCGATCAGCACCAGGTTCGGAGGTGTCAGCGGCGTCGAAATTATCGCCCACACATTGAGGCGTTTCGGCGGGGACGGAATTAAGGTGGCCGTCGAGGTGGCGGTAATGGCTGCCGATGCCGGGCTTGTCCCTACCGACAGGGAAATCATTTCCGTCGGAGGCAGCGGCGGCGGCGCCGATGCGGCAATCGTGCTGAAGGCCGCCCACATGACAAACTTCTTCGACCTGGAAATCCGCGAAATCCTCGCCAAGCCCAGACAAAGGTCCTGACCGCAACCGATGTATCGTAAGTGTTTCCTACCGTCGCACGTCGGCTGCGATTAGAGGATCTACCTTGCTCCGGAGAGGGCGTTGACCGGATTTCTGAAACTGCCGGCGGAGTTGGCGTCGGGTAGGCCAGTCCATCTCGTCCACACTCACAAAACGGTCCCGCCCCAGTTGTTTGGCTCGCAGAAGGGCCTGGTCCGCCATGTACACCAGCAAGTGCGGATCGGTAATTTCCGCGTTTTCAGGATAGGTTGCTGCGCCTATCGACGTGGTAACGTGTATGGCGTGTCCGAAGACAATGAATTTTCGCTCGCTGACAGCCTGTCTAATCCGCTGCGCGAATCGGCGCGACTGGTCCGGGTCGGCATCGGGCAGTATGATGCTGAACTCTTCTCCGCCGGTCCGGGCAACCACGTCCGAATCGCGGACGGAGCATTTGAGAATTACGGCGAATTCCTTCAGGACGTAATCGCCGCTGGGGTGGCCGTAGGTATCGTTGACAACCTTGAAATGGTCCAAATCGAACGCCAGCAGCGACAGGCTGCGATTGTAACGGCGTGTAACTCTGAACTGATTTTCCAAAAAGGAATCGAAGTAACGGATGTTCTGAAGGCGGGTAAGCGGGTCGGTCGTGCTCATCGTCAGCAGGTGCGCGTTGTCCCGTCGCAGTTGTTTCAGCAGCGCCCGCTCGCGCCGCAGCGAAGCCGACAGGGCCCTCTTAGATTCTCGCAGTTCGTCGTGAAGGATCTTACCTCGCAGAAGCGCACGAAGGCGGGCGTCCAGTTCTACCGGCGAGATATTCTCACCGGCGATGTCGTCGGCGCCCGCGTTGAGAAAACGGCAGCGGGTCTTCTCGTCCGGCTGACGGGAAACAATGATGACCGGCAGAGAGGGCGTATCGGCGTCGGCTCGCAGCGCCGCCGGAAGGTCGGCAGCCTCTGCCGGAAATTCGCCGGCGTGGAGGATTACCACGTCCACCTCGTAGCGGCGGACCGCTGCTGTCGCCTCGGCCGGTGTCGCGGCGCGGACCGTCCGCCAACCGGCTGACGCCAGTTGATCGCACCATCGGGCGGAACGATCGTCGTCTGCATCCACGATCATGACCAGGCCGGAATTGTCCGAAAATGAGTCGCTCATATCAGCCTGTCCGGGAGAATCGAAGAACGACCTTCGGAAATCAGGTTCTCGCTTTGCGTATAGCCGCTCCGCTGAGAACCGACCTCCCTATGGCAGTTTAAGATACAACTACCGGCCCATGCCAATTCGAGCGGGAAGAATCGCAACAAAGTTAAAAAGAGGTGGATTTTACTTGCGCAAGAACCGTTGCGCCGACGCTGAAAGCCGCAAAGAGCGCCAGGAGCCAGATGGCGATTTTTATCCGCCTGGCGCTGCGTTTCACCGTCGAGCAGCCTGCGTCGGATTGGCCCAGCCGCCGAAGGTATTCCAGTCGATGGGCGATTGAACCGTGACGGAGATTCCACCGGTCCGGGCTGATTCCGTTCAGTCGCCCAACTTTCAACAGGGCGTCGCTGAAGCGGGCGATTCCCTCATCTGTCAGTTTGGCGTTCGTATCGTCCGTGGCGACTGCTGCGGCGAAGACGTCGGCCTGGCGCTCAAATTGCCGGCTCAATATGCCGAAAAGCCACAAACACAATACAACCGTTGCCGAGATTGCGAGCGAAATGGTCACCGGCGACGAAAGGTCCAACCACGCCACCGACAGTACAAACACCGAAACGATCAGCGTAATCAGACCCACCAAAAATAATACTATATAAGGAATGTGACGATGGACGATGTGTCCCGCTTCATGGGCGAAAATGGCTGCGACGCCGTCGTCATCGAAATGCTCCAGCATCGCATCGCTCAGCAGGACGTACCGCACTGGCCTGACAACGCCCAGCACGGCAGCATTGATTATCATCCCAACGGTGTTCCAGACGAGAATGTCGCGACAGGTAAAACCGGCCTGTCTGCTCAACTGCTCAAGCCGGTTGCGGAGAGGCCCTGCCGGCAGCGGGCTTGTTCGCCAGATGCGCACGATCATCGTCGGCGCAAAGAAGAAAATACCACCGATTGCGACCAGCCCGACCGGCGCCGATATACCCGCCCCCAGAACGGGTTCCGCCAGTTGCATCACGTCCATCACCAGGATTATCAACCCTACCGGGACGGCCAGAAAAAGCAGATTATGGCGGAGATTGAATCCCATGAACTGCCGGCGCGTCCACACGGGCGGGACCGGCTCGCCGGAAAGCACCATTGCCTGGATGTTCTGCTGCCGAAGCGCACGGTCCAGCGGATACATCGCCCACCAGTACGCCAGAAGCGCAGCGATGAAAGGACCGACCGCCATTGCCTCGCCCGCCAGTGGAATCGCTTCCAGTCGCAGCGTTTCGCTAATCAGCCTCGCCCACCCTGCCGTCAGCAGCGCAGCCAGACCGGCGAGAAGATAAACATGCACCGCTGCTGTCAGCACCGTAGGCCAGCGCCCCATCTGACCGTGGTGGCGTATCATTCGCCGCCTTCCCAGATAGGCGATACCACGAGCGGCTGCATATACCGATCCGACATAGCACAACACGCCCGCCACCGCCACAGGCCAGGGCAAAGCCGCACAAATCCCCGGCAGCGCCGGAAGCGACATCGCAACTATAAATCCTGCTATCACTACTATGTGCATGGTGGGATATTGTACGATAAAACCTATTGCCGGCGAATAGTTGTCCGGCCACGAGTGAAAATCCTATACGGTTTGTATGTCTTGCTGTTTGACGCCTTACATTGATATACTAATTGCGTTAGACAGCGACTTCTGTAAAAATGCAAAATCTTCTGGCGGAGAAACCATATGATTCAGGATGTAGAAATTCGGAATTTCAAGTGCTTCAAGTCGCTCTACCTGCCGGAACTTTCGCGCGTAAATATAGTTGGCGGCGCAAATAATGTTGGCAAGACAGCCCTTCTTGAAGCCCTGTTCATGTTTCATGACCGGCGTTCTCCGGGTATATTCCTAAAGCATTTTCACTGGCGGGGATTAGACTTGGTGCGGTCTGATCCTGAAGCAGTTTGGGCGCCATACTTCTACGATTTCGATCTTGGCCACCCATTCGAGATTAAACTGAAACGGGACGGAGAGATCGAGACGGCAAAATATGAGTTCAATCCTGTGTTCAGCCCAATGCGAAGCAATGGTGCGTCCTCACAAGAATCAGAGGGGCCCGTCAATACCCGTGAAGAAAGTCCACTCGGCAGCGTAGGTATAACCTATATCAACTCGGATGGCAGGAAGACGGTCGCTCATAGCTACATGGAAGACAATCAAGCAAAGTTGGAATTCGGGAGTTCACAACCGTATGCACGATCGGCTTTCTTGGTTCCTGCAAGAAACCGTCCACCGGCAGAAGAAGAGGCAAAACGGTTGAGCAAAGTTAAAGAATTGAAAAAGGACAAGATGGTGGAGGACTTCCTGCAGATAATTGCGCCAGGCCTGTCGGACTTGCAGGTTTCAACCGCCATGATAAAACCTACCATCTATTGCGATATTGGACTGCCGCGACTTGTTCCAGTCGCGTATGCTGGTGATGGATTGACACGATTGCTGTCTATCATCCTTGATATGGTAAATGCGCCAGGAGGAGTGGTTCTCGTCGATGAAGTGGAAAATGGAATTCATTATTCGGTCCAGGAAAAGTTCTGGATAGCACTTGATAAAGCAGCCAAGGAATTGGATTGCCAGATAATCGCGACGACACACAGCCATGAAAGCTTAATGGCAGCGCATTCGGCTTTTGCTACAGATCTTTTCGAACCGCAATTCAGGTATATCCGCCTGGAAAAGATCGGGGAAGAAATCAAGGCAAAGACGTACACACATGAAATGCTGGGAATTGCCCTTGAGGCCCATCTGGAAGTGAGGTAACGATGCACAGTTCTCCTCCCGCGTCGGACAGACCTAAAAGAAGGCCAATCGAGGAACCTAATCTTCTGCTGACGGAAGGAAGAGACGCTGAATACTTCTGTAAATGGGCTTTGAGGGCCTACGGGCTAAATGGTCGTCCCTGAAAAAATCTGATTGGCTGCATAGATAAAGGGTGAAATAGCGATCCTGCGTGGCTATAATTGCAGGAAGTTCATGGATGAGCCATCAAAACCCTGCAATTCAGGACGCAAAATGAAGCCACAAACCGATCCCCACAAAGACCAATTCCAACTCTTTCAGTCCAACTTCACGCAGCTGCTCAATCCCAGGCACGCCCTGGTGCGGCTGGCTGACAAAATCGACTGGAGCCGTTTCGACGACGCCCTGCTGGACTGTTACGCAGACAAGGGTCGGCCCGGAGCGCCGATCCGGCTGATGGTCGGACTGTGCTATCTCAAGTACACCTTCAGCGTCAGCGACGAAGACATGGAACATTGTTGGGTCGAAAATCCTTACTGGCAATACTTCTGCGGCTATGAGTTTATGCAGCATGAATTCCCGATTCATTACACGGCCTGGATCAAATGGCGTAAGCGTATGGGCGCCGACCGGCTGAAAGTGTTATTGGCTGAGACCATCGACCTGGCGGTCCGCGAAAAGCAACTGCCCAAGCGCGACCTCAAACGAGTCAACGTCGATACGACCGTTCAGGAAAAGAACATCACTTATCCCACCGATTCGAAGCTGCTGCACAAGGCCATCGTGAAGTTGGTCAAAGCGGCTCGTCAACGCGGGATTCCTTTGCGTCAGTCCTATCTTCGTGTCGGCAAGCTTGCTGCCATCAAAGTCGGGCGATACGCACACGCCAGGCAATTCAAACGTATGAAACGGGAGCTTCGCAAATTGCGTCGCTACGTTCGCGCGTTGATTGGCGACATTCGCCGCAAGGCCAGCAGCGTGGATACAGGATTGGAGAAATTATTGGACCTGACTCAGCGCGTGCACGACCAGCAGACGAAGGATTCCGGGAAGATTTATTCGCTGCATGAGCCGCACGTGCAATGTATCAGCAAGGGCAAGGCTCACAAACGATACGAGTTTGGCTGCAAGGTCTCTGTGGTAACGACGAACAGGGGCAACTGGGTGTTGGCTTCTGCCGCATTTGAGGGCAACCCGTACGACGGGCATACGCTGTCGGCGAGTCTGGATGGTGTGGAGGCCATGACGGGTGTGGCGTTGGACGAGGCGTTTGTGGACAAGGGTTATCGCGGGCATGGCTGTCGTGGCGAGGTTGCGATTCACATTGCCGGCAGCAGTTCGAGAGGGATAACTCGTGCATTGAAGAAGCGGCGGCGACGGCGGAGTGCGGTTGAGCCGAAGATTGGTCATCTCAAGAGCGATCATCGCATGGCCCGCTGCTGGCTGTGGGATGAAGAAGGCGACAGGATCAACGCTCTGCTGGCCGGTGTCGGGTCGAACATGCGGAAATTGCTGAAGGAGTTTTATTTTGCGCTGTTGGAATGGAGCAAATATCTGGTTTTGCCGCCGAATTGGTACGCATTGAGACCCCGGCTGCATCATTGTCGGCGCCAACTTGCACCAGCCCGTTAAGCCTACACTCTCCCAGCCGCGTAAAACCGCTTTTTTCAGGGACGACTAAATGGATTTCAGGTCATCAATTTCGGAGGCATCCGCGAGTTATC
>JAXHSV010000067.1:0-14113 GCA_034190305.1 Planctomycetota bacterium | reverse complement strand
CCACCCGAAATCAGTTTCTCCGTTCACGTTTTAGTGCTTAAACGTAGCGAGATTTCGGGCAGATCGAAAAAATTCTGAAAAAATTTTACAAATCTGTCGGTTGATGAATCTCCAGGCCGGGGCGAGTTATGGCAGCATTTTAGTGGTTTTTTTTACCCGTTTTGGAGCATGTGGCGTTTTAAAAACAGAGCCAAACGGCAAAGCCAGCCTCGAGCATTGGCTTGGCCGTTCGGCTCCGTTTTAACCCATCGTTCGGCACTGGGATTCCGTGAACAGACCCGCCGCGCGAGGATTTAACGGAAAGACCCCACGAGCCGCGACCGTCAGGGAGCGGTCATGCCAATGCGAAACTCTTGCTGTCCGCTCCCTTGCGGTCGCGGCTCGTTAGGCCGTCTGGGCAAGGCAGGCAATGGCGAAATTTAAAACTGGGTGGAAAAATGTCCTCGAAAACGCAAATAGTTGGGCAACAATGAGATACAGGATTTTATTTCTTTCCCAAACTTTCCGAATCTTTCCGTTTCTTTCCCAATTGTTCCGAATGTTTCCCCTCCGGCCCCCATTGGCACGGGCAGGCGTAATGTAACACGGGCGTCTCGCCCGTGTCTTCTTCTTCCACCGGCGAGGCGGCCGTGCTATGACTACTCTTCCATGATGCGCTCGTAGAGCGATTCGATTTTTTCAACCATAATTCGGTGGTCGAATTTCCCGGCTGCGAGGCGCCTTCCAGCCGCACCGAGACGGGCTCTTAACTCGGCCGAAGCGGCGAGTGTTTCGATAGCGGCTTTCAGCCCCGCTATATCGCCGGCCTCCAGCAGAACGCCGGTGTCGGCATCGACAACCTCGCGGGCTCCGTCGATGTCGAAACTGATTACGGGTTTTCCCGCCAGCATCGCCTGTGGAAGCGCCCGCGCCAGACCCTCGCGCAGTGAGCAGTGCACGAGGATGTCGGCTGCGTGCATGACGGTGGGCATTTTTTCAGGCCGAAGCAATCCCGTCAGGTGAACTCTTCCGGTCAGACCGGCAGAAGCGCGTATCGCGCGCTCGATCCTTCCCCGCCTCCTGCCGTCGCCGACGAAGCAGAAATGCACCCGCCTGTCGGCGATTTTCTCGGCGGCAGCGAGGATAAACTCGTGCCCCTTCAATTTCGCCAGGCGCGACACCTGCGTAACCAGCACGTCGCCTTCGCCCAGACCAAGAGATCGGCGGAAATCGTCGGCGTCGTCGGGGCGATCCGTGAAGACTTCGATCTCCATACCGCTGTATATTGTCGTGTACTGTTCGGTCCGGCCTATCGCCGCCGTAAGCGCCTGTGTCGTCATGGCGTCGGCGACGGAGATAATCGCATCGGTTTGTCGTGCGGCTTGGCGCTCAAGCGCGATGTAGAGGCGGTTCGCCAGTCTGCCGCCATAGGGGTGGAACGGTAAACCGTGAACCGTGTGGACAATCTTCGGAAGCGCGGAATTTGCCCGCAATTTCGCCGCCGCTCGACGGGCGAGAATACCGGACTTGGATGAGTGCGTGTGAACAATATCCGCCTTCAAATCACCGAGCCGCCTTAACAGCGCGCGATATGCGACTGCGTCCAGCAGCGGATTAATCGCCCTGCGGAGCGATTGAACAACGATTACTTTGTAATCGCCGCTTCGCGCCCGTGTAAGCAGTTCGCCTTCGGGTCCCAGCGCCGGGCCTGTAATCAGCGTTACCTCATGCCCGCGTGCTGCAAGTCCCTCGCAGGTCAGGATTGTGTTCTCCTGCGCCCCGCCAAGGATCAATCGGGTTATAACGTGAACGATATTCATTGAGTCGAAACAAGCAGCAGAAACAGCGCCGAACGGCAAGCCTTCCGTATGCGCTCCGGCGCCGTTTGCGAAATCTGTTCACTTACGAAAAGGCCAACCGTCATAAGTCGTTGTGAATTTATATGTTACTTCCGGGATATTGTGTTTTCTGAAGTTCTGCTGAATGTATCCGGCGCACACGACGACGGCGCGCGAGTCGGACTTGTAGAAATCGCATATGTCGGCGCTGAAAACAGGATGCTCCACAGGCGCCAATTTTTCTCGCTGCAATTTTTCCCTCGCTGCGTCTTTAAACATCCTCGACATCTCTTCACCTTTGAGTTTATGTTTTCGTATAAGCAGATGAGCGTGATTGGTCAGAACAGCACAAGCATAGCATGTCAATCTTTCTCGTCTGATTACCTCGCCAATCGCCTCAGCAATAGCCTGCCGTTCGGCGCTGTTAAACCACAGCACATCATACGCAAGATACTTGCGAGCCCTGCGATAAAACCTCCGCAACTCCTCCCGCGGCGGTTGTGTTTTCCTCCGCCCGAAATGCGCCTCCGCCAGTTGCGACAGTTCGGGCGCGTACGTCTTCAGCGACATACTTCCTCTCGGATCATTGGGCAACCAATGTCCGTAACCCGTCAGTATCAGATGATGAGCAATAACCATCAGACCATCCACTTTGAGCCTCGACCCTCATCAAGGCTTTGCCGTTCGGCGCTGTTGTTTTAATCCGTTTCTTCTTCCAGTTCTCCGTCCGGTTCCAGCCCGCCGCCTTCGCTGCGAGCGAGTAATTGGATTTTCTTCTCGGCGGCATCCAGGATTGTCCGGCACTGTTTGATAAGTTTCACGCCCTTTTCATATTCGGCGATGGATTCGGCCAGTCCGATCCGCCCCGATTCGATCCGCTCGACGATGCTCTCAAGAGACTCCATCGCCTGTTCGAACGTCTGCTTTGCCTTTACCACGATTATTTCTCCAATTCTTCAAAAAGGTTTGGCGTTATTTCCCTGCGTATGTTCGGCTTTTTCGATGCGGTTTTTTCACCGCTGACCTGTGAGATGATTTTTCCGTCGGAAACTTCGGTCTCCAGCATTTCGCCGGGCGTAACCTCGCAGACGCTGCGCAGGATTTGCTTTCCGGCGATCCGCGTAACCGAGTATCCGCGTTTGACGACGGCCTTATAACTCATCGCCTCCATTTGTCGGGCCAAGGATGTCAATTGCTGCTTCGCCAGGACAAGTCGATGCCGCGGATGCACAGCCGCCAGGCGATTTGCCAAACTCGCCACGTCGTCGGAAGCCTTTTTTGCGCGGCGCCCCAGCGCCCATGCCAGGTCTCTGCCCGTTTTGGTGAAACGCCGCTCACTTCCGATTCGATTGTCCTGCAAGCCCCGCCGCAACCGGCTCGTCAGATCGTCGAGCATTTGCTGGTCGGCCCGGATGAGTCCTGACGGATCGCGGAAAACGGCGCTGCGCTGCGCCGACGCCAGCGAATTTCGCGCGTTTTGAAGCAGGTCGCGGACCTTTCGCGCAAGCCTTACGACCAGAGTTTCGCAGTGGCGGCGGATTTCCGTCCCGTCGGGAACAGCCAGTTCAGCCGCCGCCGTCGGTGTGGCTGCACGCACGTCGGAAACGAAATCAGCGATGGTGAAATCCACCTCGTGCCCGACACCGGAGATAATCGGCGTTTCGGCTGCGAAAATGGCGCGGGCCAGGATCTCCTCGTTGAACGCCCACAAGTCTTCCAGAGAGCCCCCGCCGCGTGCGACAATAATCGTGTCGATCTGGAATTTTTCAGCGGCTGAATCCATCAGGCGAACCGCCTCGGCGATTTGGTCGGCGGCCTGGTCGCCCTGAACGCTCACCGGCGCGAGGAACACCTTCGCCGCAGGCCAGCGGCGGGAAAGCGTCCGGGCGATGTCGCGGACAGCGGCTCCGGTCGGGCTGGTGATTACCCCGACGGCGCGCGGGAAACGCACGAGCGGCTTTTTTCGAGCAGGGTCGAACAGACCTTCACGCTCGAGGCGCTCCGTCAACTGCCGGAACGCCAGTTCCAGCGCGCCGGTCCCCCGCGGCGTCAGGCGCTCGACGTAGAATTGCAGCCGGCCCTGACGTTCGTACACGTCGATCCTGCCGGAGGCGACGACCTCAAGCCCGTCTTCGACGTCGAAGCGAACGGCCGATGCTGCCGACCTGAACATCACAGCGTCAATCGCAGCGGAGGCGTCCTTGAGCGAGAAATACAGATGACCCGACGAATGCCGCTTTAAATTGCTGATCTGCCCGATTACCGAGAGGCGCTTCGGGAATGTGTCCAGAATAGACTCTTTTATCCGCGCCACCAGGTCCGAAACGGTCAGAGGGGCGGACTTTTTTGTTCCGGCGCCGAATGGTAATTGTGGGCTGGTCATATCGGCCGATAAGTGTACCATTCCTGCATCGAGGATGCACGCGGGCGACTGAGCCGGGTGCATAAAGGTTTTGGTGGAGAGTATTCCGAAGGTGGTGTGTTTGGTAGCACGGGCGTCTCGCCCGTGCAGGCTAAAAAGGCACGACCGAGACGGTCGTGCTACCAAGTTCCACCAAAACCTTTATGCACCCACTGAACCTCGACAAAACGCCGCCGGGGGAATATCGTATCTGCATGGTTGATAAAAACGGCGAAACCCCGCCCTCCCGGCGCGCAAGCGGCCCGAAGGTTACCGTCTCCAATCGGCAAAAAACGCTCGATGTTTCGGAATCGCGTCTGCGCCGCCTGGTGGAGTTTGTATCGGCGTCGGAGCGGCGAGATATCGAATCCGTTGACGTGGCGATCGTTGATGCCGATGAGATCGAATCGGTTAATCGACGCTACCTGAACCATCCCGGCCCGACGGACGTTCTGAGCTTTGATCTGTCCGATGAGGGCGCTCGCGCCATTTCCGCTCAGATTATCGTTTGCTCGGAGGTGGCGACGACCGAGGCGCCGCATCACGGCCTTTCGGCCGAGGATGAACTGACGCTCTACGTCATCCATGGCCTGTTGCATCTGGTGGGATATGACGACGCCGAGAAAGAACAGGCAGAGCGGATGATGACCCGACAGGAGCAGATACTGGCCGAGTTCAACCGCACCCGGAAACTCACCGATAAAATCTAATCCACAAATACTTTTATTTCGCGCACGCAGGTAAGTCGGCTATGCATCCTACGAATGTGTTATACCGGGCGCACAAAGTTATGGCGCTAGGCTGATTAACGGCTACACCGTTCATGGTAATGCGAACCGTTCTTTTGGTGCATTGTGTCCCTATTCGCAAGCGCAAAAACTTTGTGCGCCCAGTATTACCTATGTGCCCGGATCATTTTGTTGCCTGTGTAACCGGTGTGTACCGGAACGCTTTTTCAGGCCTGTGGTGGGTGTTTGTCGGGCATTTCGAGGGCGTCGAATTCGCCGGGGATCAGGCGGACGCGGTTTAAGGCTCCGCTGAAGCGTTCGCGGATGGCGTCGAGCAGTCCGGCGCGTAGGAGCATTTCGAGGCGGTAGCGATGAGCGGCTGAATCGACCGCGACAGTCAGCACCCCGCCGTTCAGCGAAACCAGGGCTGAATGATCGCGGAGGAAATCCGGGACGCACTCGTCCCAGGCGATGGAAAGTTGCCCGATCCGACGGACTCGCCTGGCCAGGTGGTTTTTCATCAATGCGGTGAGGGGTTCAGACAGTGCGGATATGCGGTTTTTTGGCTGCCGGTTCCGCCAGACATTTCTGAGTTGCCACTCTTGCATACTCGCTGCATCCCTGCCGAAGTCTTACAGGTGCATTACCCTATCCACATCATCGCCCGCTGCAAGGATAAAACTTCAGTAAAAATTTTCAACGGCATATGTAATTTTATCCCAGGTCCACCGGCATGACGACGTAGAGGAAGTCTCCGCCGGGCCCGTCGCCGGCCTTCATCAGGGCGGGCTTGTTTCCAGCGTCGAGTTCCAGGACAACCTCGTCGGCGGCGATGACTTTCAGCGCCTCGGCAAGGAAGGCCGGATTGAAGGCTATTTCCATCGGTTCTCCGGTGAGTTTTACGGGCATGGAAACTTCGGCTTCACCGGACTCCGGGCTTCGACCGGTGAGGGTTACTTCATCGGCGCCGAAGGAAAGGCGGACGCCCTTTGACTCTTCGCTGGTCAACAGCGCCGCCTGACGGATTCGGTGCAGGAAGGCTTCGGTATTTACAACGGCCTTTCGTGATGCGTCTTTGGGTATCACGTCGTTGTACTTGGGGAAGTTTCCCTGAACAAGCGAGCAGATCAGAACCACCCGGGCGGCCTGGACGAGGATCTGCGTTTCAGTAACTTTCACTGCGAGCGTTTCATCGCTCGCGACTGTCGCCCGCTGGAGCAGGTTCATGAATTTGCCCGGCACGATGGCGTTGACGTTCGTTTTGGCGGCCTTGGTCAGCGCCGCCTTCGCCAGCGCCAGACGGTGCCCGTCGGTGGAAACCAGTTGCAGTTTTTTACCTTCCGCTTCCCACAGCACGCCGCTGATGGCGTAGTGGCTGTGTGCTCGCGCGACGGCGAAGAGCGTTCGATCGATCAGGCCCGATAAGGTCTCTGCTGCGACCTGGAAGTCGCCGGCGCCGTCGAATTCGGCGACGACGGGGAACTCGCCCGGGTCCATGCTGTTGAGTCTGAAGCGCGAGCCGGCGCCGGTTATAGTGCAGGCCTGGCCCTCGACGGTGATTGTCAGGGCCTCTTCGCCGGCGCTCTCGCGGACGATGTCGGCGAACTTCTGGACGGGCACAAGCGCTTCGCCCTCATCCTGCACCTCCACCTGCGGAACCGTGTACCGGCAGGCAGCCTCAAGGTCCGTCGCCAGGATCGTCAACGTATTGTTAGCGGCGATGAGTTTGACGCACTGAAGAACTGGCTTGGGCGTGCGTACCGCGACGATACCGGCGGCCAGGTTCAACGCCTCCTGCAATGCAGCCGTCTGGGCAATGATCTTCATGGGACAATCCTCTTTTAATTTTGCTATTCCGATTTACAGTACGGGTTTCCGGACCTTGCCTTATATGCCGGCGGCGGGGAAATTTCAAGACCCAGGAAAGATAAATCGTCCGGGCGAACGGTACACTTGTCAAAACCGCCCGCAGCCGCCATACTGATGAAACTGCCATGGAAGACCTTGGGAAAAAACTGGCCGGTAAGTTTATCGTCCTTGACGGCCCCGACGGGTCCGGAAAGAGCACCCAACTTGCCCTGCTGGCGGACCGGCTGGGTCGGCAGGGCGTCGATGTGGTAACCGCATGCGACCCCGGCGGGACGAAAATCGGAGAAAAAATAAGGGCGATCCTGCTCGACAGAAAAAACGGCGGAATGAGTCCGATGTGTGAAATGCTGCTGTTCATGGCCAGCAGGGCGCAACTTATTGCCGAGGTCATTCGTCCCGCCCTTGAAGGCGGAAAGGTCGTCCTGTGCGACAGATTCATCTCCGCCACCGTCGCATACCAGGGCGCCGCCGGTATAGACAGCAAGACCATCATCGAACTGGGCGACATCGCCGTCGGCGGACTCTGGCCCGACCTGACGATTATTCTGGACGTGCCGGTTGCAACAGGGATGGAAAGAATAAGCGATGGCCGATCCTGTCCCGGCGACCGGATGGAGACAAAAGGTTCCTCATTCCACCAGGCAGTACGGCGCATCTTCAAAGAGTTAGCCCGGCATTATCCCCGTCCGGTCGAACACGTTGACGCCGACAGGAAGCCGGAAGCAGTATTCGAAAGTGTTCTGGATGCGATGAAGACGATTTCCGTGTGAACGCAAACGAGGTCCGGTGCAATCTGAAAAAATCTTATGGAACTTCTCCCGTTAATGTGTGATACTATTGTTAGAGAATTGATCCGAACGCCGGTAGGCCGGCATAGAAGAATAGGCCCTGTTCCGCAATCGAGTATTGGCGCGGAACAGGGCCATTTTGTTTGAGGTGGAGCGATGAAAACCGTTGCTATTCTATCAGACGGAGAATTCGTCAGACACGTCCGATTCCCGCTGGCCTTGTTTCAGGGAAATAAATGGGACAACGGGGTTGTTGAAAAAGTCCGTTCAGTCCCAGAGGGACAACTGATAATAGCCCCCGTACGGGGGACAAAGACGACCAGAGCGATGAGTCCCGGAGGGACGACTGAAGTTCTTTCAGGAACACGTATTATGTGTTCCTCATTCGTCCCTACAGGACTCACCGGTAACGGCACCCAACTCCCCCGTACGGGGGCTATTATCAATCGTCCCTGCGGGACTTTTTCAACAACCACACAATGCCTGAATTACTTGACATAATCGGACAGGATTCCGCCCTGGAGCAGTTGCAGCGGGCGTTGGCGGGCGAGCGCAGGCCTCACGCCTATATCTTCGCAGGCGCCGAAGGCGTAGGGCGGCGGACGACCGCCGTTGAGTTCGCCAAACTGCTTCTGTGCGAGAATCCGCCGGCCAGGCCCAACAACGGCCGATTCGCCGCGATGGACGACGAATTCCTTCTCCGTCAGGCCTGCGGGCAGTGCGACTCCTGCCGGACCGTCTCCGCCGGGACAAACCCGGACTTCACACCGGTATATAAGGAACTGGCCCGCTACCACGACGAACAGCAGGTTCGTGATCGGGTCATGCAGAACCTGTCGATCGACGTTGTTCGCCAGTTTCTCATCGACCCTGCCTGGCGCGCTTCCGTCGGCGGGCGGGGTAAGGTGTTCGTTGTTCGCGGCGCAGAAACCATGAGCATCCCAGCCCAGAACGCCCTGCTGAAAACCCTGGAGGAGCCGCCGAAGGGAGTAACGATAATCCTTATTTGTACGAGCCCCGCCGAACTGCTCCCGACGACCCGAAGCCGCTGCCAGTTGGTGCGTTTCAGCCCGCTGCCGACCGACTTCGTCGCCGACGCCCTGACGGCCGATGGCGTCGCGCCGGAGGAGGCGAATTTCTGGGCGGCAATGACGGGCGGGTCGATAGGTCTGGCCTCTCGCCGGGCAGGCGAAAAATTGTACGAATTTAAGAAGTCGCTCGTCGGGCAACTTGCCGGGGGCGACTCGCCAGCCGATCTGGCTGAAATGCTGGTCAAGGCCTCGGAAAAACTTGCCCGAAAATTCCGCGCCCGGGACAAGGACCTCGCCGCGTCGCTGTCAAATCGTCAGGCAGGGCAGGTCCTTCTGGGATTAATCGCCGGCGTATATCACGACGCGCTGGTCTCGGCGACCGGTTCGTCCCGCCCGCTCGTTCACGCCGACCAGACCGGCGCCGTTGAACGAATCGCCGGACGCTTCGAGCCGACCAAACTGGCTGATATACTCTCGCAACTTGCCCGCTGCGAGCAACTCCTCTGGCGGAACGTCAACGCCAAACTACTCTGGGACAACGTCGCGGTAACCTGCACATCGGCGGCGGCACTGGAAGTTTAAACGCCGGGGCTGTATGCTGATACGCTACGAAACTCCCTGAACTAATATCACAGTGCAACCTGACAAGCACAGAAGAGCGGTCGGCGATCAATTGCCGATCGCTGAACGCTATATAATGAAATACTTTTTCCGGTCAATCAGATACCTCTGGCCTTACCGGGCCCGTCTGGGCATGGCGATGGCATGCGTCATTTTGATCATGCTTTTCTGGGCCGGCGGCCTGGGCGCTTTGCTTCCGGGCGCGAAGATACTCATTTCCGACGAAGGTTTGCACGACTGGGCGTGGCGGTCAATGGCTGAAGACCGGCTTGACGCAAAAGTTGTCGCTCGCGCCGTCCGCGGCGAACATATATTCGGCCAGCAGAGGCTGAATATCGCCCGTTATATAGACGTGGTTGATTTGGACAAGAAAAGTCTCTCCGCCGAAGCGGGTCTGAAAGAGGCTGAATGGCTCGTGGGTCTTGCCGGCGAGGACGGTAAAGTTCAATTTTTGGGCGCCTGCGATCTGGCGAAGGTAATCGGTAAAACCGAAACCGGACGGACGGTTAACCTGGCGGTCTATGACCCGCAAACCCGCACCGGGCGGATCGTTGCGAATATCCCGCTGACCAAAGCGGGTCTTTCTTCCCGCGTCCTTGGCGCGCTGTCGGAGGCTCTGCCGTACGATCAGTACACGCTTCTGCTGATGCTGCTGGGTTTCGGAATCGTCATAACGATCCTGCGCGACATCTTCCGTTTCGTCCAGGAGTACCTCGTCCAGTCGGCGGTCTATCGCGGGCTGATGGATCTGCGGTGCGACAACTACAACGTCGTGCTGCACCTGCCGACGACGTTCTTTTCCGAGAAAGGTATTACCGACTCGATGAGCCGATTCATACAGGATACGGGCGAACTGGCACGAGGCCAGATTACGTTGTTCGGAAAGACGCTCGTCGAGCCTGGAAAACTGATTGCGTCGCTGGCGGTGGCTTTGTGTCTTTCCTGGCAGCTGACGCTGTTGACTCTGGTCGTAGGTCCGCCGGCGTTTTTCGTCGTCCGCAAGTTCGGAAAGATTATGAAACGCGCCTCGCGCCGTGCGCTGGAGAGTTGGGCCAGTATGCTAGGCGTCCTGGAAGAGACCCTCACCGGAATCCGCGTAGTCAAGGCCTACACAATGGAGGGTTCGGAGCGCCGGCGCTTCTTCCGCGTCAACCGCGCGCTTCTGAAGCAGCAGCGTCGTATAGCGGCCATAGATTCAGCCACCTCGCCGTCCGTCGAGGCTATCGGAATAATCGCGGCAATGGGCGCCATCGCCGTGGCTGGATATCTGGTCATCAAACACCCACAGGTCATGGACCAGGAGCGGTTCTTCGCGCTGATGGCGTGCCTGGTGGCGATGTTCGACCCGGTCAGAAAACTCGCCCACGTCAATACGCGGTTCCAGCGCGCCGACGCCGCCGCCAAACGCGTCTTCGAATTGCAGGACCAGAGACAGGAAAACATCGTCCGGGACGCGCCGACGCTGCCGCGACACAAAACCGGCATCGAGTTCAGAAACGTCAGTTTCCGCTACCCCGGCGCCGATGAAGACGCACTCAAAGACATCTGCCTGAAAATCCCCGCCAACCAGACGCTGGCGATCGTCGGGCCCAACGGCTGCGGAAAAACAACGCTGGTTTCCCTCCTTCCGAGACTTCTTGACCCCACCGGCGGACAAGTGCTCATAGACGGCGCCGACATCAGCGCTTACTCCATCCGCTCACTCCGCCGGCAAATCGGACTCGTTACGCAGGATGCGGTCGTCTTCCACGCATCCATCGGGGAAAATATCGCTTACGGCAAGCGCCGCCCGGCGCCGGGCGAGATCGAATCTGCCGCCCAAAAAGCGTTCGTCGATGAATTCGTCGCGGAAATGCCCGACGGGTACGAAACGATGGTCGGTGAGCACGGCGCAACGCTGTCGGGCGGGCAGAGGCAGAGAATCGCCATCGCCAGAGCCATTCTGCGCAACCCCGCCATTCTTATCTTCGACGAAGCCACCAGCCAGATCGACCCGGACAGCGAACAGAAAATCCACCAGGCGCTGACCGATTTCCGAAAGGGGCGGACCACGCTGCTAATCGCCCACCGCCTTTCGACCGTCCTGGAGGCCGACCGCATCGCTATGATGTCCGCAGGCCGAATCGTCGATGTCGGCACACACGCCGAACTGCTTGGCCGCTGCGGGCCTTACCGCCAACTCTATCAGAGTCAATTCGCCCCGGAGAAAGCGGCCGAGGCCGCCAAAAACTCCTGACACCAACCGGCTGCGCCAAAGACCCTGCCGCAGCACGGCCAGCCAAATAAAAAACATGGGGAAAACCCAAACGTCTTCTGTTTCCTCCGACTTTCAAAGGGATGCCTTTGGCAAGACACAGAGCGCAAAGATATAAAAACCCTAAAGGATTCCTCTAAGAATTAAGCATTTTCTTCAACCGATTCAAGACACGGTCAGGATTGCGTAGCCTGCACTGCCATATGGTCATAACGTGCCAGCCACGTTTTCGAAGCAAACGGGCAGTGCGGGCGTCACGCCTTCTGTTTTTGGCAATCTTTCCTATCCAGAAGGCCCTGTTGGTCTCCGGGAGTTTAGCGCGCTTGCAATCGGTATGGCCGTGCCAAAAACACCCGTGCACGAAAATCACCGTCTTTACCGACGAGACAACAAAGTCCGGTTGGCCGAGGAGGGACTTTACATTTCGCCGATATCGAACCTGAAGTTTCCTTAATAGACCGGCAACTTTTTCTTCCGGGGCGGTCCGGCGATTCCTGACATGAGACATTATCTCGCTGCGTTTGGCTTTAGTATAAACATCTACCATAACGGTTATCCGATAATGTCCGACGGAATCTGTTTTCGACCTGCGTGAATGTCGTCGTGACACCTGCTGCATAGCACGACAAGATTTTCCGGTGTGTTAAGCCCTCCGGTTGCGTGTTCTGTTACATGGTGCAGTTCAAGAATCCGTGGATCCTTCCTAGTCCATCTATCACGATTCCACCCGCACAGTTCACAGGTGGTGTCGGACCGTTCATAGACTTTCTTTTGAATTTCGAAAGGGATCTTCCGATCATGCGGTTCGGCAACCCGTTCCGAGCTCTCAAGAATGTATTCTCCCATTTTCAAGTCGGGGCGGCCCGTGAACTTCGTGGCTATGGCGTAGCCCTGTTCCGTTCGCAATTCCCGCGTTCGACGAGCATATTGCTTCTTGTCCTGTGCGATATAGGCAAGTTCTTCTGTCGTAACAATCTGCCCGACATTCTCTTTTAGATAGCGTAGAATCTTTGCCTGACTGCCCAGAATCTTGTCTCTTCGAATCCGATTTGCAATGTGCCACCGTCGGGCAGCCGTCAGATCCGGTTTAGGGTCAAGTAATAAATACTCGGTAGACTTGAGTTTAATACCTACCTCCGGGTCATTACTCGTCAACCCAGTCATGATTTTATATCCGTCCTGGACTCGCAGTTCGCCAGTACGCCGTCGATATTCGGATATGCCGGATACAACTTCCAATTCGGCAGCGGATATGACAACTCCGGTATGGTTCACAAGATACAACCGGATACGCTCGCGTGAACCGACCTCGGCGACCAAAGGATCAGTATGCTTGCCTAGTTTCTTGAAGGACTTGGAAACCTCGACGAGAAGCAACACTTTATTGCGCCATGAAAGGCCACGGTATTTCTGCCGGTACTCTGCGAGGCGCCGGTCCACTTCATTTATGAGGGTCTCGACCTTGGCATCAAACATATTCGGCTATCACCTTCTTGTGTGCGCCGTTATTCTGTGCGAGGTACCATTTCTTGATAACTCCCATTTCAGCAAGCCCGATCCGGTATGCTAGCGGGGGAGGTACGGCGTTACCGATCTGTATACCCACTTCTATTCTTTTTCCGATGAATTCGAAATCGTCGTCGAACCCCTGCAAACGGGCTGCCTCTCTATGCGTGATTGGTCGATTCTCCACAGGATGCAAGTATCGTCCCTTTTCAGGTTTGTAGAACTCGGTCCTAATAGTTACCGACGGCTTATCCCACCACAAACGGCCCATAAGATCGGTTCCGCCTTTGGTTTTACGAATCCAGCAATCGGGTTGCAGTTCGAGAGGGAGGTCGAATCTGTTACCGCCCGGAGGAACTGAACGATACCTTTGCAACGACATTTCTGTTGGATTTCTACCAATATGCCAGTTTTCTCCGTCGGGCTTGGACGGCATATCCGCAATGGCATCCCGAACGGTTTTCCAGGGGGGCAAATCTTGGGTTTCGAACGTAGCTGCCTTACCGGGATCGCGGTGTGTAGGCGCCGGGAAAACCGGGGAGCCTATTCGGCTTGCAATAATAAAGGCGCGTTTCCGTTGCTGTGGAGCACCGTAAAATGCAGCATTAAGAATACGGCCCTCGACCTCGTACCCGATTTTTTCGGCTTCTCGGCAAATCTCCTGATATTCCGCAGATTTCAACAAAGGAGGAACATTCTCCATTACGAAAATTAATGGTCGGGCATCCTTCACGGCCCGTAGAAAATGCCGCCACAATTGTCGTCGAGGATCGTTTGGAACACGTTCCCCCAGATTGCTGAAACCTTGGCATGGTGGTCCGCCCACAAGAAGATCGCAGGACGGAAATGTTTCTACTTCCTGTATCGCACAGTAAAGGATTCGTGGGCTTATGTTTTCCTCAAAAGTTTTACAACAAGACTCGTCCCATTCGATTGCCAGCAGGTTCTGAAATCCGGCCCTCTGCAACCCAATAGAGAAACCGCCGCAACCGGCAAAAAGATCTATTGCCGTGGGTCTATCCGAAGCAACCAGAGGCCAATGATCCGGGACAACCGCACCGGCGCGGACGTTTTTACTTTCAAACGGATATATTCGAT
>JAXHSV010000066.1:0-14275 GCA_034190305.1 Planctomycetota bacterium | reverse complement strand
AGACAAAAACAAAGGTGAAGGCGCCCCAAAGGAGAAAAACCGTAACGAAGAAAAAGGCAAGAACGTCCGCGAGAAAAACGACCGGAAAGAAAACCGTAAAAAGTCGTCGGCGGGAAGACAGCATCACGCCGAAAAGAAAATAAAATATCCATCGGACCTTCCGGAATGGAGATATGCCCGTGATTAATAAGAATAATACTGGAAAAAAACTCGCCTTGGGAATCCCCAAAGGCTCGTTGCAGGACAACACGGTGGAGTTGCTCCAGCGGGCCGGATTCAAAATATCAATCTCTTCGCGGAGTTATTTCCCCTCGATGGACGATCCGGACATTACTGCCGTAATGTTTCGTGCGCAGGAGATGAGCCGATACGTCGCCGACGGCGTCATTGACGTCGGAATAACCGGAAACGACTGGGTTGAAGAGAATGAATCAAACGTTGTCGAAGTGGCTGAACTTGTCTATGCCAAGCGCGACCTTAAGCCTGTCCGGTGGGTCCTGGCTGTGCCGGCGGAATCGAGTATAACTGAAGCCGAGAACCTCGAAGGTGGTATTGTCGCGACGGAACTGGTCAACATCACGCGCAAATATTTTGCCGATAAGGGTATTGACGTGAAGGTTGAGTTCAGTTGGGGCGCTACGGAGGTCAAAGCCAGACTGGTCGATGCAATCGTCGATGTTACTGAGACCGGTTCGAGCATCCGCGCCAACCGTCTGCGCGTCATTGATACGATCATGCTTGCAACTCCCCGGCTGATTGCCAACAAAAAGGCGTGGGCCGATACGTGGAAGCGAGAGAAGATCGAAAACATTTCCCTTTTACTGCAAGGGGCCATTTCGGCATTGGAAAAGGTCGGACTGAAGATGAATGTTCGTCGGGCGGACCTCCAGGGCGTTCTGGATTTGCTGCCCGCCGAAAAAAGCCCGACCGTTTCCGACCTGGCCGATAAGGACTGGGTTGCTCTTGAAGTGATAGTATCTGAACGCCTCGAACGCGAGATGATACCGCAGCTGAAGCGAGCCGGTGCGACGGGGATAATAACTTATCCGCTCAAAAAGGTGATATCGTGAATCGTGCGGCGTGGTTATTTATATGCGGTTTTATCGTTGGTATTTCCGGCTTGGCGTGCCAGGAGCCTGCCGGTACTGTTGTCGATAAAGCGATGCCGACGAGCAAACCGGCGACGCTGCCGAAAATGGCGAAACTATCTCTGGCGCAATTACCCCCCGCCGTCGAACGTCCCTCCGACGCGTCCGATGCCGAAAAAATCCCCGACCGCGCCGCCGATATAGTTGCCCGGGCAGAGAGATTGATCGCCAGGGGAGACTATATCCAGGCCATTAATCTCCTTGAGCGCGCCAGAGGGTTTGATCCAAACTCGCCTCGCATACGCAGAGGTCTCGGTCTTGCCTACGCGGCGCTGGGGGATCGCGCCAAAGCAGAACCTCACCTGCTCGCTTCGGACAAAACCGCGCCGGACCACGTGCGGGTGCAACTTGTTCTGGGCCAGTATGCGATCATGCAGAGGCAGTTTGACCAGGCGGTCGTCCGCTACCGCCTGGCATTGCTGTGCAGCGATGCGGACGACGATAACCCCGACACCGCCGAAACACTACTGCGCCTTGGAGACCTGCTTGAGCGGCGCCGATGCTGGACCGCGGCGATGGAATGTTACGAACGACTGACCAAACTCATTGCTTCTCACGGACGGGTGTTTTCCAGCCGAAGCCTCCTGGCTCCTCTGGTCTCCAGTCCTGAGCGATGTATGGTTGCCCGAGGCAGGTTGCTGCTGAAACTGCGCCAGGCCGAAAAGGCTGCCGTCCTGCTGGAGCATGCATATCGGCGCGACAAGACCGACCCTGACGCCGGCAGACTGGCGGTGATTGCACTGCTGGAAGCGGGCGATTTCGAGCGACCGCAGGCCATTATTATGGAAATGCTCGCCGAACCCGCCCGACGCCGCGAAGCGACAGCGTCAGCCGTTCTGTGGTGCAGGGCGAAAAAAAGCCCGTCGGCTCCGAAGTCGCTGCTTAACCGGCACCTGGCCGGCGGGGGTCTTGATTCGGACTTCGTAATCGCAATGGCCGAAGTCGCAGCCGAGCTCGGCGGGACAGAAGATGCCGCCGATATGCTGGCGAAATACCTCTCGAAAACTTCGGGAGATAAAGCAATAACGCTGCGACTGGCGAGGCTCTATGCTCAAACCGGAAACACTTCCGCTGCAGCCGGGCAACTCGCAGCCCTGCTGAATATCCAGGCCTGTGATACATCACTGGTGCGCCGGGAAGCCGAAGACCTGGCGGGACGCGGAATAAAAAAGGGTTTCGTGGATGAGTTGGCTTCCGGCGCTCCAGAAAAACCTGAATTAAAACCGGCCTTGCTGACCGTTGCGGCAATACTGGCTGATGCAACGAGGCAGGGGGAGAAGGGCATCGCCCTGCTCAAGCAGGCCATTGAGTCTGACAAAAAGTTCTGGCCTGCGTATGAGATTCTTGCGGATTCATATATTTCCGGCAGGCGGTTCGAAATGCTCGACGATCTGGTCGGACAGGTCAACCTTGCTGCCGGCGAGTCCTGGTTCAGGTACTATTTCACCGGCATGGTGCAGTTGAACCGGGGCAATGTCGCCGACGCCATAGACAACCTCCAGCTCGCCCATGCCCGTATGAGCCGGCACGTACCGACGCTGTTGCTGATGGGGCGGGCCTGCCTCCAGGCAGGACAGTTCCGCGATGCTGAACGCTTTATGATGTCGGCGTCGGATTTGTCGCCCGACGATACCGCCGTTACGGACGAGTTGTTTAACCTGTACCTGACCCAGCGCCGCAACGCCGAAGCAGGAAGGGTCGCAATGCGGTTTTTGCAGCACGACCCCGAAAACATCGACGCACGCACAATGATGGGGCGATTCTACTTTCTCACGGGAAGGATCGACCGGGCTCGCAAGATGCTCCAGTCTCTGCTTGCCGAAGCGCCCGACAACGTCAAAGTCAGAATGTTTGAACTTTCTTTCGAACTGTCCGGGCCTCTTCCCTCCGGCGAACCCATCCCTTCCGATCAGGCGGCGTCGGCGCTGAAGAAGATTCGCCACATTCTGAGCCTGGACCCGCAAAATATCGCAGCCAACAGATTATACGCAAGCCTCCTGTCCAATCAGGGCAAGGATGCCGATGCGGCGGAGATATGGGCGTCTCTGTACCGTCGGAGACCCGCCGATTCGCTATCCGCTTCGGCCTGGCTCGATGCGCTTCTTAAGGCGGGACTGGAAAAACAGGCGGCTGAAGCGGCTGAGGAAATTGCATCCCGCGAATCTTTGGCAATGCCGTTGCGAGTAATGGTGCTGGATACGTTGGTCCGCCTCAAGCGGTACGAATCGGCAGAAGGGTTTATTGAGAGGTGGATGAGCGAAAAGCCCGACAAAGCAACCCTCGTGATGCTTCGTTTTCAGGCGATGAAGACATACAAGTCCGCCGGGCATTACGACAAGGCCCATCGCCTCCTGGACCGCTGGATCGCTTCGGAGTCCGACCCGGTGCTGCTTTCTTCGCTCCGCGGCGAGAAACTTCGCATCTTCGGCTTGGCCAGGCAGTACGACGAGGCAATCGCCTATGCCGGAAAATGGATCCGAAACGAGCCGACTAACTCCAGCCCCAGGACTACGCTCATTGCGATGCTCATGGAAGGCGAGCAGTATGACAAGGCCCATGCGATTGTGGATGAGTGGCTCGGCGCCGGCGGCGACGCGCGAATGCTGGATAGGCTGCGGTCAATAAAATTGATAATGTACGCACGGGAAGGGCTGTTTGACAAACTTGTGCAGTTCGAGCGGGAATGGGCCGGTCAATCGCCCGGCGCCGATGTGCCATTGCGTCTTACTTGCGCCCTGCTGACCGAGAACGAAAAGTACGACCTGGCTCTGAAGGTAGCCGAAGATTTGCTTAAACATCAGGAAAAACTCCCTCCCGATGCACCAGAACGAGTGGAGAAAATCTTCGACGCCAAAAAGGTAATCGTCCATGTTATGCTCCTTGCCGGGAAGAAAAAACAGGCCCTTGCGCTGGCCCGCGAATTCGTCCAGACCGATCCGCAAAAACATCAGGCGCTTCGCATCCTCATGATGGCGCTGACGTTTATGGAAAAGCAGGACGAATCGCTGGAAGTCGCCGAGAAGATATACAAACTCGATCCCGACGATCCGGGTATCAACAACGACCTTGGCTACTTCTGGGCCGACAGGGGAATAAATCTGTACAAGGCAGAGGCAATGATACGCAAGGCCCTGGCGGTAAGACCCGATGAGGCGGCCTTCAAGGACAGTTTCGGCTGGGTGCTGTATAAACAGGGGCGTTTTGCCGAAGCCAGGACCGTTTTTGACAATGTGCTCTCCACTGAAAACGGTCAACATCCGGTCATGCTCGACCACGCCGGTGATACCTCCTGGCGGCTGGGTATCGAGGCTGAGGCGATTAGACTGTGGAACCGGGCGGTCAAAGAGGCAAAAAAGGAAAAGAAACCCGACATCGACACGAAGAAGGTGCTGTCTGAAGCGCTGCTGAAAATAAAAGCGGCCCGGAAAGGCGGGAAACCGCCCGTCGCCCCGCTGGGAAAGAACGTGTCGGCGCCGAAAAACAAGTAGCAATCTGAAGATAGAGACTCCGGAGAAACTAAAAATATGTCAGGACACTCACATTGGGCGACGATCAGGCGGTCCAAGGCGGCTAATGACGCCAAAAGAGGGCGGTTGTGGTCGAAACTCGCCCGGCGGATTATAGTGGCTGCGAAGTCCGGTGGCGGAAATCCCGACGAAAACCTTCAACTGCGATACGCCATCGACGATGCAAAGTCCGCTAATCTGCCCAAAGACACCATTAAAAACGCCATCAAAAAAGGCACCGGCGAACTTGGCGCGGAAAATTACGAGCGTATTATCTATGAAGGCTATGGACCGGGCGGAGTTGCGGTAATGGTCGAATGCCTCAGCGACAACCGTAATCGCACCGTTCCCGAATTGAGAAAGATATTCGAACGAGCGGGCGGGCAACTCGGCGAGACGAACTGCGTCGCGTGGATGTTCGAACAGAAAGGGATGTTCACTATTGACGCATCGGCTGTTGAAGAAGACGCCCTCATCGAAATATGCCTCGATGCCGGCGCAGATGACGTGAAGAAAGAAGGCGACGTTTTCGAGGTTACCTGCGAGGTCGCCGATTTCCGAGCCGTAAAGGAAGCAATTGCACAAAAAGGCGTCGAGACAATCGTTGCGGAGATTGCCATGATCCCCGATACCACCGTCGAAGTCGGGTCCGACAAGGCCAGGCAGGTGCTCAACCTCATGGAGGAACTGGAAGATCACGACGATGTTCAGAACGTCTTTGCCAATTTTGACATTCCCGACGATGTTGTCGCTTTGCTCGAAACCGATTCCGGTTAAACATACTTTGGACATGATTACAAACGGTCAGTAAGAAGAACGTTTGTGGCGAACAGACCGATTGCCGTACTGGGCGGAGGAAACGGGGGACCTGAATGACCGTTTCCTCGTAGGGGACATTCCCTTAGGACTGGTACCGCTGTAGGGGTTTGCCCGAAAGTTGAATGTTCCTGCGACTCTGATCGAAGCCGTCATCGACCTTGGTTCGGTTGTTTGTGGTGAAGACTACTGCCGAACGAGTCGGACACTGGCCGATTTGGGGCTGACCGACTACAGTAGCGAAGAAATCATGAAATTCGTAAAAACCGGTCAATATTGACGGCTTTTCGTATAAGTGCTATTTATGATTGATGTTAGCAAGCATTTCCGGCAATCTAAACAGATTGCCCATCATGCCTATATTACCTATATTGACATTTTAAGTAAAGAATTTCCCACGCCTTGCCCGATTTTACCTACGTCGCCTATATTGCCTATGTTAATAGGCGGTGTAACGGAATTGTTTTCATTCAATATATGGTCTTGGGCGGTTCGGCGGGATCAGCCGACCAGCCGGAAATGTCGAAAGGTCTTATGTCATGGAAATTAACGAGGTTTTCGCCCAGTACATGGAGCATCTTCTAGCGGGTAAACGCTGTGAGGCGCGTGAGATGATCAAGGCAACCCTTGATCGTGGGATCTGCGGGCGAAAACTGATTCAGTTCGTAATCTGGCCTGCGATGGTGCAGATCGAAAGGCTCTACGACGAAGGAAAAATCAACCGCCTTCTGGAGCACTTGGCTACGCGGATTAATCGAATGGTCGCAGATCAGGTTCAGGCCCATCTGGCCAGGAACCCCAAGAACGGAATGCGAATACTTCTGACTTGTGGTGACGGCGAAAGGGAAGAACTGGGCGCCCAGATGATCGGCGATTTGTTTGAGGCTGAGGGATGGGGGGTCTGGCTTCTCGGTTCGGGCATTCCGAACGACGAGATTTTGGAACTTCTTAGCAAACTTCGACCCGACGTTCTGTGCGTCTATGGCACCCAACCGGTCGGCGTTCCCGGCGTTCGCAGACTGATAGACCTTGTACGCGACATTGGAGCATACGAGCAGATGCAGGTCATGGTTGTCGGCGGGGTCTTCAATCGCGCCGTCGGTCTTGACGAGGAAATACGCGCGGACCTGTTTGCAGCCGATGCAACCGAAGCGATTAAGACCGTTCTGGAGCATCCGGTGCGTATTCCCCGCCCCGACCTGCCCCAACCCGGACGCCGACGCAAACGCAAGGCAGCCAGGCGACCAGCAAGGACCAGGGCCAAGTCCAGGACGAGGAGCAACGCCAAAGTCCGCAAGTCTCGTCCCCGCGCCATGGCCAAAGCGTCGTAGTACTCTGTCAACCTTAAATATGTCAGCATAGGTTATTCGACACAGAGACGCAGAGGGACAGGGGGTAAAAAAAAGAAAAAATATAGTTTTTCTATTTTCTCTGTTCCTCTGCGTCTCTGTGTCGAATAAACAACACCCGAAATTGTTAACAGATTTAGGCTCTGTCTGAAAACTATTTCAGACAGGCTTTCAGCATTCAGCGGTCAGCATTCAGGTCCTTTGTTCATTGGGTGTTGGCTGATTGCTGAAGGCTTTGAGGCAATGCCTGACTTTTCAGACAGTGCCTGAGCGGTCTCAGGTAAGTCTTTTGGGGTGGCACAGCCTTTCCAGGCTGTGTCGTCGTGAAGAACAGGCAAGAATGCCTGTTCCACCATGCAGAACTTACGTAAGACCGCTTAGTAATGACAGAGTAGTAGGCGCACAAAAAGACTTCTTATCGATTTGCTTCCGGTAAGGATGGGACCGATGCGAATGGTGCTACTTCACGATATTGATGACGGCTTTGAATTTTTCGCCCTTGGCCACTTTCAGCAACTCAAACAGGGCGGTCTCGACGCTTGTAACGGCAGCACCGGCGTCTTTCATCTTCGCTAAACCGATGTCTTTATTGGCGGCTGTGCGGGATGAGACAGCATCGGCGGCCACATGAACTTCGTGTCCTGATTCGAGTAGATCCACGGCTGTCTGATATACGCAGACGTGCGTCTCGATGCCGCAAAGCAGGACCTGGCGACGATTAAGTCTTTCCATCTCTTCGGTGAAACGCCTCTCGCCGCAGCAACTGAAGGCGACCTTGGCTATCGGTTCGCCGGTCATCAATTCGGAGATTTGAGGAATTGTCGGACCCAGGCCTTCAGGATATTGCTCAGTCCAGATAATCGGAATCTCAAGGATGCCGACAGCCTTTATAAGTTTTGCGACGTTTTCGAACAGGTCGGCCTTTTCGTGCATCGACTGGGCGAGTTTGCCCTGCACGTCAATCACCACCAGAACGGTATTGTCAATCTCAAGCATCGAGTCAATCCTTTAGGGATTTAGTAATTGGACACTGGTAACTGGTAATCGGTAATCCGTTTAGCCGTCGCCGGTACGGCGACGATTAGACAGCATTCAACATTTCCCATATATCTTCCGCCATTGTTGTCGCCGTGATTTCAATTGTTTCTATCCCTGTTCCGCGTTGCCGGTAGTGTTCCAGCAGCGGGGCGGTTCGTTTATTGAACAGGTCGAGTTTTCTTTTTATCGACTCGATGTTATCGTCAATGCGTTCCGCCCGATCGCCTCCGGCGTTGGAGGCGATTCGATTAAATACGATTTCGGGCGTACAGGACAGGTAAATAACGGACTGGATGTTCAATATCAAATCGAAATATCCCGCCTGGCCGGCGTGTCGAGGCAGCCCGTTGAGGATAACGAGGTCGGCAGCGCCGACGTTCCGCTCTTTCAGGAAGCCCAGCAGGATTTTGCGTGCGATGGGGAAATGTTCATCCTCCAGCAGCGAGCCGGTTTTGAGCGAATTTGTGACGACATTAAGTTCTTCCGGCCCCAGCAGAGAAGCGTTGTTGCCGGCGATTCGACGAAGGTTTTCACCGAAGTCGAAGTGGACGCATCGCCGGTTCCAAAGGCTCCGGGATTCGAGAAGTTCGCCCAGCGGCGTCTTGCCCGAACCGGTCGGACCAAGGAGCAAAATGGCGCTGTATGTGCTCATCGTTCATTTATCATAAAAAAACAGCACCGAACATCCAAGCCGCCGGGCTTGGGCGTTCAGCGCTGTTTGTGCGTTTGATATTCTTACGCTGCCGCTTTTTTCGGCGCTTTGAGCGTCAATCCGATAACGGCAGCGACCAGGCAGGCGACGCCGCCGATGACGAACGGCATAATCCAGGCGGTAACTTCTCCACCCTTTGCAGCGTCCTTGAAGTACCCCGCTACCTGCGGGCCTGCGATACCGGCAACGCCGTAGGCCAGGAATACCCAGCCGTAGTTTTTTCCGACGTTCTTGTTTCCGAAGAAATCGGCAGTAGCGGCGGGGAACAGTGCGAAGTTTCCGCCGAAGTTGAACCCGATGATGCACGCGCCGACGATCAGTCCTATTTCGGTTCCGCCCATCTTGAAGAACAGCAGCATGATGACGCCCTGGAACAGGCACATCAGGAACAGGGCGATTTTCCTGCCGATTTTGTCAGAGGCAGCGCCCCACGCGATTCGCCCCAGGCCGTTGAGTATGGCGTACCACGCCATTGCGTTGTCCGCCATCTTGCCGGCCGAGGTGGTGTCCCTGGCGGCCTTGCTAGCTTGAAGGGCGTCGATTCCGAAAAGTTTGATGCACCCGATTACCATTAGTCCGGCCAGTCCGGACCCGATGAACATCAGCAGCAGCCCCCAGTATTGCGGCGTCTTTAGCATCTGTCCGCTATGCAGGTCGATAGCGCCGGACGCCTTTTCGTGTGGCGCCGGCGGTTCCCAGCCAGCGGGTTTGAAACCCTCCGGGGGATTGACCATGACGAAACTCCCCAGAAGAACCAGCGCTGCGAAGGCGACGCCATAGATAATGAAAACGCTTTGGACGCCCGGCAGGCCGAAGATACTGGTAATGTTCAGCAATCCCTGAAAGTTTCCTATTCCGCCGGCCAGTTTCACCCACAACAGTGCGCCGAATCCGAAACCGGCAACACCCAGCCCGCTGATAAGCCCCTTCTTGTCCGGGAACCACTTTACGCCGACAGCAATTGGCACGACGTAGGCCAGACCGATGCCGGAGCCGCCGATAATGCCGATGCAGATAAGTTGGGCGGCAAATGTCTTTCCGAGAAATCCGCCCAGGACGTAACCAGCGCCGAGAACGAGGCCGCCGGCGATAGCCAGTTTTCTGGGCCCGATTTTGGGCATCAATCGCCCGGCAAGAACCATCACAATGGCGAACGACGCCAGACCGGCAGAGAATATCCACATCGCCTCCGACGCGGAAAAGCCGTAACCGCCGTCAACGGCGGTTATCTTTTTGGTAAATACACTCCATGCGTAGATTGCGCCGAGGCACAACTGTATCAGGATCGCACCGACCACGACGACATTACGATTCATTACCTTTGTGTTTTCGCTCATTTACGCAACTCCTGAAATAATGCCACCCCCGCGCCTTGCTTGACACGGGGGTGGGAACGAATCCATCTATAGTTTCTATTGTCTGCCTTTAATTAACGCATCGACGATCGTAGGGTCGGCAAGCGTCGAGGTGTCGCCAAGTGTGCTCTTGTCGGTGATGCCTTCGGCGATTTTGCGAAGAATTCGCCGCATAATCTTGCCGGACCGCGTCTTCGGCAAGGCAGGGGCGAACTGGATCTTCTCCGGCGCGGCGATCGGGCCGATTTCGCTGCGGACGTGCTTGACAAGTTCTTTCTTCAATTCGTCGGACTCTTTGACGCCATCGACGAGAGTAACGTATGCGTACAGCGACTGGCCTTTGATCTCGTGAGGCATGGGCGCGACGGCGGCTTCGGCGACCTTGTCGTGAGAGACCAGGGCGCTTTCGACTTCCGCGGTCCCGATGCGGTGTCCGGAAACATTGACCACGTCGTCGATCCTGCCCATCAGCCAGTAATCACCGTCGTTGTCGATCCGGCAGCCGTCACCGGTGAAATAGAGGTCCTTGTACATTGTCCAGTATGTATCGACAAACCGCTCGTGGTCGCCCCACATGGTTCGCATCATTCCGGGCCAGGGCTTCTTGATGCAGAGTTTTCCGCCCTCGTTGACGTTGCAGACGCTGGCGTCTTCGCGGAGGATAACCGGCTCGACGCCGAAGAACGGTCGCGATGCGCTGCCGGGCTTGAGCGTGTGCGCGCCCGGAAGGGGTGTGATGAGAATCCCGCCGGTTTCCGTCTGCCACCACGTATCGACGATCGGGCATTTACCCTTGCCGATGTGCTCGTGATACCACATCCAGGCTTCGGGATTAATCGGCTCTCCGACGGTCCCGAGCACCCGCAGCGAACTGAGGTCGTACTTCGCGGGCCAATTATCGCCAAGACGAATAAGAGCCCGGATAGCGGTCGGAGCGGTGTAGAAAACGGTAACTTTGTACTTCTCGACAATCTGCCAGAACCTGCCTGCATCGGGGTATGTCGGAACGCCTTCGAACATCAGGCTCGTCGCTCCGCCGGCCAGCGGGCCATAAACAATGTAACTGTGTCCCGTAACCCACCCGATATCGGCAGTGCACCAGTACATGTCGTCTTCATGGATGTCGAATATGACCTTGTGGCTGACCATCGTGTGCAGCAGATATCCGGCGGTGGTGTGGACGACGCCCTTGGGCTTGCCGGTCGAGCCGGAGGTGTAGAGGATGAACAGCGGGTCTTCGGCCTTCATTTGCTCTGCGGCGCACTCATCCGACGCCTCTGCCATCAGGTCATGGTACCAGACGTCCCGGCCTTCTTCCATGTGGCAGGGTTCATCGTTGCGTTTGACAACGATGACCTTCTCAATTGTAGGCGTGTCCGACAGAGTATTGTCGGAGATGTCCTTGAGGTGGATGTGCTTGCCCGCACGCAGCGAGACGTTCGAGGTAATCAGTATCTTACAATCGGAGTCGTTGATTCGGTCGCGGAGAGCGTCGGCGCTGAATCCGCCGAAGACAATTGAGTGAATCGCGCCGATTCGGGCGCATGCCAGCATGACCACCGGCAACTCCGGGATCATCGGCATGTAGATGCAGACGCGGTCGCCCTTCTTGATGCCCAGCGACTTGAGGACGTTAGCGAACTTGCAGACTTCTGCGTGCAACTGTTTGTAGGTCAGTGTCCTGGCGTCTTCTTCCGGTTCGCCCTGCCAGACCAGAGCGGCCTTGTCGGCCGTCGGCGTACCGAGGTGACGGTCGAGGCAGTTGTAGCAGGCGTTCAGTTGGCCGTCGGCGAACCATGTGTGCTCGATTTTGCGGGCATCGGTGTTCCATGTGAATTCGCGGGCCTTGGTAGGCTCCTTGAACCAGTGAAGAAGTTTTGCCTGTTCCAGCCAGAAGCCGTCCGGATCGCTGATGGACCGGTCGTACATTTCCTGGTACTGTTGAAGCGACTTGATATGCGCCTTTGCCGACACGCCTGCCGGCGGGGGAAATGTCCTGCCCTCGCTCATTAGCGAGTCGATTGCTTTGTGTTCTTGCTCTGCCATTTTGCTTACCTGCTCCTTTCTGCTTTAAGTCAATTCAACGGAAGGTCTTGCTAAAACAACACAATCGGATTTCCCGTCGGTGATGGTGTAACGGACAAACCCGAATTTTCAACGCCAAAGAGGCATTGAGGGGGCGATTCTGCTGAATCGAGGGCGGAATGTCAACCGAAAATGATGAAAAAATCGAACAGTCGGCGATTGGCAGGGGAAAAGCGGCCACGACACCCGTCCGCCGACAGCCGACGAAGTCCGACAGTTCATCCAACATCGCGAAGTAATGCTATAAACGCCCCCGTCGCCGTTTTCGCATCAATATCTCGTCATATCCCCGCCACTCGGTGAAATATTTTCAAGTGTTGCATAATCTTTCGATGGATTGTCGTGAATTCAAAACAGGGGTAACATGTCGGGCTTAAAATCCCAATCATTCGCCAGGAAATGGCAGGATAGTGAACTAAAGGAACGGTCCGGTTCGCATGAGCACTTCATCGACCTTTGTCGGATGCTCGGGCACGGAACCCCCGCACAACTGGACCCAAGAGGCGATTTCTTTACTTTCGAAAAGGGCGCAACCAAACACGGAGGCGGAGACGGTTGGGCCGATGTCTGGTACAAGGGGCATTTTGCCTGGGAGTACAAAGGCAAGCACGCAAATCTTGAGGCGGCATATAGTCAACTTCTGAAGTATCGTGAGTACCTCGAAAGCCCGCCACTCTTGATTGTCAGCGACATGGACCGCTTCGAAGTCCATTGCAATTTCACCGGCTCCGCCAGACGGGAATACCATTTTGACCTTCAATCACTTGCCGACGTAACGGCTGTGGAAGTAGTCCCGAGTGTCCAGGGGTTTCATCCACCTACGGCAATAGAGGTCCTGCACGCAGCCTTTATTGATCCTTTTGCCTTGCGCCCAAGTGAGGCCGCTGACACTGTTACCAAGAACGTAGCCGCCGAAATCGGAAGACTGGCAGACCTGTTACGTCAGCGAGGAATCGACGAACATAAGGCCGCGCATTTCCTGATGAAAGTCATGTTCTGCTTCTTTGCCGAAGATGTTCATCTGCTCCCTAAAAAGATTTTTACTGTCATTCTGGACAAAACCAGCGAAGACCCGAATCTTTTTGTTCGATACGCTGGCGAACTTTTCGAGGCGATGGCCCATGGAGGGCACGTTCTTCTGGAAAAGATTCCCCACTTTGACGGTGGACTTTTCGCCGACAGCGAATTGATAAGACTACTTCCGCATGAGATTGATATTCTCCATCGGGCTGGAGACAGACATTGGGAATATATCGATCCCGCCATCTTTGGGACTCTGTTTGAACGCTGCATTGATCCCAAAAAACACGATCAGATCGGACGGCATTACACTTACGCTGACGACATCGCCGCGATTGTCGAGCCCGTCCTTGTCGAACCTTTGCAAAAAGAGTGGGAAAACATAACCAATCAAATCGCAAAGATAGAAAAGACTGGTAAAGATGCAGCGAAGGTCGAGAAGATGCTTCGGGCCTTCCAGGACCGCCTTGCCTCCGTTCGCGTGCTGGACCCCGCCTGCGGAAGCGGCAACTTCCTCTACGTTGCCTTACGCCGCTTACTGGACCTGGAAAAAAAAGTTGTAAATTTCGCTTTTCGGCGGGGTATCGAACTCACCTTCAAAGTCCGCCCGACACAACTGCACGGCATGGAGATAAGCCCTTTCGCCCATGAACTGGCAAGCGTGGTCGTCTGGATCGGCTATCTCCAATGGATGAGAGACAACGGCGCGCCAGAACCCAAAGAACCAATCCTCGAACCGATTGAAACCATTCACCTGATGGATGCAATTGTTGGTGGCACAGGTTTTCAACCTGTGCAGCAAAAGCATAAAGCCAGGAAAGGCACAGGTTACAAACCTGTGCCACCACAGGAACTCGACTGGCCAGATGCTGACTTCATCATCGGCAATCCGCCCTTCCTTGGCGGGAAAAAACTCCGCACGGACCTTAGCGATGAGTACGTGGATGGGATGTTCCGGGTCTGGTCAGCCCACGTCCCGCGCGAATCCGACCTGTGCTGCTACTGGTTCGAAAAGGCCCGCGCATATATCGATGCCGAGGCGAAAAAGAAGCATTACGTCCGCGCGGGGCTGCTGGCCACTCAGGCCATCCGAGGCGGCGCAAACCGTACCGTCCTCCAGCGAATCAAGGAAAGCGGCGACATATTCATGGCCTGGTCAGACAGGAAGTGGTTCCAGGACGGAGTAGCCGTTCAAGTCTCAATGATCGGTTTCGACGACGGTACACAAAAAACACGAACACTGGAT
>JAXHSV010000065.1:0-14306 GCA_034190305.1 Planctomycetota bacterium | reverse complement strand
TATAACGCCAGACCCAGCCCAGCCATAGCCATGGCTGGGCTGTAATGTCCGCTCTTCGACCGATTTTGCGAAAACCTGCGTTTGTCCGCTTTCGGAACTTACACAAAATACTTGACGCTATTATATTCTGACGACGATTGATACCGTCGCCGCCGAGAGGTAAGATGTATGATGTAATGAGCGGAATATCCGAAATTGATCCGGCAACATTTAAGATTGTCAGGTATCCTGACCCCCGGCTGCGGGAGGTATGTGCGGCTGTGGAGGAGTCTGGTGATGCGATGCGCGGGCTGGTGGCGAGGATGTTCGAGTTGATGTACGCTTCGCGGGGCGTGGGACTGGCGGCGCCACAGGTGGGAATAACGATCCGTCTTTTTATCGCCAACCCGGCCGCCGAACCCGGCGACGAGGCAGAGGGCGTCTATATCAATCCTGAAATTATTGAGCGGTCCGGCTCGGAAATTGGCGAAGAGGGATGCCTGTCGTTTCCGGGAATATCCTGCAAGATTAAGCGTGCGATGTCCGCCACTGTTCGCGCACAGGACATGAACGGAAAAACCTTCACACAAACCGCCGAGGGATTGCTTGCCCGTATCTTCCAGCACGAAACAGACCACCTCGACGGCATGCTGCTGTCCGACCGGATGTCAACCGTCGCAAAAATTGCCAACCGACGATTGCTGAAAGACCTGGTTGACGAGTACGACGAGGCCAAACGGTAAACTGCAAAAGGTAGTACGAAAATTGGACAGTCTTATTTTCCTGTGGGGATAGTCTTCTGATATAATAAGATTATTGTCGTTGTCTTGTGAGCATCTGGTGGAGATGATGAATGAAGTTGCCTAACCTGCACGCTGCCATTGTTCCGCAGGAGAAGATATGTGGCTACCTGCTTTCATCAACGCACCCGGCGGGCCGAATCAAGGCGACGTTCTTTTCACAATTTGGTTTCACAGTGGATTCGTGGGAGACACTGGCTACTGCACTGGTCCGTCATGCAACGGATCGTGATGTGGTAACGGCAAAGGAGTCTGTCTTCGGGGTGAGGTATATTATTGAGGGTACGATGGAAACGCCCGATGGCCGAAACCCGATCGTCCGAGTGGTCTGGTTTATTGCACGAGGCCAATCTGCTCCTCGCCTGGTTACAGCGTATCCGTGCGGACAGAGGTTATGATAATGAAAGAACTTGATACAATTATTTTGGCGGAAGACTTGCCCGATCGCGGTTTGCAGGCGGGGGACATTGGCACCGTGGTCCTCGTTCATCAGGACGGAGCGGGATACGAAGTCGAATTCGCCGCACTGGACGGTGAAACGGTGGCGGTAGTTACCCTCTTGTCAAAACAGGTACGTCCCATAGGCCGTCACGAAATCGCCCACGCCAGAATGGTCGTCGGTTAGGCTCTGTCCCGCCCTCGGGGCAGGCTCACGGTCGCGATCAAGTAAATTTCCTGCGCACGGTCATAATTTCGCGGATATGCTATTGTGCGATGACAAGCGCGCGATACCTGCCTCTGGTTATGTGCAGTTTGTTCATGGGGGGATGTTTTGTCCCAAGGAAAATCTGCCTGCCAATCGAAGGTACAGTCGTCGATGCCGAAACCGGGAAACCTGTTTCTACGGTGAAGATACTGGTCTCTTACACGGACTCATCAGAGATGTCTGTTCTAACTGATTCGCAGGGTAGATATCGCTTTGGTGCGAGATATAAACTGATTCCAGTTCTGGTAAATGTTCATCTCGATAGAGTATCTGGTTTCGTAGGGTTGCATGTCGGGGCTGACGGGTATCAATCCGTGTCATATCGAAATTGGCACCTTGCCGGGCACGGGCTTCTTCCCGAGAAGATTCACAGGTCGGGTAAGGATCAAGATACTGACACACAGACGCCTGCTTGCAGAAAGAATTCTGTTCGGATTGATTGTTCGTTCTCAGCGTACAAGATTGATTCCATCAGGCTTTCCCGGAAGGACGTTCACGGGGCATCTGGTCAGGCGTTGCTCGATTGACGGTGGCGCATTCAAGTTGGAAGCAACAGCGCGTTGACATCGCTGTAGCAGGAGGTTACATTTTTTACGCTGGGCGGAACGTGGGTTTTTTATGCAGAGACATACGCTCAAGCGGGCAAGGAGCAAGGTCCGATAATTATTTTGGTTGGCTTGCTGGAGCCATCGAGGTGATCATGCGAAACAGAGGGTTACGTGCAGCCATTATTCTGATCGGCGCCCTTGTCGTATCGGCGGGCTGCGAGAACCGCCGGATTCAACAGACGACTATACCGGTGCGGGCTGTCGCCCCGCCCGGCATCTCTGAGACTGTGGCTGGGTATGCCGATCTGGTTGGGGGCAACGCGATGATGGTTCGTGGTCCGGGTGTGGTTATCGGGCTTGGCGATTCCGGTTCGTCCGAGGTTCCCAGCCACCTGCGCAAGTACCTGATTCAACAGATGAGCAAGTACAAGGTCGGTTCTTACCTGACCGGTACGGCTCACGTTACGCCTGAGCAGATATTGGCCGACAAAGATACCGCTGTGGTGGTGGTCAGCGGATTTATCCCTCCGGCGGCGCCGGTCGGAACACGTTTTGACGTTTACGTCGAGTCCCTTCCAAGAACGCAGACGCTCAGCCTGGATGGTGGAATCCTGATGACCACCGACATGCACATGTCCATGATTACGTCTGTCGGCAGTGCGGCTCAGAGCAAGACCCTGGCCTCCGGTCACGGCGCGATATTCGTCAATCCGTTCGTTGACCGCACCAAAGAGGGCGCCCAGGCCCGCCTCCGCGCGGGGCGTATTCCCGACGGCGGGGTAGTTGTCGAGAGCCGTCCTGTACGTCTGGAACTTCGCGGGGCGGACTACCGCATCTCGCGACTGATACAGCGTCTGCTTAACGAGCGCTTCGGCGAAGGTCAGAAAGTCGCCGTCGCCAAGACGCCTTCGATAATCGAATTACATATTCCACGCTCATACCGCGACGATTATGTTCATTTTCTTCATCTGGTGATGCACACCTATGTTTCAGGTCCTTCGGGCGGGGAAGAAAGATATGCCCGCCGACTCGCCAAGGACATTTTGCTTCCGACAGCCAGGCACGAGGACATCGCTTTGGTATGGGAGGCAATCGGTCGGCAGGTTCTTCCAATTATCCGTGAACTGTACACATCGTCCGATCCTTCGGCGGCTTTTTACTCGGCCAGAACCGGTATGAGACTCAACGACACAATGGCAGCGGACGTGATAGTCCGTATCGCAAATAGCGCCGATTCGCCGTTCCGGATACCGGCAGTGGAGGAACTTGGTCGGGCGCAACGATCTTCTCAGGGTTTGGCGACGCTCAAACGAACGCTATCGAGCAAAAATGCACTGTTGAGAGTCTCCGCTTACGAAGCACTGATAAAGCATGATTCGCGGGATGTAATCCGTAGCTGGGACATATCGGGGCAGTTCGTGATGGACGAAGTTCAGACGGAGGGAGATTACACAATTTACGCTACGGTGTCAGGCCGGCCCAGGATAGTCCTGTTCGGCAAGTCAATTCCTCTGAATCGCCCGCTGTTTTTCTGTCCCGACGACGAAATGGTTACAATGAACGCCTCGCGCGACGACAAAAAAGTAATGGTATATCGCAGGATTCCGGGGACACGGCGTCAGAGCGATCCGTTTTATGTTGTTCCGAGGGTGGATGAGTTTATCAGGACTCTCGGCTCACGTCCGATCCGCGGAACCGACGGGAATATTGAAGGGCTGGGACTGACTTATTCGCAGGTTGTCGGTGTGCTCTACGGGCTTTGCAAGGATGGATATATACCCGCCAAGTTCGTCCTTCAGCGCAGCGAAGACCTGCAAAAAATATATACTTCGGTTCCTGTTGCCGGCAGGTCCGATATGCCGGACGATTAATAAAACCTATGGACGGGTACTGGTGACGCTTCAACGATTGAATATGCGAGTTAAGTTGTCGGAGTAAAACATGTTGCGACACAGAGACACAGAGATTCAGAGATTAAAAAAGAGATTTTTTAATATCTCTGTTCCTCTGCGTTTCCCCGCCCACCGGCAGGCAGGTGTGTTGAAAAATCGACCCGAACTTGCATTATCAATTTTGAAGGACTACTAAAAAACCATGGAAGGATGTTGCCGATGAGATTGAAGGCATTGACGTTATCCGGATTCAAGAGTTTCCCCAACAAAACCACTTTTGAGTTTCACGACGGCGTAACCTGCGTTGTAGGTCCCAACGGGTGCGGAAAGAGCAACCTCGTCGATGCGTTCAAGTGGGTTCTCGGCGAGCAGTCGGCAAAAAGTCTCCGCGGAGGTCAGATGCTGGACGTTATTTTCAGCGGAACCGCGCAGCGACGCTCCAGCGGATACGCCGAAGTAACGCTCGCTTTCACGTGCGCTGCCGATTGGCCCGGCGAACCGGACCGTAAGGACGGGTTATACATCCCCGCTGAAGACGTCGATGAGGCGCCAAGCCCCTCACCCGAAGAGAACACCATCACCATCGCCCGCAAACTCTACCGCAACGGCGAAAGTGAGTACCTGCTGAATAACAAGGTCGCCCGCCTAAAAGACATCCGCGAAATGTTCATGGACACCGGCGTCGGCGGCTACAGCCTCATCGAGCAGGGAAGAGTCGAGGCGTTTCTTCAGGCAACATCGGCCGACCGTCGGGAGGTCTTCGACGAAGCAGCCGGTATCAGCCGATACAAGGCCCGAAAGGCAGAAGCCATCCGCCGACTCGAACGGGTCGAACAGAATCTCCTTCGCCTGACCGATATCCTTTCGGAGGTCGCCAAGCGCCTCCGCTCCATCAAATACCAGGCTGGAAAGGCAAGAAATTACCAGAAATACAGTACTCGCCTGGGCGAACTTCGGAGCCTGTTTTCCCTGGCGCAGTATCATGACCTCGTAGGCCGGCGACGGGACATCCAGGCCGACGCCGATACGCTTAACGACGCTCTGGCAAATGTAACCGCCCATATGGGCAGGCTTGAAGCATCCCAGGCAACTACGGAGACGGAACTGGCGGACCTGGCGCGTAAGTCGCATGATCTGGAAAGGACGATTTCCGAACTGGACGGTCAGATAATCGCAACCAGGCAGCTGGAGCAGATGCTGTCGGCCAAGGTCGAAGAACTTACCGATGCGATCGCCGCCAATACGTCGCGCTGCGAACAGTTGGAGGCAAAAGTCGCCTCCAACAAGCAGGATTCCGTCGTTGCCCGCGACCACCTCGAAACCGTCGCCGGAGAGGTGAACGAACTGACCCGTTGCGCCGAAGCGGCAAGGGCGGCCTCAACCGAAGCCGCCGAAACGGTCCGGAAACTTCGGGAAAGCCTGGAAGACGAGAAGAACGGAACCGTCGATCTGCTTCGCAGAACCGCACAGTTACACAATGAGATTAACACCTACAGCCTCAATCGCGAGAACCTTCATGCCCGCCGACAGAAACTCACGGGCCGAAGCGAGGAAATCGCAAAGTCGCTTGAAGATGTCCTGTCCCGCCGGTCCGCCACCCAGACGAAACTTTCGGAAGTTCGGGTCATTTTGACCGATTCCCAGGCCAGGCTTGAAAAAACCCAGGCGGACCTTGGCGAACTCGCCGACGACGAGAAGCATCTTGCATCGGATCTTTCCGTCGCACAGCAGGATCGCAGCGGACTTGTTTCCCGCAGGAGCATTCTGGAGCAAATGCAGCGGCGCGGCGAAGGTCTGGGCGAAGGCGTTCGTCGGGTCCTCGCCGCAGCGAAAGAAGGAAACCTGCCGTCCGTAGCGGGTATGCTGGGCGATTTTGTCGAGACCGATGTAACTCACGCCGGCGTAATCGAAGCGGCGCTGGGCAATGCGGGGCAATGGCTTGTCGCCTCTACGGGCAGACAGATCGCCGAATCCGCGGGGCGGATCAGACAGATTGCCGGCGACGCCGACAGTGTCGAATTCATCTGTCTGGACCGGATACCTTTCCCGCCGGCGGGCGGGCCTTCAGCCGACGACAGAGACGCACCCGCCGACGACAGCATCATTGCGCGAGCAGCCGACCTGGTTCACTGCGCCGATGCGAGGATAACTCCTGTTATCGAAAGGCTTCTGGGAAAGACGCTTGTGGTCCGGACGCTATCGGCGGCGTTCGACCTTGCAGTCCGACTTGGGGGCGACTGGCGATATGTAACCACTGCCGGTGATGTGCTGGAAACCGACGGTCGGCTGCGCCTGGCTGCCGAACCGGCCGCTGAGGGGCGGAACAAACCGGCAGGACCAATCTGGCAAAAGAGCGAACTGGCCGACGTTGACCGAAAACTTCGCGAAAACCAGACTCGCGTCGATGAACTCGCAGGCCGGCTGGAAAAGGTTCACTTCGAGCAGAAGCATCTGGAAGAACTCGTCCACTCCCTTCGGACTGCCGTTTATGAAGCCAATACCGAGCGAGTTTCCTGCCAAGGGCTCCTGGATCGCCTTGACGAACAGGTCGGCGAACTCCGGCGTGAGGCTCCGCTGGTGTCCGACGAGGTGCGCAGGTTGGCTGATGAGATAGAATCCGCCGCCGCCGGTGAGCGTCAGAGCAAGGCCGGCGCTGCCGAACTGGAAGCCGCCAGAAGTCGGCGCGAAGAGGAAGTGGTCCGGCTGAATGATGAACTGTCCGATGCAATGGCGAGGCAGGAGTCTCTGGCGTCCGAAGCGACCGCCGCGGCGGTCGCGCTGGCGTCGGCGAGACAGAAACACTCCGCTTTACGGGAAAATCTGCACCGCCTGGACCAGCAAGGCGAATCACTTTCCGGCGAACTGACCGCCCTGCGCGAGCAGATCAGCCAGACCCGTAATCGCCGGACCGAGGCCCAAAACGGCGCTGCTGAAGCACAGGAGAAAATTCAGACGTCGGTGAAGCAAAAGGCGGAACTCGGAAGGGAAATGGAAGAAACCACCATCTCCCGCGAGACGCTCGCCGAACGCATGGTCGAAATCAAAAAACAGCTCGCCGACGAGCGTAAAGAACAGGAGAACCTCACCTCGCAGTCTTCCGACCTCCGCGTCAAATTGGGCGAGATCGAAGTCCGCATCGAGGACCTTATCTCGCGCACATCCGAGGAACTGAACATCGACCTTCCCGGCGCCTACTCCGGTTACACCCACGACGAGCAACGCGACTGGGAGGCAGTCAAGGCCGAAATCTCCGAACTCCGAAACAAGATCGACCGGCTGGGAAATGTCAACCTCGACGCCATCGACGAGCAGGAGCAATTGCAGCAGCGAGAAAAGTTCCTCTCCGAACAGACCGCCGACATCCGCGAATCCCAGAAGCAGCTGGCGAACCTGATAAAGCGCATCAACGCCGAAAGCCGAAAGCGGTTCGAAGAGTCGTTCCAGGCCGTCCGCGCCCACTTCAACGAACTGTTCAGAAAACTCTTCGGCGGGGGAAAGGCCGACATCCTGCTGACCGATCCCGACAATGTTCTGGAAAGCGGAATCGAGATTGTCGCTCGCCCGCCCGGAAAGGAATTGCGGTCGATCTCGCTGATGAGCGGCGGGGAAAAAACGATGACCGCACTGGCGCTGCTGTTTAGTTTCTTCAAAGCCCGCCCGGGTCCGTTCTGCCTGCTCGACGAGGTCGATGCAGCCCTGGACGAGCAGAACACAGGCAGGTTCACAAAACTCGTTCGTGATTTCCTCGGAACCAGCCAGTTCATCATCATCACGCACGCCAAGCGGACAATCGCAATGGCCGACCAGATTTACGGGCTTACCATGCAGCAGCCCGGCGTCTCGACGCCAATCTCCGTCCGCTTCGAAGACGCTACGAAAATGGTTGAACCTGCTACGAAAACCAGTAGTAAATCACAGCCTCCAGCCTCGGTGCAACCTGTCGGAGCGTGATTGGACGAGGACTCGGCTGGGCGAGTTTTCTCTGTCTGGCGAGATAGCATCAAGTATTTTGTGTAAGTTCCGAAAGCGGACAAACGCAGGTTTTCGCAAAATCGGTCGAAGAGCGGACATTACAGCCCAGCCATGGCTATGGCTGGGCTGGGGCTGGCGTTATAACTTGTTCGTCATTTCTGATGCCGCCGCAAACTTACACAAAATATCTTACGCTATCGTCTGGCGATTTCTACTTGCGAATTTCCCTCGGCCGGAGAGAATGTAATCGCCGGTGCATATCGACCGGGAAAGGGAAATCAGATGGCCGAGGAAAAGAAACAACCGGAGAATATCCTCTACTACGGCGACAATCTGGATATTCTCAAGCGGTACATCGAGGATGAATCCGTCGATTTGATTTACCTGGACCCGCCCTTCAAATCCAACCAGGATTACAACGTTCTCTTCGCCGAGCAAAACGGTTCGCGCTCAAAGTCCCAACTCAAAGCCTTTGAGGACACGTGGGAATGGAATCCAGACTCTGCAAAGGTATGTCAGGAAATCATAGAAGCAGGTGGGCGGGTTTCGCAGGCAATGCAGGCTTTCCGGACGTTTCTCGGTCCCAGCGACATGATGGCCTACCTGGCGATGATGGCGCCGCGACTGGTGGAATTAAAGCGGGTTCTAAAGGAAACCGGCAGTATCTATCTTCACTGCGACCCGACGGCGAGCCATTATCTGAAGATGCTGATGGACGCGGTGTTTGGAGCGGATAAGTTTCAAAATGAGATAATCTGGCACTACCAGACAGGTGGAGCGTCCCAAAGGCGATTCAGCCGTAAGCACGACACGATTTTCTGGTACACGAAGTCCGATGAGTGGCAGTTTCACGGGGACCGAATATCCATTCCTCGCACTGAGAAGGCGATGAAACGTGCACAGAACCCTAAAGGAGCGAGAATTGCAATAGACGACAGCATGAAAAATCCAAACGATGTGCTATTTATTCAACAGATGAATCCAATGGCGAAGGAACGCCTCGGATATCCTACACAGAAGCCCGAGGCTCTTCTCGAAGTTATAATTCAAGCCGGCAGTAACGAAGGCGACACCGTTCTTGACCCTTTCTGCGGCTGTGGAAGCACCGTCGCTGTGGCCCAACGGATGAAACGACGCTGGATCGGAATAGACATCACCCAAGCGGCCATCGTGGTCATCAAGAAGCGCCTGCGAGATGCGTTCGGCAACGAGGCGATCCCCGACGTTATCGGCGAACCTACTACGGTAACGGATGCCGAGGTGCTGGCCCATGAGAAGCCTTACCAGTTCCAGTGGTGGGCGCTGGACTTAGTTGGAGCAAGGCCGGCAGAAGAAAAGAAAGGCGCCGACAAAGGCATAGACGGGCGCCTGTACTTCCACGACGAACACGAAGGCGGGAAAACAAAGCAGATTATCTTTTCAGTCAAGGCCGGCAAGACTACAGTCTCGCACCTGCGCGACTTGCGGGGCGTCGTGGACAGGGAGAAGGCCGAAATCGGCGTTCTGATCTGCATGGCTAGTCCCACTAAGGCAATGCGAACAGAAGCGGCTTCGGCTGGATTTTACAAATCACACTGGGGCAATTACCCTCGCCTTCAAATCCTGACTACCGCCGATCTTATGGGAGGCAAGCGTATTGATTTTCCGCCTTCAGGCGATGTGCGGACCTTTAAGAAGGCCCCAAAATCAAAGACCGAACAAAAGAAACCTCCGACTCTTAACCTGCCCCTACTGTAAAGGCAGGCCAAACACTTCATTTTAACGCGGAAGGAAAACACAAATGAATATTTTTGGCATCAACGGCAGCGGGCGGGTCGAGGGCAATACCGCTACGCTCGTCAAGGCGGTGCTCAAAGGCGCATCCGAGGCGGGACATCAAACGAAACTCCTGGAACTGGGGCAAATGAAAATCGCCCCGTGCAACGTATGCAAAGCCTGTAAAGAAACGCATCAATGCGTCGTCAAGGACGACATGTCGGCTTTTTATGAGGCTGCTCCCGAAACGGACGTGCTGGTTCTGGCGTCGCCTATATATCTCGACCACATCTCGGCCAACATGATGACATTCATCCAGCGGATGTACTGCTACCTCGGAGCGAACCTGGAGATTTTCTATCCCAGGCCAAATACACGCGCCGTCCTGGGGATAACCTACGGGGCCGGATGGTATAAAGCCTACGACTTCGTACTGGACTGGATGCGCGCCCGGCTGGAGGAATACTTCGGTATCGAGACGATCAAATGCTTCCGAGTTACTTCGACCAAGCACGCCAGCCCCGTCGGAGAGGATCACCCGGAAATCCAACGGGCATATAAGTTCGGAAAAACGCTGGAAAGATGAACCACAAAGATCACAAAGGATACAAAGAAAAGAAAAATTTAAAAATTCTTTTTCTCTTTGTGTTCTTTGTGCTCTTTGTGGTTCAGTCTGTTAAACACTATCAAGGTTCGCAGCATGACTGACAGATACGTCTATCTCAACGGTAGAATCGTCCCGGAGCCGGAGGCGTCGTTAAGCGTTTTCGATACGGGATTCCTCCACGGTGCGAGCGTCTTTACAACGCTTCGGAGCCACAACGGCGCAGCCTTTCGTCTGGACCGGCACATCGGTCGCCTGCTTGAGATGGCCGAGCAGATAGGAATCAGCCACGACGCAACGGCTGAAGGACTGACCGCCGCAGTCGCCGATGTTCTCAAGGCCAACGACATCGCCGAGGGGCGGATTAGAATTACCATAAGCCCAGGCCCGGTGGGGATGGACAGGCCGACCGTTGTCGTAACGGCTTCGGCGCTGGAGGCGTATCCGCAGTGGTGGTACACCAAGGGTATCGGCGCGATAGTTTCCGGCGTCCGCCAGTTCACGGGCGATCCGACTTCCGGCCTGAAGACCGGATGCTATCTGCCGAGGGTCCTTGCCCGTCAGGCGGCCGCTACTGCCGGGGCCGAAGAAGCCATTTGGTTCACCGAGACCGGCCATTTGGCTGAAGCGTGTTTCTGCAACGTCTTTATCGTCCGTAACGGTGAGGTTTCGACGCCGCCGCTTGAGACGCCCGTCCTGCCGGGAGTCGTCCGCCAGGCCGTCATCGAATTGTGCGAAAAACTCAACATCCCCTGCCATATCGACAAACCCATCACCGGTGAAGACGTTTCGGCTGCCGATGAGATTTTCCTTTCCTCCTCAACCGCCGGCATCCGTCCGGTAGTGCGAATCGCGAAAAACCCCGTCGGCGACGAAAAACCTGGACCGATTACAAAGAAACTCATCAGCGCCTACGAAAATCTCCTGGAACAGGAATGCCCGAAAGATCAGATACCGTGAAACCGGATTACTGATTACTGTCTTTGTGCTTCTGCAATTGCTTCTAAAACCGCTCTGGCCTTGTCGAGCGTTTCGGTGTATTCACCTTCCGGCGTAGAGTCGGCGACGATCCCGCCGCCGACCTGGATGTGGGCCTTGCCGCGATCCCAGACAATGGTGCGAATAGCAATGTTCAGTTCGCAGTTTCCATCTGCGCCGATGTGTCCGATAGAACCGGTATAGACGCCGCGGGCGACCGGTTCGAGTTCGTCTATAATCTCCATTGCTCGTATTTTCGGCGCGCCGGTGATCGACCCGCCCGGAAATGTCGCAGCCAGCAAATCAACCGGGCCGAATCTTTCGCACAATTCACCCACCACCGACCCGACCAGGTGAAAGACCGTCGGATGCGTCTCGAGTTCCCGCCGGTTGGATACGCGGACCGAACCGTACCGACAGACCCGCCCCAGATCGTTCCGCAACAGGTCGATTATCATCGCCAGTTCGGCGTTGTCCTTTTCGCTCGCCAGCAGTTCGGCTGCGGCTGCGGCGTCGTCCTCACGCCTGCCTGTTCGACGGCACGTTCCCTTTATCGGGCGGGTCAGAACGTCGCGCCCGCGAACGCGCAGAAACAACTCCGGCGAACTGCTGATAACGGCTGAATCGTCAAAAAGCAGCATGGCCGAGTACCACGCCGGGTTACGACGACGAAGAGCCTTGTATATCGCCGGCGGGCCGGGGGCGTCGGCTACGGTGAATCGTTGCGAGAGATTCACCTGAAAAATGTCGCCTGCGGCGATGTATTCGATGCAACGAGCAATGGTTCTTCGATATTCTTCCGGTGAAAAATTACTGCTGACTTTCAATGCTTTGTCCCACTCGGTTTGGGGATTGGCGCAGGTTTTGGGAACCTGTGTTTCCTCGCGGGCAGATTCAAGCATTTTCCGCAGCATCTCGGCGGATTCCCGCCTTTTTAGGTTCGGTTCATCAAATGCAAGCCAGGTAAGCGTCCATCGTTTTTCTATGTTGTCATAGACAGCCGTCGCATCGTAGAAGGCAAGGTGCAGGTCGGGCAGGGAGGTGTCTCGCTCGGCCCGGCCCGGCAGACGCTCCAGATGCCGCCCGAACTCATATCCGATGTAGCCTATCCATCCGGGCCCGTACGGAACCGGAGCGGTTCCTCTCGCCCGCACCGTTCCCAGCGCCGACCGCAGCGCCCGCCGAACCGTCCTGCCCGGAAGTTCCGCACCCGTGCGGTCCAGAAGCCTGCCTTTGCGCAGTGTGATAATTTCCCTTGGCCGGCAGGCGATTACGGTGTATCGCCCGTAGCGCGGGTCCTCTGCGGCGCTTTCCAGCATGGCTGGGAAAGGCTGGGCCGCCAAGGCGTCCAGAACCGCCGCCGGCGCAGCGGCAAACTCCAGCCCCTCCCAGCACGCCCGCGCCGTAACAGATCTATGATTTAGCAACGATACCGGCATACAAATCCCGCTTATTCGCACAAACAGGAATGTTACGCCGATTTGGTTCGCCAGGAAAGCCCTTTGCTGATTGCCTTTCGTGAGAAGGGAGTTTGAATCTTCAGGTTAACTTTTCTGCCTGCGCCTGCGGATTAGCGTAAAAGCCCCGACGCCCAGCAGCGACAGTTTTACGGGTTCTGGAATGGCGGTGTAACTCCAGACGTTACCGGCCTCGTATGTGCCGGCGCCGGTTCGCTCCATCCAGGTCGTCGTTACGTCCAGCCCGTCGATCTCGAACAAGACGTAACCGTACTGTTTCGCGTGGAAGACGTTTTCCAGCGTGAAGGTGGTATTATTCCCGTCGTACTCGCCGTCCCAGTCATAGAGCGGCGCTCCTGCTGTCGCGACGACGAGCTGATGTACGTCGTTGTCCGGGTTTCCGTCGCCGTCATCGACATGGGCGTGGTTGTAGAAGTGATCGTTGCCACAGAAATACGTCCGCCCACCGGCGCCGGCGATACTGTTCCAGAATGCGTCCCTTTCGGCCGGATAAGTTTCCTGGCCACCCGTATGGTACACGTGGAAAGCAGTCTCGTGGGCAAAGGCAAAGATGTGCGGGTTGGTGTTCGCCGCCAACTGTGCGTCAAGCCACGTCTGGTTAACCCTGTGGGGGGTAACGTACTGATCCAGGGCGACGACGAAGGCATTCTTGTGGGTAACCGAATAGGTCATATTTATCTCTCCGGCGGGTCCGTTATCGGGCAGGTCGCCGAAGATGTTGTTCCAGACCGCCACGTTGTCGTCGTCGTGGTTGCCGCGACAGATATGCACGCCGATACCGGCGTCATAGACAGGCTGCATTGTATTCCGCCACGTGGTGAACTGACTTTCCATTACAACCTGACTCGAAGTATTGCCATTAATCAGGTCGCCGGTAAAAATGACAAATTCGGCGTTCTGGTTGATAATTTCGGCGGCTATCTCGGAGAGGATGGTCGTATTGACTCCGTTGTCGTCGCCACGGCGTGTCGCCGGTAACGACGAATCGCCACGGCGTGTCCGCAAGACACTCCGAAGCAGCCAATACCAACAGCAGGAAAGTACAGACAAACTTGATTGCGTTTGTTTTGCGGAGATGACTCATTTTGTATTTCCTCCGTGCGTTCAAGAGCATTCACTGCGTGGACGCAGAAACAGAGGAAACCAACCTACAAGCAACGCGACTTTTCATAGGGTACCACGGAATGCCGATTTTGACAAGTCTCGTATAGGCTGAGATAGCGTCAAGTATTTTGTGTAAGTTCCGAAAGCGGACAAACGCAGGTTTTCGCAAAATCGGTCGAAGAGCGGACATTACAGCCCAGCCATGGCTATGGCTGGGCTGGGTCTGGCGTTATAATACTGGGCGCACAAAGTTTTTGCGCTTGCGAATAGAGACACAATGCACCAAAAGAACGGTTCGCATTACCATGAACGATGTAGCCGTTAATCAGCCTAGCGCCTTAACTTTGTGCGCCCGGTATAACTTGTTCATCATTTCTGATGCCGCCGCAAACTTACACAAAATATCTTACGCCAGGGTGCATCCCGTTTGAGTAGGTAAATCGTCGAAAGGGGCGAAAGACGCCTGTTTGGTGCGAGACCGACGGATGGC
>JAXHSV010000064.1:0-14364 GCA_034190305.1 Planctomycetota bacterium | reverse complement strand
CCTCAGTATTGCGGTAAATCCGGGTCGTCGGATAAGCGAAGTCAATACGGGGATTTGCCAAAAACGCTCGTAGGGTGTTCCTGGCGATACGGTGGGCAGTGGCGCGGCGCTGCCTTACCGGTGAAATATATCTCAGCGTCAGTTCGACGCCGTTGTCGGCGATGTTCGTATAGACAATAGGGTGAAGATGTTCGTAGCGTATGGCATATTGAGACTGCATCTGTTCAATCCGGCGTTTAACCTCGCTCTCGATTTTTTCCGCTTCGATCTCTGCTTTTTCGAGCAGGAGTTTCTCCGCCTGCTCCCAATCGCTCTCAAAGGTTACGGTCGTGGACAATTCGTTCCAGATGAACGGAAAACCCTTGCTGTAGTTGTAGAGCGGATGCCTTATGAGCATGCTGTTGGGAAAGATGAGCATCCGGCCGGTGCTCTGGTCGGCTTTGACCCAGTTGCCGACCTCCATCATCGACGTTTGGAAGACGCTTACGCCGATTACGTCGCCAACCCTGTTGTCGATTTCAATGCGGTCGCCTATGTCGAAAGGCCGGCGGATAACAAGCAGCACCCAGCCGGCGATGCAGACCAGCGTCTCCTGAAGGGAAAGCGCCAAGCCGGCGCCGACTATGCCCAAAAATATGCCGAAGTCCTGTATCCCGCTTACCCATATGAAAGCCGCTGCAATCAGGAAGACGACGAATCCAACCCAGGAAGACGCCATGCGGACTTTGTGACGCGCCTCGATGCTGATCTCGCTTTTGATGATTGCGTGCCTTACAGCAGTAACAAGGATGTAGATTGCGGCGGCCATGCCAAGGGTCCAGAGGAACTTATCCAGCAATATTCTGACTCGGCCTGCCGGCTCGACGGTCCTGGCGAGCACAACGCCCATCCAGATCTGGATCAGGACGAATAATAGGACAAAAGCTATGCTCAGCCACAGCAGCCGGACACGTTGTCGCGGGGCGCCCGAAGATGCGATTTTGCGCCTCAGCAGCGAGTACGTCAGACCTGCCAGCAAGATGGAGAATGCCGACCATAGAATGGCGTTGAGGACTTCCGGGGAAGTCCAGCCTGTCAGATTCTTCCATATTGTCAGAGCCATTTTTTATTCCTGAAGTATAAGACCATGCCGACTGCCAACGCCGCCATTACGACCAGCACCGCCCAGTAACCCCATTGCCAATCCAACTCAGGCATGTTCTTGAAATTCATCCCGTAAATGCCGGCAATGAAGGTCAGGGGGATAAAGATCGTTGCGATGATCGTCAGCACCTTCATCACCTCGTTCATGCGATTGCTGAGGCTGGAGAGATACGTGTCCAGCATTCCGGCGAGCATGTCGCGGAACGCTTCCATCGTATCAATGACCTGAACAGCGTGGTCATAGACGTCCCGCAGGTACAGATTTGTCGCATCGCTTATCAGTGAGGATTCAGCCCTGCCCAGCCCGTGGATGACCTCTCGCAGCGGCCAGATTGACTTGCGAATGAAAAGGCTTTCCCTCTTGAGCCTGTGTATCTCATGCAGTGTCTGCGGCCGTGGGTTGGATACCAATTCCGACTCCAGGGTTTCGATTTGGTCACCCAGCCTTTCCAGCACCACAAAGTAACCGTCTACTACCGCATCAACAAGGCTGTAGGCCAGGTAATCGGCCCCCATTTTGCGAATCCTGCCTTTGCCGGTGCGGATACGGTCCCGGATCGTGTCAAACACGTCGCCTTCCCGTTCCTGGAATGAGACAACAAAGTTCGAGCCGATGATTAGACTGACCTGTTCGATTATGATTTCCCCGTTTTCACCGTTCCACTGAAGCATCTTCAGGACAAGGTATATGTAGTCTGCATAATCCTCCATCTTCGGGCGCTGGTCAGTGTTGAGGATGTCTTCCTCCACTAGCGGATGCAGGCCGAATCTTGCGCCCAGGGTGCGCACAAGCTTCTCATCATGAATGCCGTCGATGTTTATCCATGTTACGGAGGGTTTATCCTTGAACGGAAAGCAGTCTTCGACCTTTTCGAGTTGTTTTTCGAGGAACTGATCACCGTCGTAATCCATAACGGCGATTCGGGCAGGCTCGGTTTTTTTCTCGCCTATGTATACGGGCGTCCCCGGCGGCAGACCGCGTTTTTTCGACCGGCTTCTAATCAGTTTTCGCATGTTGCGATCCCCGAGTAATCACAGCGGCCAGGCCGCCAGTTTATGCTTTCGCGCCGCCCGCCACCTTACCGCACCACGGGCAGTATTTCCAGAACTCATCAACGGTGCCCCATCCACAGGCCGGACATTTCCTGTTGGAGCCGGGCACCTTCCATCTGCGTTTTACGAGGCGGCGACACCAGGGACAGTAACGCATGAAGGGCATCAGTTCCTTGCGGGAGCATTTCGGGTTCGAGCACCGTGCCTCATAGCGAACATCGGTGTAGTCGCGATGGCTTACCTTCTTGAAGCCAGCCCCGTGGCACCAGGGACAATACTTCCAGTCCGACTTGACGCCCCGTTTGCATCGCGGACAGCGTTTCGGGAAATTCGTTCCGTCACGATGGACGCGGCGTTTGACTCCACACCAGGGACAAGACCGCATGCTCTCGGAGACGGGTCCCTTGCAACGATGACATTGGAAGCGCGCCGCCAGTTGTCCGCCGTACTGTCTTTTGAACTGCCGGAAGCGAACCTGCTTCCAGTGGCGCGTTGTTGGGCGACTTTTTGCTGGCCGACTGCGTGTAGCTGCTGCATATCTGATTGCGCGGGGCTTGATTCGTCGAAAGGCCGCAAGCATCTGCCCGGCGTCGCGAAACCTTTTGCGTGGCTGGAGCTCGATTGCCCGCCGTATCAATGCGATCATCTGCGGGTGCAGCCGCCGTCTCAGCCTGTCATAGCCCGCCATCGGCCAGTCGTAGGGCCACTCCGGAAGGCGCCCGGAGAACATCCGATACAACACCAGTCCCAGGGCAAAAACGTCGGACCGCAGCGACGGCATGCCCATCGCCTGCTCCGGGGCGGTGTAGCCCAGCGTGCCGGAGCCCGATGCTTTTACCGTCTTCTGCGCCACTCTGGAGACGCCGAAGTCCGTCAGGCGCAGTCGGCCTTGGGGAAACAGAATGAGATTGTCGGGCTTGATATCGCAGTGAATGATGCGGTGCTGGTGGGCAAAGGCGACTGCGCTAAGCATCTGGTCTGCAAACTCAAGTGCTGTTTGCATGGAAATCCGGCTGCGGAGACGATCATCCAGAGACTGCTCGCCAAGAGGAACTGCAATCACGAAACGCCCGTCAATGACGCTGGCATCCTTGACGGGCAGTATGTTGGCGTGGTCGAGCCGTGCGGCCAGGCGTACTTCCCTGCGAAAGTCCTCCATGACCTCGGGGCTGACCAGGCGGGCGTGCGGTATCTTCAGCGCGATGCGAACACCTTCAATAGTGTCACACGCTTTGTAAACCGTCGCAAAGCCTCCGTCAGCCAACCGGCGTTCGATTCGATATTTTCCCAGTTTTTGTTTTGCTCTGAGCATGACTATAGTCTTGTATTAGCTCATAGGCGCCGTCAGGTTTCAGGGGTTGTTGCGGCGGCTTCTTCCTGTTGTTCTTCAGTCCGTCTCACGTCGCGTATCTCGTCGAAGAAAGGCGTCCGTCCCTGCTCGACGCAGGTCGCCGCGTAAAGGTACATAGCCGCCGACCACGTCTGCCAATCTTGGCCGCACGGCGTACCATCCTGGGCGCGAAACCACTCATTGAAACCAAAGGCTACCGGCTTTTCCCTGGCGGGTCGAACCAGTTTGGTCAAGGCCTGTAGCCTCTTTCTCGCCAGCCTGTGCCCGCCTGCCGCGACCAGGGCTGCTACGTAGAAGCTACAGACAAATGGCCAGACGCCGCCGTTGTGGTATTCGCCGGGCCGGTTGTATTTGGCGTACCTTGGCCTCCAGTCAGGGTCTTCCGGGCGGATATACGGGAAGAGGTTCGGGGGCAGGTCCAGCGCCAGTTCGCCGGCCTCTCGCATCGCCTCGCACTCACGCTCTATCCAGGCAATAAGTGCCCTTGCCCTCGTGCAGGCGGCAATGCCGGACAAAATCGCCAAAGAATTTCCCAGCAGGTCGAACCGCTCGCTGCCGTGCACTTTGTAGGACCAAAGTGCGTAGTAAGGTTTGCGTCGCAATTTCAGGCCTTCGTGGACGTGCCTGTTTTTGACTTCGGCAACAACCGTGAATCGGGCCATCAACCGCTGCAACTGCGAAGCCTTTTCGTGTTGATTGAAAAGACGCAGGTATGAATAGACGATGGTATTGACATAAAGCCCGTATCCTGAAACCCACTGCTCATCCCGCCAGTCGCTTGTGGGCAGTTGCGCCACCATCACGCGGTCTTCCGGGCTTTGATAGTCCATCCATCTCATGGCCTTGTCGGCCGCTTCAGCTAGGAAGTTCGCTTCGCCGGTGGTCTTACGAAAGCACCCAAGGGTCAGCAGGAACAGCGGTGTTGTGTCGCTGGCTCCGCGGTCTTCGGAGTCGTGGACAAGGGATGGGATGTGTCCGCGTGGGGATTGGTTCTTCGCCAGAACCTCCAGGACGCGACGAAGACGCAATATGAGTCGTTCGTTACCGGATGCGAGAATGCCCAGGCCGGCTATCATCAGGTCACGCGTGTACGGCTGGGGGTATCCCCACCCGGCAGTTCGCGGCAGGCCGTAATAAGGACCGCGGGCGTTATGGAGAAGAACCTCCAGTGCCGCATTTCTGGCCTCGGCGATCGCGTCGGTTAGCCGTTTCCTCATATCAGGATATTCCCAGGCAGTCGCTTATTGTTTGAATAAATTTCTTCGCCACGACACGGTAATCGTAGTTTTCCACAGTTCTTTGTCGGCCGGCTTGCCCCATTCTTTCACGGAGTTTCTCGTCCGTCATCAATTTCAGCAGGTAGTCCGCGATGTCGTGAATGCTCGCCCGGTAGTCGGCGGTCCGGGCTTTCCTGAAGACCACCCGGTGTCCTGACTCGTATCCTTCGTCTTCACCGACTGTAGCTTCCTTGAGTCTGATTTCCTGCGCCACACCGGCTAAGAGGGCAGTCCTGCCGTGGACCAACGTGTCCTTCATAGCCATGGCCTTGATGCCGATGACGGGCTTGCCGCAGGCGCCGGCCTCGACCTGAGGCATGCCGAAGCCCTCCAGGCGAGACGGCGCCGCGTAGATATCACAGGCCGCTATCAGGTATGGCATGAAATTCCGCGAGACCTTACTGGCGGTGAAGACAACGTTCTTTTCGATTCCCAGGTGGGTGGCCAACTGCATGTCGTGAAGGTTCTGCTGTTCGGTCCTCGGCTGCGGCCAGACCTTGCAGACATACTTCCAATCAGGCGCCTTGGTGTCAATCAGAGCCAGTGCCTGCATAACCTCCTGGGCGCCCTTGGATGCGGCGTCGCCACCGACAGTCAGTATCATGATTTGGTCCGGAGCGACGCCGAGCGCCTCACGAACGGCCATCACTTTCAGGTCGTTGCCGCCTCTGGGAACAAAGGCATCGGTGTCGCAGCCAACCGGAAGAACCCTGATGATGTCGTCCTGCAGACCGTCGCGAACGTACACCCTCCTGACCCAGTTGGATGTAACCAGTATCAGAGGCAGACTGTTCAGGACCTCCAGATAGTTGGCGATGTAACCATCGGCTACAAGCCAGGGCACGGGTTGAATCCCGTAACGCTGCGGATGAAGAATCAGATGAGGGGCATGCCCCCAGTACCCGACGCCCAACACGACGTCAGGGCAGAACCACCGGTAATACCACTCCTTTTCCTGCGCGGATTCGAAATTGACGGCGTGGGCTTCAACACCAAGTTCGCGCAGCCCCTTGAACAGCAGGTCGCCCTGGGTGGCCAAGCCACCGGGCGAAGGGGGATAATCGTACAATACCAGCACTTTAATGTGAGATACTCCTAACCCAGGTTTTCCCATTTACGGAAAGATTCAGGGGAGATACAGGCACGGACTTCGAAAGACTCCTCATTGTATCCATACACCTGCCGGACAATTCGTCGTTTCTCACAAAGATGCGCCTCGCTCAACTCAACGATTATATCTGCCTGCGGGTCCGGGCAACAGGTCAAGGCGCCGGCGCCGCAATCATAAGCGAATGTCCAAAGCTCCCGGCATTTCAGGATATTGTCGTCGGCCAGCTTCAGTACGGCGGCGTGCACTTGCTTGTGTCTTTGATGCCCGTATTCGCCGTTGCCGCCGTGTGTTATGCAAATATCCCAGGAGGCCGGGGTCAGATATTTTTTGACTCGATCGCCGATTTCCCTGTAGCTGTCTATGGGCCTGGGCGGGCTGCTGTCGTCGAGATCGGTTATGAACCCTCTGACGCCGAGCAGTTCGCAGACAGATTTGAACTTCGGGCATCTGTCCGGATCATCTCGACGAGACAGGCTCAAGACGGTCCAGTTCCAGTCGGGGTGCTCCAGGATGAGGCCTCCGCTCCAGATAACCTCATCGTCGGGATGGGCCACGATAACAGCAACGTTCATGGTATTGTTATCCTGCTGCGTTTCATGCCGTTACGTATGCTTGGAGCTACAGGATGATTCGCGACCATTGGTTCAGGTCGCGCTGCGTGTTGCTGACGACGGGAATATCGGCAAAGTCATTAAGTTCGTCAATGGCCAGGGGCGACGCCGAGCACAGACCTGAAATGGCATGGGGAGCCAACCCGAACTTGCTCCGCAGAATGTCAATGCCCGCGATGGCTCCCAGGGCGTCGTGCGCTGTAAATACAAGCCGATGGATTCGCGATTTGACCTGAGGCGTTGCCAGCAACATAGCCGTTTCCCGCTGTAGTATTCCGTCTGCAAATTCAACTACCCAGTAGTTGGAGGGATTGTTCGCATACTTAAGGTCGAGTTTATCAAATATCTCCAGCAATTTCTCATGCTCAAGCAGGTATGTGGACGGATAGCCGAAATAAGTGAAGTCAGCCACCGGCGAGGCGCCTGCGTCTTCCATGTGCAGGATGTCCCTGAGGCTGGCGGTGCCTGTAGCCTTGCACCCGCGAACCTTGTGCCCCATGGCGGTAAGCGCCCAGCAGATCGAAGCGGCAGTGAGGCTTTTTCCACTGTTCATGGCCGTGCCCACCACCAGGATGAGTTTGGCGCGCCGCCGGGTCTTGGTCTGTTGCTTAGGATCCTTGATTAACGGAAAATTGCGCGTATTGAGTACGCCGCCGTTCTTGTCGCAGATGTAGCCATGGATCTGGACCTTCGTGGGGTCCTTGATGTTCTCATTCTTCCTGCTGACCAGGCCCACGATTCCGCTGCGGGCAAGCATGTCGGCCTCACGGGGCAGTTGCTCCGGAACGATTCCTTCGTAGGCGTCCGGCGCGTAACGTGTGCCGAAAACGAACACGGACCGGCTGCCGTCGTTAATTGCGTGAATTCGGCCCTCCTTGTTCTCCAGCGTGGAGTGAAACCCAAGGGACTTGACCGTCCCGTAGGCCAGATCGCCAGTCTCGGGGGGCTTGTCTATCCTGTCATAGTATCGCAACTGCTTGCGCGAAATGCACAAGGCCGCGCTCGGAAGCATCAGCATGGACTTTATGCGTTTCATCGAATTGTCCTCCAAACAACGGCATTCTTGTCCAGCGTTACCACCGCAGGAATCGGCTTGATAAACTCCTGGCGGAGGCTGTAAGTATAAGCGCCCTGCGTCGGTATCAGCAGGATGTCACCCGGCTGGATGTCTTTGCCCCAATAAGCGCAGCCCCAGACGTCGTGAGGCGTGCAGAGACAGCCCAGGATATCGCATCTCTGCTCCTTCAGACTCTGGCGCGTCATGTTAATCACAGGGGCGTAGTTGGTCTCGAACTGTTCCCACCCGATGGCGTTCGTTCCGGCATCCGTGATGACCAGATCATCAGCCTTGCGATCCACGACGGTCATCAGCAGGTGCATTGCGTCATTGCAAAGCCACCTGCCCGGCTCCATGCAGATTTTGCAGGACAACTCTTCGGGCAGGTGTTCCCGAATCGCCTTACCAATCTCAGATGCGAATTTTTCAATCGGCATGGCCGACAGCCTGTAGTGCGTATCCACCTTACAGGCATCAGGCAGCAGCATTTGGCGAAGCGCGCCAGCCGACGTCCCCTTCGCCCTCAACCACTCTCCCTGCGGCGGCCAGTAGCCGCCTCCGATGTCGATGAACTGAATGGCACTTCGTGTCTGGCCGGGCAGGTCTCTCAACGTCTGGCCGAGGTCTCGTATAAAACGGCTCTGCGATGCAGGGATCAGATTCCAACTGGTGTGAAACTGAAGTCCGCTGAACTTCACGTATGAACATTGGATCGCATCCCGCAGCATCCTTGCCAAATCGGTCAGCGGGACGCCGAACTTCCGCCACAGGCCACGGGGATTGGTCGTCAGCCTTAGCCCGGTGCGAATGGTTGTCCGGCATCCTGCCGCCAGACGCTCCAGGCGGGCCATTTCGCCTGGGCTGTCCATAAGCACAATAACGCGGTCTGCATGGTCGAGTGCGAGGCGCAGTTCGTCGTCGGTCTTGCCCGGCCCGCTGAAGACGATCTCCTTGGCGCCACATTCCAACGCGAGCTGCAACTCCAGCCCGCTGGAGACATCCAGCCCAAGGCCTTCCTCGACAAGGGTGCGCAGCACCAATGGGAAACTGTTGCTCTTGACGGCGTAAAAAACGCTCACATCAGGCAGTTCCGCTGCAAACGCGCTGACAAATGCCCTGGCGCGATCCCGCAGCACAGCAGGCTCCAGAACGTAAAGCGGAGAACCATGCTGCTCCGCCAGGCCTGTAAACTCCTTCCTGCGATCCATGTATGATGCCACGTGCCGCTTCAGTTGCTCTTTGGGCAACTCGGGCGTCTTCGTATCCAGTATTTCCTGCGCTCTTGCGATGTATCGATTCACTGTCGGGTTCCTGTCAAATCAGATTAGCCATGATGCCGGAGGCGATTTCGTCGCATTGACTCTCGATGTCCCCGTCACGAGGTTGAAATATAACGTGCCCCAGAAGCCAGGAGTCATAGTCCTGCGGCGGGAGTTGGACCATGTCGCCCCTGGCGCGAAGGAACGTAACTTCACGAATCCGCTTGTCCTGATCGAGTCGTTCGGTCCTGATCGACTCAACAATTCCCTCTCGATCTGCGTGAATCCGCAAGCCTATCAGCCGGTCCCAGCACTCGGTTGGCGGAATCCTTAGTGGTTTGCCTTCGGCGAAATCCAGATGCGCGCCCAATATGTCCAGCCCGCTGCTCTGACGGATCAAGGCCGGCAGGCAATCCCCGCCGGGCCGAGGGGCCATCTCCAGGAATACCACCCGCCCGTCATGCACGACGAAATCGATCATGCACATAGCCCGGTCCAATCCCAGGGCATCAGCGGCCTGAAACACCAAGGCTGCCAGATTTGCCGGATCAACCTCCGGCGGTGTTGCCGGCAACTCGTACGCACGAATCGTGCCAAACGGCACACCCATTCGGTGATACTTCCTTGCCACTCGAATGAGTTCTGCGCTGCCTAGGTCCACGACGACGTCGCAGCTGTACTCCGTACCGGAGATGCACTGCTCAGCAATAACCGGCGGAGTGCCGCCCTCCGCAAGGGAACGGTACATCCGACAGCCTGCGCGCGATGCCAGGCCATCTCGCAGCATGTCGAACGCCTCGGCGGCGGCCTGCTGGTCGTCACACCGAAAAACCAGTTCGCTGCCGCTTCCGGTCAGGGGTTTTAAGACGATTGGGCCCCCGCAATCGGCCATGAAGCCAGCCACGTCGGCAACATCCCACACTTGGATGGTTCGAGGGCACATCACGCCGGCTCGTTGCCACATCTGCTTGCATCGGAGTTTGTCGCGGCACAGGAGCATCGCACCCAGCGAAGGATATGACAGGCCGAATCGCTCTGCCAAAATAGCCGCCAGTTCCATCGACTCGCAGTCGAAACAAGCAATCCCGCTGAGATCCAACCGCCACCGTTGCAAGTGCTCAACAACAGTGCTTTCAACCGCCGAGGCATCCAGAAGATTGATGAGAACCTCGACCTCGACTTCTGGGGCGGGCTGCCGAGCATCATTTCGAACCGCCGGATCAGTCAGAAACAGGGCCCTGCCCGGAAACGCCTTTGCAATATACTCGACATAGTCCGGCGTCGTTCCAACGACGAGCACTCTGGAATCAACCGAGGACATTTACCACCCTCAGAGGCTCGTTATCTGTACAAATCAAGGCCCTGCTCCAGGCGTACAGGGCGCGGGGACGCAGATGAAATCTCTCTTTCCAGCCGAAATCGCCGCAGAGAAAATCGACCTCCCGCAGCCGGCAGCGGCATGCCCACTCCATGTGATGCAGATTAATCGCCTTGGCGATTCCCGTGAACTCCGGATCTGTTCCACCGGCCAGGACGGTGTACCTTCCTTCGTCAACGACTCCTACATCAACTGCGGCGAGTCTTCCCAGGACCATTGCGCTGGTTATACGAAGCTGGCCCCGGGCGTCAAGCAGGCGGAGCAGATCCTCAAACGCCCGAAGGAATCTCTCGTCATGGAAGTAGGATCGCTCACCAAAACTCTCAATGTTGGTCTGGAACATCCACTCTACGTCGGCCAGGCGCCCGAAACGGTATTCCAGCCCCGCCTCATCCCATCGGGCCAACTCCAGGCCCAGCCGCTTGCGTGATTTGCCGGAGAATGTCTGCCAATACCCCTCCATGCTGAAACCAAATTCCTCCGGGTAGAACAAATACCCCGTCTCATCCACAGCCACAGCGTCCAGGAACTTCACTGAATCTTCGGTGAGGTACCGCAGGCGGGTTTCATCGGGGCAGTGGGCCAGCAATTCGTAGCGTGTCCGGGCGGAGTCCGCCGGAATCCGGTTCTGCTCCAGCCACGTCTCACCCGACCAGGTCTCGCCTGGGAAGTACCCATAGTAGCCGTATTCGTCAATACGGCTCAGAGGCACAAGCCCCACCGGACGTCGGCCGGACCATGCGACCAGGAATCTGGGCGGGTTTTGGTAGTGTTTGTGAAAGCAGCAACGGACGTCCCACGAATCGAAGATACACCTTGGACGTATCAGGCACTGCCAAACCCGCTGACATTCATCAAGATCCGAACACCAGTGAATTTCAAGCATCTCATTTTCTCATGCTGACGTTAAGGATACTGTGCGTGCCTCGGAAGTATCGCTGCGAGAAATCCCGCACCACGTCGGGGTCATACGGCTTGCAACTGAACACATCCAGATAGGTCGTGTTAGTGAGGTTTGCGAAATGAGCGGAAATCAGCGATGTCTCGATCAACTGCACCATCGAGTAACCGGCGACCCTCTCGTCCTCACCGAAGTGCACGATTTGCGTCTGGCCAAAGCGTTTCATCTCGATCAGGCTGCATAACTCGATAACAAACTGCCCGATCGCCTCAGGATCCCTGATTATCTCTCCGTCACAATTGTAGATGTCGATACTCGAAGCGACCCCCCAAACCTGCTGGTCAATTGCGGTTTCCATCAGCGCTTGTCCATCCATGCCTGGATCCTTTCCCGCCGGCTAAGCCGGCAATAGACACTGTGCGTCCATCACGGTTCAGTTTTTTACCCCTGCGGACTGTGTGAATCCGAGCGGCTTGCTCCACTGCCCCACAGGTGGTTTTATGCCCCCGGCGATCAGAGGGAATCATCGGAATCACGGTGTCTTTTCCGGTGGCGGCGCATGCCGCTGTCCCTATCCTGCCGGTCTCTGTAATCATCCTCATCCCATGTGTCATCCCAGTCCTCGTCATCGAATTCATCATCCTCGTCTGCGACGTCATCCCAGTCGTCGCAAAAATCCTGGCAGAGGCTTTCCTCATCCGGTTCGGGGATACATTCGCGTTCATCCTCCTCTGGCATTTCCCCCGGCTTCGCGCCCAAATGCTCGGCCGATTCGTCCTGGCTGCAAGCGTCTTCCCCCGGCAAGCTCTGGTGTTCATTTCTATCCTTCATGACTTACCTTTTTGCAAACACTTAAGTATGCAGTCGGATTGGCTTTAACCATCAACGGCTGATGCCAACTGACACTAACCCTAGCAATTCTTATGCCAGAGTTTTAAACCCGTGGGAAATGCCGTTTCTAGCTGATTTGCGCATAATAGGTACACATAGAGCGGCGGGGGTTTCGGTACGGCAATACCAATTCGCGGCCACAATTCGGCAATTATATACCTTTATTTGGAGGTTTGACCTCCCGATTTCCAGCTCATGCCTAATAGCAGTATTTCGACACCCTTTAAGTTGACCGAAAAATGCTGGATATATATTTTTTACATCGCTTCTTGCCAAGGCTTAGTAACCAAGATTACAATTGGGTATATTTATACCTGTTTTCTGGGGCCATAATCGGCATCTAAATACATAAAGGAAGCCGTTATGCTGCTTCGATTGCACTTGGCAATTAAGGATGCCGATCTGCAAAAGCAAATCAGCCGCCGGCTGGCAAGACATCAGGACGTTCGTGTAGAGGCGTACGGCACCCGACGAAATGCTTGGCAGAAGGTCGTCCGCAGTAATGCCGACATCTTCATTGTCAGTTCGGTTTTAATTCCCGTGCCGATCGAGTCGAGCATTGTGCTTCTGAACGATCTGCCGGAGAACCCTACCACCGTCATTCTGCATGATACGGATCTTCCCGAAGATCAGGCTGCTCTTGTTGCCGCGGGCGCAGATGTCGTTCTCTATGCCGGATTGCCCATCCACCCGTTGATGGAGGCAATTGAAAGCACACTGGAATCGCGGCGAAGCCTGATAACCCGCAGTTGGCGGGCGAAGTCCCCGTACTACACGCCGCGGCTGAACGACTTCGCCACTGACAACCCCGCCATGCAGTTGTTCATGAACACCGTGGACCGCGTGGTTCCCAGCAGTTCTCCGCTGCTGATCATGGGGGAAACCGGCGCCGGGAAAGAGCATCTGGCCAGAGCGATCCACTCGGAAAGCCAACGGTCGGCAGGCCCTTTTGTGGTTGTCAACTGCGCCGCCCTGCCCGAAACACTCTTAGAAAGCGAGTTGTTCGGGCATGAGGAAGGTGCGTTCACCGGAGCAGTCCGCTCCCGCCGTGGTGCCTTTGAGTTGGCTCATAACGGCACGATCCTCCTTGACGAAATCGGGGACATGCCCCTTCACCTTCAGACCAAACTCCTGAGAGTCCTTCAGGACTATGAAATAAGGCCGCTGGGAAGCGAGAAAACGAACTGGGTTGATGTTCGTGTAATCGCCACAACCAACCGTAGCCTGGAGGAGGAAGTCGCCTCGCAGCAGTTCCGCAACGACCTTTATTATCGGCTGAGCGTGGTGACGCTGACGGTCCCGCCGTTGCGAGAACGCCCCGAGGATGTTCCTTCCCTGGTGCAGCACTGCATCGACCTGACCCGTCGAAGGATCGGCCGGGAGGTCTCCAGTATTACCGACGAAGCGATGGATGCCCTCTGCCGATACGACTGGCCGGGGAATATCCGCGAACTGATGAACGTCATCGAGCGGGCGATCCTACTGTGTCAAAGCGATGAGATCACCTTGTCGGACCTTCCGGATGGCTTCAACGAGATTGGGGGGTTGTCGGTCGGATCGCACAGACTGCGAACAGACCTTTCCGGAGCCTCGGACGACTGGCAGGGTAGAACCCTGCCTGAAGTGTGCGGCGAGGTCATTGAACGTGTAGAGCGTGCCTATCTGCAAATGGCTCTGACGGCTTCGCGCGGACATGTGGGCAAGGCCGCTCACATGGCAGGGATTCATCCCAGAGGCATGTACAACAAGATGAGGAAGCACGGCCTTCGGAAAGAGCAATTCAAGAGGGGGATCTGAAACTCTTTTGAATATCCCCGCAATCTCTTCGTGGCGCGGCGCAAATCCTAATTTTACATTATCTTACAAGGCATCACCCGTCGCTGGGGTTGTTCCGGCGGCGGTCTCTTGCCACTGCCCCGTTCGGTTCGCGTCGCGTGTACGTCGTCAACGAACATGGCAATCCAGGAACGCTCATTAACCGAGCGTTGGAAGAACGTTCTGCCCCCGTGGTGTGTTGGTCGGGCGGCAAGGACAGTACAGTTGTGTTGCACATCGTGCGGAAGTGCCGAAGAAGAATCCCTGTCGTTTTTGTCGAGACTGGTGTTGATTTCCCAGAGACGATCCAGTTTGTGAAAAAGGTAGCAGCAAGGTGGCGGTTAGACTTGCACGTTGAACATCCAGGTCCAGATGTGACGTTCTGGCAAATCGGACAGGAGTGACCCCTCCCCGCTTTTCATACCAAGTTACGTGAGAGAATCGGTTGATGGTTCGCAGGCTGGGCCGGAGAGAGGGGCGAAGCCCCGACCGTAGGACCAGCCTGCGTCGCCGCCGG
>JAXHSV010000063.1:0-14433 GCA_034190305.1 Planctomycetota bacterium | reverse complement strand
TTTCATAGGCATTCGGTGGCACAGGTTTTCAACCTGTGCCCCTCGACCATGTGTTGGACGCACAGGTTAAAAACCTGTGCCACCAACCGGGAGTTTCACGACTGTATTTTACCAAGAATGCTCCGGCGGTGAATAAGATAGTAATCCCGCCAGATGCGGCATTGCCAATACCGTGTATGCCCATCCGCATCGAGGTCGAAGGCGGGCATCTCCTCTGCGACGGCTGAATAAACGCGACACATCAACAGGCCTGTCAGATACGAATCGATCCTGCCGGGGTTGAATTTCCCGCCGGCGAAAACATGGTCGAAGCCGGTCGGTGCGCCCGCCAGCGCCAGCGCCGTCAGAATCCTGCGCCGCCCGAAAGATTCCGACTCGGTCAGAGCCGCGACTTTGTCGATGTACCGGCGCCGATTCAATATCAGAAGCGCGCAATGACATGAACCGGCGGCGAACTGGTCTGTCTGGCCGATGAGTCTGGATTCGATTATCTCGGCAAGGCTGTCGGCTTTTGTTGTCCGGCGCGCCAACAGAGCCAGCAGGATCGTCCCGTTGGCGCGGACGGCCTTGTTGTAGATGCCGGGTCCGAAGAACATCTTCCCGATGCGCCAGGCGTCGGGGTCGCCGGAGCGGGTGAGGTTCCACGTTACGTAATCGCCCGCCAGGTATGTTTCGGATTCACACGCAGTTTGCAGGGATTTATCCGCTTCTTGGCCTGCCAGGGCGAACATTGCCGCTGCCGCCGCAGCCGCCGGCGCCGGTGTGTCCGACCGCTCCGCTCCACGGCGAAGAACGGACAGAAGATTTTCGATTTTTGATTTTCGATTTTCGCTTTTGAGATGCGAGGCGTGTTCGGACAGTGCTTCGGCTGAGAGGATCATCGCCAGCGACGTCTCCGGATGCCAGAGATTTTCCATTACCTCGACGAATATTTCGGGCTGTAATTTAAGACGACCAGCCGCATTGACAGCCGCGGCAAGTTTGACCGTATCGCCGACGGTCAGTTCGTCCCTGCGAGCGATGAGGTCGGTAACAGCCGCCTGGACGTAAGGTGCGGCTTCGGCCAGTTCCAGTTTTCCCGCCGCTATCAGGGCAGAGGCGGGGGGAACCCTGCCGCGCCGCTGCGAATCCTTCAGTAGTTCCATAACGGCCGGCCCGGCGGTGTTTTTTTCCGTCAGGGACAGGACATTCAGTAGTTTGTCCGTCAGGTCGTCCTTTCCCGCCTTGTAGGCCGACAGGACAGCCCCGGCGATTTGCGAGGCGCCGGTACCGGACATGCGAGCCAGGGCGTAAGCGGCGGCAGCGAGTTCCTCATCGCCGCCGGGGGCGTCGAAAATTCTGAGTATATCGCCGGTGCAGGCGGTTCGCCCCGCCAGGGCGGCGTCGATGGCTGCCGATGCTCGAACTTGCGGGGCGGCGTCTGCGAGCAGGACCGACAGCGTCTTGTCGTCGCCCAGTCGTCCGGCCAGCAAGGCCGCATCGGAGCGAATCGCCGCCGATGCGTCGCAGGCAGACAACCGAAGCGCCTCGCGGACGTGAACGTTGTCCCGCCCCTCCAGGATTATCCTGTGCAGGAGGATTTGCCTGACTTCGACGGACTGTTCGTCGCCGGCAGGGGGGCGGGCGGCAAACTTGATAAGATATAACCTGTCGATTTGTTCGCCCTTGCGGCAGGGCGTGTGGAACTTCCCCAGCCGGTTCAGTACATCGACCATCGCGGAGAACTGGACGTCCCCTGCCGAGTCCAGCCTGCTTTCTATTCGCTCGATGAGTTCAGGTCGATGTGGCGCATCGGCTAGCGCCAGGGCGACTCCTTGCCGGCGCTGAAGCGGGTCTTCTGCGCCGAGCATGTCGATAATCTGCAAGTCCCGCACTACCGGCATGGCCACCAAGGCTGTGATAACGCCGGCTATCGCCGCCGCCATACCCGTTACCGCCCGTCGCTGCCAACGGTGCTGCCGGAAATAACTCAACATAACACCCATGTTTTATGAGTGTATGCCCGCCCGGCGGCGAGAAAGCAAGCGATTTTCATGCCGCAGAGACGCAGAGAGCGCAGAGGCAAGAAAATAAAAATTGTTTTTAATTTATTTTATCCTCTGAGTCCTCTGTGTCTCTGTGGCTTCTTTTTTCAATCTTTTATCTGTAGTTTTATCTCGTCGGAGTTCGCCTTCAGTTCGGGTGCGTACATGGCCGAGGCCTTCGTCGGCAGTGCGCTGAAGCGGCCGGGGATCTCCGCCCGCATCCGGTAAGACAGGCTGTGCCTGCCCCTTGCAAGGCGGCGGACGAAGAATACCACCCGCTCGTCGCGCAGTTCCATGTAAGCGCCCATCTCGTTTCCGCCGTAGCCGCTTCGCAGCGCGACCGGCTCGAAACCGGCAGCCTTCATGTCTTCGAGAATGATGTACTCGTAATCGTTCTTGCTTTCGATGACCAATTCGATTTCCACCAAATCGCCGCTGGTGAGCATATCGAGGTTCTTCAGTTCCTTCCGTTCATACTTTTCGACTTTCTGATCGACGGCCTGTCCTCGGGAGCCTTCGACCTTAATCTTCTTATCGACGCGCACCAGTTTGAAGTATTTGCGATTGACCTTTATCTCAAGCCCCGCCCTGGTAATCGGGTCTTCCAGCGTGAAATTGGTCAGGTAGGCGTTGAAATACAGCGGGCCGGCGCCGACCTTTCGCATCTCGATCTTGTGTTCGCCGGTCGTAACGGCGTCGCCTTCGAGGAGAAGTTGGTTGTCGAAACTGAAGATATTTTCGCTGTTGATTTTGACTTCCTTGACCTTTTTGCCGTCGATGAGAATCCGGACGGTCATGTCGGGCTTGTCCTCGCCGCTGGCCTTGATGTAATCGGCGAAGGCCTCGATGCACAGGGCAGTGTCGCGAGTGCTGTTCCAGTAAGTCGCATGCTTGCGGTTGTTCAGCAGGTACTTGACCAGGCGCGACGCCTTCCGGCCTTTCGGATCGGTAACAGCCAGGAGTTTGAGGTAGTATGCGTGCGCCTCGTACTCGCTGCCGTACCAGCACCACCAGTAGCCCTTGTTGGGCAGACGGAGGTAGGCCGTCTGGTTTTCGTCGTCCTCAACGAGGTACTGCTCTATGTTGCGGATGAGCATGTCGCGTTTTTCCTTGTCGCCGACCTTGTGGGCCGCGACGCCGAACATCGACTTGGCATAGACCGCCAGGTGATTGCGGTCCTCGTAAAGGAACTCTCGCATCTCCTTGTTGTCGATCTTCTCATCGACCAGGACCATATAGACCAGCGCATCGAGGTTGTCGGCGTGGCGCTTCCAGGGTTTGACTTTCGGGTCTTTCCGCCCGTTCTTAATCAGACGAACCTGCTCGTTCTGGTATCGCTTCAGCCATTCGACGCCGCGATTCAGCATCCCCGGCACGACGGCTACGTCGTTTTCGCGGGCGATTTGCAGCCCGTGGACGACGACCGCCGTCGTGTGCGGGTAAGACCGCTCGCCCCATCCGCTGAACCAGCCCCATCCGCCGTCGCCGCACTGCATGCTCGCCAGTCTCTCCAGGCCGGCCTGGACCATGTCGCGGACGGCGGCTTCGTCATAGACTGCCTCGTGTTTGTAGCGCTTCCACTGCTTGGCCCGCTCGGGGTCCTTTCCGATTTCCTGCGCGTTCAGGTTGGTTCGCTTGTCACGGATGTCCTTCAGGTCCAGACCCATCCGCATCAGAACCTTATGCGTGATAACGGTTGGGATGAAGCGGTTGAGCGTCTGCTCGGTGCAGCCGTAGGGGTAACTCGACAGATACGGCAGGGCATCGACCATCGCGCCGGCCAGCGTAGGCGAGTAACGAATCTCAAGCCGACTTTGATCGGGCAGACGCTCTTTCGGCACGCGGATGTTGATTGTGCTGTCGCTTTCCTTCGGGCGGATAACGCCGCAGAAACTCTCGGTCTTGAGCATCCCGTGGACATAGACGGGGAAACTCATCTGCATCGCGTCGGATTCCTCATCCGTAATGGCCTTCATCGTGATCGTGGCGGTCCCTTCCTTGACGACCTTGACGCGCCAATCGACGCGTTTTTCACCTTTTGAATCAATCTCTACAATCTGTGCATTTGGACGGGTTGTGGTCTTCTCGGCCCACGGTTGCGGCAGAGGCTTACCATCGGGACCATTCGCTGGAGCAAGATGTTCGGTCTCACGGACGACCAGACAATCTCCATCCAGTTCAAGCAGCACCTGGACCTTTTTCTTTTCCTTCAGGTAGTTATGCACGTTTGCCGACAGGACGACTTCGTCCTTCTGGACGAAGAAGCGGGGGGCCTGGAGGCGGATTATGAGGTCTTTTGTGGTAACAACCTCTGCTGTGCCTTCGCCGCAGCGCGTGCCGTAGCCCATCGCCCATACGCGGGTCTTCCAGGTGGTGAGGTTTTCCGGCATGGTCAGTTTGACCTCGGCCAGGCCATCGGCGCCTGCGGTTAATGCCCCGGCCCACAAGGCTGTATCGGCGAACTTCGTCCGCACGACCGGCTCGACGCCCGGCGGCTGGGATGCCTCGCCGCCCGACTCTTCGGCTATTTTACCCTTCGCAAACGCCAGTCTGGGTGCACCGGATTCGGCGGCATCTAAAACCTTGGCTTCGACTCGTATGGCTCCACTTCCGAACTGTAATTTGTCCCGTGTCAAGCCGCCGACTCGTTCGAGGGATTGAGTATCTGGCAGGCCTTCATCCGCGACCGACTGGCCGAAGACGCCGATGAAACTCATGCGAACCTTGTTTTTGCGGGTAAGGTTATACCCGCCCTTCGACAGGCTGGTTTCGCCCTGTGGCCAGTGTCGGCGCCGCCACTTCCAGAAGAACTCCTTTATTTCCGGTACGTTCGATCCGCCGGAAATGTACTCGACGGCCTTGTCGTAAATCGCCACGACGACCGAGCCGGCTATCGGTTCGCCTGTCGGGTCGGTCAGTTTAATCTTCACCTTCGCCTTCTCGCCGGGCTTGTACTCGGCTGACGACGGCGTAACCTTTACGTCGATTACACGTTTTTCCGGCGGGACGACGATCTGGCGGGCCTCGCGATGGACCTTAGCGCCGCTGACGGTAACCGCTTCGACGAAGAAGTTCGGCATGTCCTTCTTGATAATTTCGATTTCCTCGGTAAGGCTTTTCCCATTCAGGTGTAGGACCTTCGGAGGCAGATAGACGCCGTTTGAGGGGCGGATGAACAGCAGGATGGTCGAGCCGGCGCGGTTGGTATTGAGCATCAGTCTGACCTTCTCGCCCGGTTTGTACTCACCCTTGTCGGGCAGGATTTCGATGTCGTTGAAGCGGAACTCGCTGCCGTCGAAACCTTCGCCCCGGATGCAGAATATGTATCCTCCCTCGATGGTGTGTTCCTTCGCGTCGGTTACTTTATAACTGAGCCGGTACTGCCCGGCCCGTGATGCCTTCATCTGGATGCTGCTGGCCCCCTCATCGTCTGTGTCTAAATTCCACTCGCGGACTGCTGTTTCGACGGGCTTGTTGTCCTTGTAGGTGATTCGGTAGAGTGTCAGTTTTCCGTCGCCCTTTACGCTTTTACCGTCCAGGCGACGGGCCTTGAATGATGCGCGGACGGTGTCGCCGACGCGATAGTAGCCGCGATCCACCCATGCGTGGACCTTGAAGGGTTTTCGGGCGACCAGGACGCTTCCGGTCCCGACGATGGTCCGACGGGACTGGTCGGTAACTTCAGCGGTTATGGAGTATTTATGGTCGCGATCGCCGTGGATGGCCTTGGCGACAGCGGTGTCTATCAGCACTTTTACCGTCCCGTCGGCCCCGACGGGGACTTCGGCCTCTGCGACGACCTCCGGCTGGACCGGCCGATGCCACCGCCACCACCAGTAGGGCAGCGGCCGCTCGCAACCCCACTTGCTCCATCCGGGATACCAGTCGTAATCGTACGCATACCACCAGTAGCCCTGTCCGAAGAGCCAGTCCCACCGGCAGATCGGATACCACCGTGCATCGTGGGCGGTGCGGAGGACCTTGTATTTGACCTTCGCGTTGGTCATGGGCGCGCCGAAGTAATACTTCGCGGTGATTTTCGCTTCGACCTTCTCGCCGAGCATTACCGGTTCGGTTGGGGCTTCAATTTTTACCTCGAATTCGGGTTTCTTGTACTCCTCGACGCGGAAAGAACCGCCGCCGCCCGGGTGGTGGGGCAGGTAGATGCGATAGACGCCGAGCGCAGCGTTCTTTTTCAGCGTCAGTTCGCCGTCGAACCCGCCGTACTCGTCGGCGGTGAAGTTTTTTTCGAAGATTTTTTCGCCTTTGGGGTTATTGACGCGGACCGTGAACCGCCTGCCTGCAAAGGCGCTCTTGCCTTCAACGTCATACTTTGCGTGATTGACCCAGAACTTGAACTTGACCGTATGTTCAGGGCGATATACGGGCCGGTCGGTGATTACGAATGTCTTTGTGGCGTTGTATTCGCGGTCATGGTAGTTGCCGTACCATGCGCCGGTCCAGCCCAGATAGGCTAATCTGCCTTTCGGCGTGGTGGCGATGACGACCCAACGGTGGTTGTTGTCCTGCTGTTTTGGTGTCAGGAACAGTTGTCCGTCGGCGTCGGTGAACTCGGCAAAGTTGCGCGTGTGAACCACGTAGTGGAAACCCCTGCCGATAGCGTTCTTGACTTGCTCCTGGCGGTAGCCGAAGAACTCGACGTTGCACTTCGGGATGGGTTTGCCGGTGGTCGCGTCGGCAACGAAGTAATAGGTTTTGTCCGACAGTGGCTTTTTGACAATGGCGGTATCGGCCACCCAGATAATGATTTCCGACGTATTTCCGTCGGCCATCTCGGCCTTGAGCAGATACGCCCCGGCCTTCTGAAGCGGCGTAGTTATCGTAATCCGCTTGTCGAAATGCTTCGGGCGGGGCGCAAGGTCCAATTCCCACGAGGCGACCTTTTTGCCGACGTACTTATTGCGGTGCTTTTGAACCATTTTGAAACCGATATCCGGTATCTCGATCCTGTCGGCTGGAGGTTGATTCTGCACCAGGCGACCACCGAGGTCCGCGATATTGACCCTGTCCCAGGAGAGTTTAGGCGGACTGCTCTTGAGGTAGGTTTTGACGTCGTCGAGCAGTTCGGCGACTTTGATTTCGTGTGCTTCCAGGCTGACTTTTTTACCGTTTCGGAAGCGGAACTCGACGGTCGCTCCCTTGCCCGCCGGGGCCGTTACGATCGGCTCGAACTGCCCCCGGTTTCCGATAATCTGGTTCAACCGCTTGAGTCGCCATGCATTATGGCCCTGACCGAACTGCTTGATTGCCTTCCGCCAATAATCGGCAGCCTTGGGGTACTGCCGGCGGTTCTCGAAAATCCCCGCCAGGCTATCGTAGTGTTTCAGTTCCTTGTAAATTATGATGAAGTTGAACTCATCGGGTAGTTTGAAACGCTTGATTCCGCTCGCCAGGCGTGCGATTGTCTCATCCTCACCGAGCGTGTGCAGTTCGTACGTGCCGGATTCGTCCTTTCTGCCGTCGTCGCTGCCGCCCCTGCCGAAGTACCAGCCGTAGTGCGCCATTGTCTGTACGCCGAACTGGTTGTGGAGGAAGTCGGCGAAGTGTCGGCGGACGTGGGTGTTTCGCTGCGGCGACATCTCAACGGCTTGCATCAGGCACCATCGCCATCGCTGCCCGTCGGTTGTCGCTGTTTTCCAGTTTTTGGGCCTGTAGTGATATACGGGCGTTCCGTCTTCATTGACCGGCGCGCCGCGGTGTCCGCCGTAGTAGTGTTCCCATCGGCTGTGGTATCCGTCCTCGTAGTCCGGAAGGGTTGAGAGGTCCGTGGCGTACTGCAATCGCCACGCCTGGCTGAAGCCGCGATTGGCCAGAAGCATGTGGGCGAACGACAGGTAAAAACGCGACAATTCGTGGTTGTTCTGTTCGCCTGCGGTTTTTCTGGTCGCCTGCCGCATCAGTTGCAGCGCGCGGACGCGGTCGCGTTCGAATGCGTTGACCCATTTGGCTCTGCCGCCGCGGTGCGGTCCCCGCTTGAACTCGCCGGCGATTATCGTCCCGTAGTGCTCCACGTCCATGTAACTGCGAGCAGCCGTCCACAGCAACCGCCAGTTGCCCTTGTGGACGGCGATGACCTTCTCGCGGAAATCGTCTATCTCGTTAACCCGGCTGAGATTCTGAAGGCAGCCTATGGCGGACATCATGTCGCTGCCTACCTGCTTCGGATCGCCGGTAGGGTCCAGGGCGATTTTCGAATAAATCTCCCACGCCTCCTTGTAGTTGCCTTCGTTGTTGAGTTTGACAGCCTTTGCTCGCAGTGATTCGATGTCCTGTTTTTCACCTGATACCGGCACTACGAGGAGCGAACCGAGAAGCATGATTGTCAATAATCCGGCCAGTTTGATGCGTTTCATTTTTTCCCTTTCCGATGGGGTGAATACTTTCTTTCGGCCTTTCAAACACCGTATCTATCCATAATAGACGCAGAAACAGACGATATGTTCCGCAAATTTACATCCATATTGGAAATATCCATTCACCTGCCTACAGGCAGGCAGGCATCTGCGCGCCCGTACAGCGCGCGCAAATGTGAACGTAAAAATCCGCTGTCGAGATTCTTTTGAAAAATAATATCTACCGGCCAGGCCGGGAGTTACAAATTTCACGTCCGTTTTTCGTACACGTTTGCGCGCGCATTTGTGTACACGATTGTTAAGGGTGGAGGGCGGCTTCGCCGTCCCAAGGGGCGGTTTGGTTCTCGAAGGGCAAGGCCGCCCCAGGGGCGCGGATAGTGCGCCTGGCCTGTCGTGAGTCCCGACGAAAGTCGGGGCCGAACGGTGAAGTTTTTGACAAGTGAAGATGAGAAGACAAGAACTTGGGTCTTGGGACTAGGGACTGGGGATTACCGGATTACCGGAATACCGGACCGATTTGCTGATCAACTGATTCACTGATCAACTGATTCACTGATCAACTGATTTACCGATCAACCGATTGACCGGGATACCGGATTACCGGAATACCGGACCGATTTGCTGATCAACTGATTCACTGATCAACTGATTTACCGATCAACCGATTGACGGATTTTCGACAGAATCCCGCTCCCTACCGGTCGCGGATAGCCGCGAGTGGAAACGAGCGGGTTTGACTCAACGATGTTGGTCAAACATGACCGCTCCCTTGCGGTCGCGGCTCGTAAAGGAGCGGAAAAGTAAGATTTTCGCGTCGGCATGACGGCTCCCTGACGGCTTGCCTGCCCGTACGGGCCAGGCCGGCAGGCAGGCGTGGACTGATTTTTAAACCGGACGGGAAAATGACGCCCAAATACGTAATTGCTTGCAAAGTAAGCAGTTGCAGATTTGTATTTCTTTCCTAAACTTTCCCAATTTTTCCGAATCTTTCCGAATTGTTCCGAATCTTTCCTAATTGTTCCCAATTGTTCCCAATTGTTCCGTATCTTTCCGAATCGTTCCGGAAAGACACGCCGCATCGCTGAGACGATTATTCCCCGAAGGTAACGTCGAAATTTTCCACCCAGCGGATCAAATTGACCCATCGCCAGACCCTGCGGTCGAAGCGCCTTCTGCCTGCCAGGACGGATTCATACTCTTTTTTCAGTGCGGGCAGGTTGAAAGCAGAAATACGCGCTGCCGTTTCGTTGTTGAAGACGCTTTCAAGCCACCGCTGAAGCGCCGACATCCATGACCGCTCGGGTGTATTGAAGCCGATTTTGTCCTTCCTCTCCAGCACCGCCTCCGGGACGATGCCTCGCATCGCCTCGCGGAATACGGATTTCCGCGTGCCATCCGGTGCGATGTGGTATTCCTCCGGCAAAGACATCGCGAAGTCGGCAAAGGCGGGCGTCAGAAAGGGCACGCGACTTTCTATGGAGAACGCCATCGAATTGCGGTCCTCGAATCGCAGCAACTTCGGAAGATTGTTTTCCTCAATCGCAAAGCGAAGTCGTTCACGCAAAGCCTCGCGGGAGCGGCTTTCGAAAGGAGACCTCGGCGCTACGCCCCGGCGGGCGAACCATTGGCCGTTCAACCACGGCGGGATAGCGTCTTCCCTGATTATCCGCCTGGCCGGACCCTGGAGTGAATGGGGAAGTAAAAATGCTCCGGTGTACCACAAGACCCGCATGCCGCCTTCGGGTCCGGGCATTCGCATGGACTGCCGGAGCAGCCGGGCGGCCTGGAACCATCGTCCCTGTCGAACCAGCGATGTTATCCTCGCGCCGGCGAAGTAGATGTACCCGCTCAAAAGTTCATCGGCGCCCTGACCGTCCAGCATCACCTTGATGCCCGCTTCGTGCGCCAGACGGAAGACGCGATACTGGGCGTACATGCTCGTGCTGCTGAATGGCTGGTCCTGCATGGAAATCAGGCAGTCCAGGTCATCGACCAGTTCAGCCGGCGCGGGCCTGACCTTATGAACCGTCGCCCCGGAAGCCCCGGCGACAAGGTCCACCCATTTTTCCTCGGATACGGCTGAATCTTCGGCGATGTAACTGAAAGTATGAAGGTCCAGCGAATTTCCCTGCAACCGGCGCATCGCCATTACAATGGCGGAAGAATCGATTCCCCCCGACATCGCAGCCCCTACGGAAACGTCGCTTCGGAGATGCAGACCGACGTTCTCCATGAACAACTCGCGCATCCGCCCGGCAGCGGTTTCGAATGATATCTCCGCCGTCTGATCAGTGTTAACCCGCCAGTATCGCACCGGTTTTATGTTATCGGGACGGTCCGGGGAAATTTCGATGTAATGAGCAGCCGGAACCTGCCGGATGCCCTCCAGCATCGTTTCGCCCCCGTAATCGGTAATACCGAATCTGATGTAGTCATACAGCGGGCCGGGATTAATCGCACGCCTGACATGGGGCAACTCGACTAACGCCTTGATTTCCGAGGCAAAAGCGAATCCTCCTTCCCAGAAGGTGTAATAAAGAGGTTTGATGCCAAAAAAATCACGCGCCAGAAGAAGGCTTCGTTTCTTCATGTCCAGCAGGCAGAAGGCGAACATTCCCACAAGGCGGTTCAGCGCCGCCTTGCCCCAACAGGCGCAGGCGGCCAGCAGCACCTCCGTATCGCTTCGTGAACGGAAACGATAACCCATGTCCTCCATTTCAGCCCGAAGTTCAAGATAGTTGTAAATCTCGCCGTTGAAGACGATGTGATAGCGCCCGTCCGGTGTGCTCATTGGTTGGTGACCGGCGGGGGAAGGGTCCAGAATCGAAAGGCGTCGAAATCCCCACGCCATGTCAAACTGTTTACCGGAAAAACTGTCTATAGACGGGAGTTTTAAAGAAGGTTCCGTATCATCCCCAGCCAGTGAGACAGCGGTTGCGGCGCTTATGTCCGCAAGGAGGTATCCTTCATCATCCGGGCCTCGATAACGAATTCTGTTCAAGCTCCGGACCAACACCCGCAGGTCTATCGGTTTGTTGTCGGAATGCCGGATGCCTAAAAAACCACACATCAGGTCGAGACTGATCCTTTTTTTAGCGACTTTTATCACAAGCCCGCTGTAACTGAAGCAATCATCTTTTCAGCAGGCAACGTTGCATAACCGTCAAGATCGTTCTACGTGTCCGCCCGGGGATCAGCGTCTATGAATTGCCTGTGCCACAGTTCCAGGCACAGCGCCCCCCATAGTGAGCGGCCGAAAGGCTGTTCGGAATCTATGGCGGCTTCCATCGCCTTTGTATCGAAAATGCCTCTTTGGCGGCAACATCCGGACAGGAGAATATCTCCCACGTAAGACCGCAACTGATTTTTCAACCATCCGGTCAGCGGAACGGGGAATCCCATCTTGTCCTTGCGATTCAATATCTCTTCGGGCACAAGGTTCCTGACCGCCTGGCGGAACAGATATTTGGGTTGTCCGTTCTTGAATTTCACTACCGGCGGCACCGAGGCCATTAATTCAACGAGCCTGTGATCAAGCAGCGGAACACGCGACTCCAATCCCCATGCCATGCTCGTGCGGTCCTCGACGTGAAGCAGCGATTGCAGGTGTCCCTTAAGGTCGAAGCAGAAAATCCGATTAATCTTCGCCGCAGCTCCGTGACTGTCGAAGATTTCCCGGAACTGCTCGAACGTTCGCTCCCTGTCGGCGGGGAATTCGGGCCCGAGAAATCTCTGATTGTCCGAAAAGCGGTCAACAAGCCTAAAATATCGCCGCGCCGGGTCCTCGAACAATCCCTCCTGCCAGAAGTTCTTCAGCATCGGGATGTAGTTTTCAAGTCCCGGAAGGCTGGGGACTATAGTTTCCAACGTCGTTACGTAGTGTGCCCGGTGTGCGGTATCTTCAATGGCGCCCTTGATGCATTCTTCCAGGTACGCAATCAGGTATCTGGCGTATCCGATAAACAGTTCGTCTCCTCCCTGCCCGCCGAGGACGACCTTGACGTGTTCGCTTGCCAGCTTGGAAACCCAATATTGCGGGAAGATCCCCGGTCCGGCAGCCGGTTCATCCATGAAATAAATAATCTTTTCGATGGAGCGGGCGAAATCGTCGCAAGTGAGATAAGTTTCCAGGTATTCCGTATCAGCCGCACGAGAAACTATTTTTGCATAACGTGTTTCGTCGAAGGCTTCTCCCTCACGGAACGCGCCGGTGAAGGTCTTCAAAGGTGCGCCGTCGCCCAGGAGCATCCTGGCGAGGCAGACGGCCACTGATGAATCAAGTCCGCCCGAGAGATGCGTCCCAAGAGGCACGTCGGCACGAAGACGCAGGCGAACCGAATCTTCCAGCAAACGGCTCAATTTATCTGCAAAATAGGCTTCGTCGTGTTCGGTGTCGATACCGAAATTGATATCCCAGTAGCAGAGAATCTCCGGTTGCCTTCCGGGTTTCCAGGTCAGATTATGTCCCGGAGGCAACTTTTTGACGCCATCGAATAATGTCTGATCGCCAAGGCAGAATTGATATGTAAGATACTGCCTTAGCCCGTCGCTGCTGACCTGCGGCGCGGCCGCACCGATTGTCAGGAGAGCCTTAATCTCCGAAGCAAACGTGAATGCCTCGCCGTTCCAAGTGTAGTAGAAAGGTTTAATTCCGATTCTGTCGCGAGAGCAGAAAAGCGTACGATTTCGGCTGTCCCAGACAGCAAAGGCCCACATCCCATTAAAATGCTGCACGCACTCCGGACCCCACTGCTCATAAGCGTGAACGACCACCTCGGTGTCGGAGTGGGTTCTGAAACGGTGTCCCGCCTGACGGAGTTCCCTGGAAATATCCTGATAGTTATAGATGCAGCCGTTGAAGGTAATCCAGATTGTCTCGTCCTCGTTGGACAGAGGTTGATGGCCTAATTCCGGGTCGATGATGGACAATCGCTTGTGTCCCAGCCCGCACAAGCCGTCCGGCTGGAACCATAAGCCCTCATCGTCAGGGCCTCGATGGGCCATGCTCTTGAGCATGAGACCGAGCGTCTCGTCCAGAGATTCAGTCGAGCCCGGGTCGCAAATACCTGCAATTCCACACATCCTTTAGTTCAACTCCTCTTGTATAGGCATGTCTCCGCAGATCCATCGAGACCTGTCCGATACCGGACTTTCCTTCTGGCATATACCTTACTCGTTTCTTTCGTCGTCTGCCAGAAAGAGGTTACTCCTGCCCCGATTTAAACCTGAGCTCCTTCGGGATATCCAGAAGCGTTACACGAGACTTGCCCCGGTCGAACCCTCGAATGTACCAGGGATAATAGAAGACGATGACCCCGCCGTCCGTTCCGTGTGTCTCGATCTGCGCCTTTCGCCTGGCTGGTTCCAAATAGCGATTGTGAAAAAGGCTTATCCGCTCGCTTTCCATGAGCCTCTCAAATCGCTTATCGGCAGGGATTTTCAATATCTCGTTCAGACCGGCCCGGATAATCATGTTAACCTCCGGGTCAAGAATGTAATCACTTGTTGCGAACAGGCAATGAGAACTCTCAAATCGTCCGTGGTTCGTCTGGTAATCGATACCGAAGACGAATATTTTCACGTCGTCTCGGAACAGGCTCGCCAGGACGGCGCCTGCCCGTCCCAGTTCCGAACAATCCGCCGTCGGTTGCCGCAGGAGCGATTCGGCGTTTTCAGGCCGGCCATACGTCGTCTTGAATTCGTAATGACCGTGTACCAGATTGTTGATGTGGACGATCAGTAAATCCTTTTCGCCTATACGAGGGTAGTATCGTTTCAACATCGGCGTGTCGGCTTTCAGCGATTCTTCTATTTTTCGTTTCAGCGTCTTTGCAAACTCTGGGCCGGAAAGATTCTTCAGGTCCTTGGCAAGCCACATCCGCAGCGTCCCTTCGTACGCCTTCCGGAAGTCGCCCAGAGCCGTTTTTTTCTCACGCCAGAGGAATTCATTGACCTTTGCGGGATTGGCAAGAACAAACCGCCGAGCAAAACCCTTGCACCATGCCGACTTGGGAGAATATGGGGGAAACTTATAT
>JAXHSV010000062.1:0-14451 GCA_034190305.1 Planctomycetota bacterium | reverse complement strand
CCGCAACCAGCCACGTTCAACCATCTTCCGGCGAGTTTTACGGACAACTCCAGCCCTTGCTCGAAAGATGGGTAGCTGTATTCCTCCCACTTCAGGTCCGCTTGAGAGGCATCAAGGACGGCCGCCATGAGGTTAGCTATCGTTGATTTCATCATCTTCACATCGGCACCACGCTGAACGCATAGAGCGTCAACCTGATGAAAGACATGCAGGTGAGTCGCATCCTCGACATAGTCCCGTCCCCAATGAGCACCGCGGAAGACCCGCCCCCCTGTCAGTAACTTTACCGGGGCGGTGCGACCAACCATTGCTCGAAGCGTCGTTACTGTGGTTGACGTACGAAGGGCCTTTTCATCTTCTCCAGGATAGACGTAATCCAGTGCACCGCTGCACGCCAGCTGGTCTGCACAGTCCACAACCTCTTCTCCTCTTATGACTTCGTAGTCCGAAAGAACAGAGCAAATCAGCTCCCACGTCTGGCGGATTGGATGGCCTTCGATCTCCAATGGTCGGGGACGGGCCAGCAATTCTTCGATAACCTTTTTGCTGAATCGCTCGTCGGGAGCGTTCTTGTGTAATGTCTCTTCAACCATGTTTAACATCCTTTCCTTCAGCCGGTTTCGCGAGGCGGCCAGGCGGGATTTGACTGTCCCGGCGGGCACTTCGAGGAACTCGGCGATTGTCTCTTGTGAATAACCATTGATGTAAAACAGCGTAGTTACTTCGCGTTGCTGTTCCGGCAGAGACCGGATGGCGGCCAACACCTTCTCTGACATCTCGCGGTCCTCTGCCTGCTGCGACGGCTGGCGGTCGGGCGAAGCGACGCTTGCCGCTGCATCAAGCGGCACGACCGCGACTTCCTTCCGACGCATCAACCGATCGCAATGCTTGAAGACGATCCGCCTGAACCAGCCGGGAAATGCCGCCGGTTCGTGCAGATTCCCCAGGCACCGATACGCTTCTATAAACGCTTCCTGGGCTGCATCTTCAGCCAGGTGGAAATCACCCAGGATCGAGTATGCGTACCCGTAGGCCATGTCCTGAAATCGCCGGACAATCTCGCCGTAGGCGTCCACGTCGCCCGCCCGGCTGCGCGTAACCAATGACTTCAACTCTTCCATGTCGAATCCGACTCACTCAGTGATTCACAAGCCCGGCGCCGGCCAGGCCGCTCGAAGGCCCTTCTATAATAAAGTCCCAACTTCTCAAAGGAAGGTTCAATGGATTTATTGCCAATAGCCTCAAGTACTTCGTCAACCTTAAATTTTTGAGCACCCTAATGCGACACAGAGACGCAGAGATTCAGAGAATCAAGAAATATCCGTTTTTTATATCTCTGTGTCCTCTGTGTCGAAATTCCGACGTCCGGAGCCTGCTGGCAAATTTAATCTTGACAGAATACTAGTGGCTCTGAACCCCCAATCCGGTAGCTCATGTTCTGCGGTGGAGAACAAAATCCGTAAAGGTGTGTTTGCCATGACAGGTCAGTTCGGGTTACAATAATTCAATTCGCCCCGGTGGGGCGTGATATAAATCGAGTTTAACCTGTGGGTGGAGGTTTTAATTTTGAAAATTATTCGTTATTTTGCGGTTTTTCTTTCAGTCTTTGTGCTTTGGTTGGCGACAGACGCCTCTTCTACGGTTTCCAGCCGACCTGTCGCGTCCACATCGGCAAGCGTGGAGAATTTCGAGCAGGTTCGCGCCGAGGCCTTCGAGTCTCTGTTGGAAGGTGACTTCGCCGAGGGAACTGCGTTGCTGAAGTCGGCGGGGTCGCTGCGTGCCGACGATTCAATCGCCAAGGCAAGGATTTTGCTGGCCGATTACATGAAGATTCGCGCCCGTTCCGATGCTGAGCGCCAGGCGGAACTTTCCGCCGCTGTGGAGCGTGTCCGCCTGGCGAGACTGGCCCGGGAGTATCGTCCTGAACTTGTCAAGGCGGAACTGGCCGATAAACTGTGGGATCAAATCAAGGCCGTTGCGGACGCAGCGGCTTCGACGGATGAATTTCTTGCGATAAATTCCACCTCCCAACCGTCCGATGTTCGCAAGGAAGTTTTCGCGCACCTCGACCGCGCCGGCGAGGAACTCACGTCGGCATGTGCGCTCATTACGGGCAGAAAAGGCCCCTGGCCTGAAGCGTTCCGAACATCGGCAAAAGACCTGACGGACGCTATGGCGGATTATCGCAAGGTCTGGGAAGGCTGTGAGACATCCGACCAGTGGCGCGTTCTGAAGATCGCCTCCGAAAAGGTCCATGACGTCCTGATCGACATGGGTGTGCTTGTTACCAGTGAACCTTTGTTGGCGGCTCTGAACCACGCGCGTGAGGCAAAGGAGCTTACCGGCGACTCCGAGACGTTTGTCCGGCAGGAGTGGGTCCAAAAACTTATCGCCGATGCCGACAGGTACGGCAGGGAATTGATCGGCGAAGGCAAATGGCTCGATGCGCTGATGATTTACGGGCGCGACGGGCTCAGCGGCATCGACGAGGACAATGTCGCCTTCAAGGACATGCTCAAGAAGGCAAACCAACACGTTCGCGTGGATAATATTTATGGTATTAACAAGGCGTCTTCGTCTGCGACGCCGGCAGCCGGGAAATCAACATCCGCTCCGGCGACAACACCAAAGGCCGAAGAGCCAAGGTGGCGGAAGATGATTGCGGGAATAGATACTGTAATGGTCCGCACCTCCATTGAACAGATAGACAACGGCTACGTGAAAAAGCCGGATTACAGGAAAATCGGTCTGGCGGGGCTTGAAGCGGTCCACATCCTTGCCGACAGCGCCAAGGCCGCTGAAACGCTCAAAGCACTGAACGACGAGAAGAAACGTCTGGCCTTCCTGGAAGGCGTCGAACGGCAGGTTAAATACCTGAAGGAAATAAAAGAGACAGTTGATTACCTTCACGTTATCGAGGCGATGAACAACATCCTGGACCTCAATTCCGAGACGCTTGGCCTGCCGACGGAGGTGGTGAACATGGAGTTCGCCGACGGCATGTTAGAGGCGACGGACAAGTTCACCTCGATGATCTGGCCTTACCAGGAAGAGGAATTCCGCAAACGTACGATGGGGTCTTTCTATGGTATCGGCGTTCAGATACGCAAGGACCCCGGAAGGGTTATAGAGATAGTAACGCCGCTTGCCGACGCGCCGGCTTTGCGCGAGGGTATTCGGGCGGGGGATTATATTGTCCGCGTCAACGGGGCCGATACCAGAATGATGAGCCTTGAACAGGCGGTCAAACTGATTACAGGCCCCAAAGGAACCACCGTTACGCTGACGATCCGTCGGGCGGGTAAAAGCAAACCGTTCGACGTACCTATTACGCGCGACACGATACGCATACAGACCGTCAAGGGCTGGAAACGTTTGCCTGGCGGAAAGTGGGACTTCTTCCTGGACCCGACCGAGCGGATCGGATACATCCGCCTGACGGAGTTCACAACGGATACTGCTGCTAAACTTCGCGGGGTGTTGCGCAGTCTTCGCCAGGCAGACCCGCCGGTTCGAGGCCTGATTTTGGACATGAGGTTCAATCCCGGCGGGTTGCTCTCGGCGGCTGAAGACGTATCCGATGAGTTTCTGCCTCGCGGACTTATCGTCCAAATAAAGGGGCGTAAGAGCCAGTCGTCAAAGAACGCCAACGCTATTGGTGAATACCAGCACGGCGAGATAATCGTTCTGGTGAACCAGTACAGCGCTTCGGCCTCTGAGATCGTCGCCGGCGCTTTGAAAGGCTGGGGGCGGGCGAGGATCGTCGGGCAGCGAACCTATGGAAAGGGCAGCGTGCAGCGACCGATGCCGCTGAGAACCAAACGGGCGAAACTCAAACTCACTACAGCCTATTATTACCTTCCGTCGGGGCGATGCCTGCACCGAACCAACGGCGCGAAAACATGGGGAGTTGACCCGGACGTTCCCGTCAAGGTTACAATCCACCAGATGAACCGCTGGGCGGAAATCCGCCAGGAAACCGACATCCTCAAGGACGTAGATGCCGAAAGGCTTAACAGCCTGCTGAAAAAACAACTGCAAGAGGACATCCAACTACAGACAGCCCTGCTGCTGATGCGATTGAAACTGCTGGCTGAATCCCAGCCGGCCCGACCGGCAAAAGCGGCGTAAAACTTCACCGCTCAAGAATCTTGCGGACCTCACGCTTCAGGCTCGGTAACTTGTTGGTGATAACGTCACAGACGATCTCCACCTCTAGAGTCTTTTCATACTGAACGAAATCTTCCGGAGAAAGTCCCGCAGTTTACTTGATAACTTTCCCGGCTGCGGTCAGGATGTCCTCCATATAGACTTTATAGTCCCGTGGCATGGATTAGTTCCTTCATAATATTATCGCGGAGCCGGGGCTTAATGGCGTCGGCAAGAACGAGATCTACGTGCCGGCCGAAAAGTTCTTCCAGGAAAAAATTCAGGTCCATATAGGCGTCGAAGGACTTGACGTCAAATTCGACTACGAAATCCGGATCACTGTCGGCAGTCTCCTCGCCTCTGGCGCATGAGCCGAACAGCGACAGATTACGTACCCCCAAACTTCGGATTTCCCGACGATGCTCCCGGAGAACCTTCAGGATGTGATTCTGCAAATCATACTGGGCGCACAAAGTTTTTGCGCTTGCGAATAGGGACACAATGCACCAAAAGAACGGTTCGCATTACCATGAACGATGTAGCCGTTAATCAGCCTAGCAGCCCGTGGTGAAAATCATTCTGGCTGCGAGCGGGTCTTTCACCCGGTGCACTGCGTCGCAAAAACTCGACGAATCTCCCGGATTCGCCTGCGTTTTTGCTTCTTGTGCCCGGGCGAAATCCCTCGCTCTCGCCGACGAAGCACTTTCGCCACGGACTGCTAGCGCCTTAACTTTGTGCGCCCGGTATCAGTTGCTTTGCATGAACGATTAAACGCTCATCCACTACTACGTTTATTCGCTTCATTTATTCACCGATAATTTCCAGCAGTCCTTCGATAATCAGGTTCAGTTCGTCCGCTGAAGCCTTGGCTATCTTTCTGTCCAGCCGCTGTGTGGAAAGTGTGCGAACTTGACTGATTTTCACCCAGGACGTCTTGGGAAGTTTCGTGCTTTGTAGTTGGAGGGTTAGCGGGAAACCTGCCCGCTGTGGCTGGGAGGTCAGCGCCGCTGCGATGACTGTCCCTGAGTGCTTGTTGAATACTTCGTGGCTGAGGACGACCACCGGACGACGACCTGCCTGTTCATGGCCTTTGGTCGGATTGAGGTCCGCCCAGAAAATATCGCCCCTCAATATTCGGGCCATTGGGTCAACTCCTCGGACAGCCCTTCCTCTGCCATTGCCTGCTCGGTCTTGTGGTCGAGTTTCCTGCACTCGCGAGCCAGTCGGGAATGTTCAAGCCGCTCAACCTTCTCCCGAACGGCAACCTGAACCGCCTGACTGCGGCTACTGAATACCCGGCTCTTCACCAGGCGATCCAGCCTGTTCAGCAGTTCAGGCCCCATCGAAACGGCGAATTTTTTTACAGCCATAATTATTCTCCGGTATTACCAATAATCATACCACAGATTTTATACTATTTCAAGCCCGCAATGGTTCGCTATTTATTAAATTTTTGCCATTCCGGCGGGTCTTTGAGTTTGTAGAGCATCTCGCCGGCGCGGGGGATGTAGAGTCGTCCTTCGTTCTCCCGGCCTCGCCAGTCGTCGATGTCAATCGAGGCGGGGTCCAGGTAGCCGAGGTTGACCTTCCGGCAGCGTTCTTCGGGGATTCCTGTGGCGAGCGTAACCTTGACGCGGCATTTTTCCATGCCATCGACGTAAGAGCCGATTCCGCGGACGTGGGTCGAGTGGGCCAGCACGCCCCAGGGGTAATCCTTGAACTTGTCCCACTGCCCGAGGAAATAATCGCGCGTGTGGTATCCGACCTCGTCGAGGACAGCCCCGTGCGTGTAAGAGATTTCCGTAACGTGCGGGGCGTAGATAATCAGTTCCCCGTCGTCGGCGACGATAGGCTCGGTCTTGTACATGCACTTTCCAGCAGTCCATATGTCGTCGTACATCTCCGGCGAACGGGCCAGGATCGAATCGAACGAGCGGTCCATATAAGTGATGTGAATCTTGGCCGACAGGTCCGCAGCCGCCGACCATGCCTCTTCCGGGCTGCCGAAATACAGGCCGAAGAGGCCCTCCTTGGTAGTTACCATGCACAGGGCAAATTTGTCCACCTTGAGCATCTGGGCTGCACGGTCCACGGTCGCGCGGATGGGTGTCTGCTTTGTTCCGATTATTTTCGGGTTGGTGATAACGGCTCCGAGCCAATGGAAGAAGTTCAGCAGTTCCGCCCCGCAGATGCCGGGGAAGAAATACTTGTTCCCGCCTGAGAAGCCCACCACCTCGTGCGGGAAGACAGGCCCGCATATCAGGATGCGGTCGTAATCGAAGACGAGACGATTGACTGTTACTTTGACGTCCATTTGGAACAGCCCGCCGCTGATTTGGTCTATCTCATCGGCTTTCAGCGTCCCGACGTGCATCAGCGCGTCTTCGTTCCGCCATTCGTGGTTGAAGGCCTTTGATTGCCCGAAGACTTTTTCCCATTGTCCCGGTTCGACGCCGAAGTGGCGCTCGATATGTTCGGTCGGCATGGGCGGATGCGTGCCCAGCGCTATTAGGAAGTCCAGTTTCGCAGCCTTTGGCGCGAGGTTTTCATGCAGCGCCCTTGCCATAGCCGGAAGCGGGCAGGTTCGTGTATGGTCCGGTACGATTACCAGCACGTTTTTACCGTCGGCGTTCAGTTCGCCGGCAGCGGCTGCGACAATCGCCCGCATCTCGTCGTCGGTTAGTGTCCGTTCGGTATAACCTTGTCCTGTCATTGGTAATTCCTCATGTCGAATCATCCCATAAAAGGGTCGCCCATATTGTATTCTTTCCTGCGATAATGGACAACAGCAGCAGTAGCGAAGACTTCAAGCGGCCGATAAAATCGCGAAAACTTGCGTTTTCGGCAAAGCCGCAGCCGGCAACCTGGGACTTTATTATAGAAGGCCTTCTGACTTGAAGGTGTTGGTGTGGAAAAGATACGAACATTAGTGCCCCGCGCCAGGAAAGGCGACCTGGACGCCTACGGTGAGATCGTCCGGCGGTTCCAGGACATGGCCTACGGGTACGCATACTCGATCCTGGGTGATTTTCACCTGGCAGAGGACGCTGCCCATGAAGCGTTCATCGAGGCGTATCGCTGCCTGGCCAATCTTTGCGAACCTACGGCGTTTCCGGGTTGGTTCCGGCGGATAGTCTTCAAGCATTGCGACCGGCTGACGCGCGGCCGAGAGGTTCCGACCGTCCCGTTGGACGCCGCAGCCATGGTTCGATCGAACGCCCCTGGCCCGGTCGAGATGGCGGAGAAAATCGAAATGCGCAATGAAGTCCTCGAAGCCATCCGGCGGCTTCCCGCCCACGAGCGCGAGGCGACAACCCTCTTCTACATCAGCGGGTATTCGCAAAACGAAATTGCCGAGTTCCTCGAGACTCCGGTTACGACAGTGAACAATCGCTTGGCCGCCTCTCGAAACCGGCTGAAAGAAAGGATGCTGAACATGGTTGAGGAAACATTGCACAAGAACGCTCCCGACGAGCGATTCAGCAAGAAAGTTATCGAAGAATTGCTGGCCCGCCCCCGGCCGTTGGAAATCGAAGGCCATCCTGTTCGCGAGGCCTGGGATGAAATGCGGGCAGCACTGTCCGACTACGAAGTCATCAACGGTCCCGAAGTGGAGGACAAGCAGACCTCGAAGGCGGCCGAAGACCACGCCTTCGAAGATTATGCCTACCGTCTGGGCGACAATAAGGCTCTCAGGTTTCAGATGACATCGGTGACTATGACAGCCGTCCGCGGGCGAAAGCCACCAGTAAGACTGCTAGCTGCGGGCCGAGTATTCCGCCCGGACAAAGGGGACGCAACGCGTTCAAAGGTTTTCCATCAAGTAGATGGTGTCTGTATCGATGTAGGCGCCGACGTGAAGGCCTTCAAACGCACCTGTGAGCGTGCGATTCACGCGGCGGTTCCTGGCGGGACAATTCGTTGGGTGGAGCACGACACAAGCTTCGTGGTGCCCGGCTTTCAAGCATTGGCAAGTAAGAACCATCGGGAGCTCGACATCCTCGGTGGCGGGATGCTTCAGGCTAAGACACTTGAGGGAGCTGGGTTCGATCCCAAGGAAGTCAGCGGTTTTGCCTGGGGTTTGTCACTGGAACGATTAGCCATGTTGAAGTTGGGCATCGACGACATTCGTAAGCTATGGGTGCCGCCTTACGTGCTGGAGTAATCGGAACCTCTCTCATAGACAGGAAGAAATCGTAGAGAGGACGCTCAATATTGGCGTCCTCTCTACTTTCAATTGCTAAGTACGCGAACAGTCATCTTATTTACGGTTTCAACATGCCGCGCCGAATCAGTTCCTCGGCAATCTGGACGACGTTTAAGGCCGCGCCCTTGCGAAGGTTGTCCGAGACACACCAGAGCACCAAGCCGCTGTCGCTGCTGATGTCTTGACGTATTCGCCCGACCAGTACGTCGTCGCGGTGCTTCAGAACGTCCAGTGGTGTCGGATAGGTACGCTCGTTCTTGTCGCCCCGTGGGGTTTCGCCGGCCGGTTCGTCCATCAGAATTACACCAGGCGTGTCGCGCAGAAGGTCGCGGGCCTCGTTGGGCGAGAGGGGGGCGTCGGTCTCGATCCAGATGGCCTCCCCGTGACCGACAAAGACCGGTACACGCACCGCCGTCGTCGAGATGCGGATGGTCGAATCGCCGAGGATCTTGCGCGTTTCGTGGACCATCTTCCACTCTTCCCGCGTATAGTCGGCGTCCATGAAAGGCTCAATGTGCGGGATGCAGTTGAAGGCGACCGGCCGTGCAAACACCGTCGGATCGAACGGGATGTCATCGAGAGATTCCAACGCCGCCGGCGTCTGGGCCTTGAGTTCTTGCGGCCCCTTGAGGCCCCAGCCGCTGGTCGATTGGTATGTCGATACGACAATCCGCTTGATGCGTGTGGCCCGATGCAGCGGCGCCAAGGCAACTACCAGTTGAATGGTCGAGCAGTTTGGGCTTGCGATGAAGCGGGTATCGTTGGCGATTGCGTCGGCGTTCACCTCCGGGACGATCAGGGGCACATCCGGCGCAAGCCGAAAATCGCGACCGTTGTCGACACAGATGGCGCCTGCCTTTTCAGCAGTCTCGCGCCAAGTGGCACTCGCACCCTTGGCGCCCTCTTTTCCTGCGAAAAGGACAACGTCCGCGCCGTCGAACACATCGGCCGTGGTTTCCTCCACAAGCATCTTTTCCCCAGCAAGTGTCTGTGGCCTTTCTCGCGTGGCGGCCACGCGCGGGGGCCACTCGCACGGGAAGTTGCGCTCCTTCAGACAACTCACAATTGCTTCGCCAACCAGACCGACGCCTACTACTGTTACCTTGAGCGTCATCGTTTTTTTGCTCCTGTCGGTTATTTATACGGGAACCTTTCCGACCACGGCGTTTTTGACAGTTGCGTCAGTAGCCGGGCGAGGTGTTTGGCTGCGCGTTCGATAAGTCCCTTGCCTTTCTCGGCTGAAGCCTTGCGAACATCCCCTCCGGCCGACGCCGGTACGTGAAGATGCCATGGCTTGACATAATAGACGCATTCGTCTGTCAGGGCCTCTACAGCCGGTTTTTCGCCCCACGGAAAGTTGTCGAACTTGTCCTTGCGCACCAGGTCTTCTCGCAAGTGCAGCATCCGCGAAACCTCCGATTCGCCGCCGTGGTCGCTGTAATCTTCGACGAGTGAAGCGGTCGCCGGCGGGTAGGAGGCCAGGCACACGAACGGTCCCTGACCGGGGCGGCGAGCATCGACGTTAGCCCGAAGCGTGGCGCGGAGCGTGTCGGTATTGCCGCCATGACCGTCGAACAGGACGATTTTGTTGATGCCGTCTTCCGCCAGGGCGCCGATGATGTCAAGAACCACCTGCATCAGCGTTTGGATGCCGATGCGGCAGGCGAATGGGAAGGCCTTGAAGTTGGCATTGTTTCCGATCGGCAGCGTCGGATACATCAACGCCCGCGCACCGGCCTCGTTGGCCAGGATTACGCCGCGCCGAACGCTCGCATCGCACTGCCAATAGTCTGTCCCGTAGGGCAGCACAGGCCCGTGAGGTTCCACCGACCCGATGCCTATCGCCACGACCTCCGGGTCGAACGCCCGGACGTCCTCAATCGTCATTTCAGTAAGTATTCCGTTGCTCAAAGGTCTTTCTCCTTAGCAGCGTCCGACAAAATGAACCACAAAGGACACAAAGAGCACAAAGAAATGAAAAATGCCAAATGTCAAATGCCAAATGCCAAATGCCTGCTCCACGTCGGACCGCGTCGTTTATCATTTTACATTTTTCATTTATTTTCTTCGTGTCCTTTGTGGTTCAATTCCTTTTCTATTACGGTTGTGGGACGGTTTGGTTTGCGAGGGATTGTCGCATGGCTTTGACCAGTCCGTCGGTATCCAGGCCGATCTCGGCGAGTTGCTTTTCCCTGGCTGCGTGGGTGATGAAACGGTCGGGCGCGCCGAGAAATTTTACGCCGGAGGTATCCAGCGACCTTTTCGCCGCCAGTTCCATCACAGCCGAGCCGAAACCGCACGCAACAGAATGCTCCTCGACGGTCAGCACCGGTTTGCCTGTTGCAATCAACTCGGCGATGAGATGCTCATCCAGCGGCTTGGTGAACCGGGCGGATATAACCGACGTTTCGGCGCCGTCTTCCTCAGCCAGTCTTTCAGCGGCACGGGTTGCGTATTCGACCGTCGCCCCAAGCGCCAGGAACGTTCCGTCATCACCTTCTCGGATTCGGCAGGCCTTTCCCAATACAAAAGGCGCATGTTGCGAGAAGGATTCCGGAACGATGTCGCGCGGATAACGAATAGCCGTCGGTCTGTCCAGAGACATCGCCAAATCCATGGCCGAGACCAGTTCCGCCTCGTCGGCCGGCGACATAAGGACCATTCCCGGAAGGAGGCGCATGAAGGCGATATCGAGCAGGCCGTGATGAGAAGGACCGTCAGCGCCTACCAGTCCGGCGCGGTCGATGCAAAATGTGACCGGCAGGGACTGGAGAGCGACCTCCTCGAATATCTGGTCGAACGCCCTCTGAAGGAAGGTCGAGTAGATGGCGACGACCGGTTTAAGTCCGGACTTTGCCAGACCGGCAGCCATTGCCACGGCGTGCGATTCGTTGATCCCGACGTCAATATAGCGATCGCCCAACGCATCGCGGAAGGCTGCCAGGCCTGTTCCGTCGGGCATTGCGGCGGTGATGGCGATAATTTTTTTATCATTCTTTGCCTTCTCGAGAAGCACCCTGGAGAACACGTCCGTCCACGTCGGACGTTTTCGAACGGGGAACTCCACGACCCCGCCGTTGACGGTGTGTGCGGCGGGGGAGTGGAACCGGCAGGGGTCCTCGACGGCGTAATCGCATCCCCTGCCTTTCTGTGTGTGGACGTGCAGCAGCACCGGCTGGGGAACCTCTGCGACGCGGCGAAGGACGTTAAGCATTGCCTCCATATTATGCCCGTCAACCGGGCCGAAATATCGGAAACCCAATGCCTCGAACAGTTGCTCGCCGTGTATGGTGGTTCGCAGGCCTTCCTTGATGTGACGGAGTTTGTCGGTCAACTCCTGGCCGAGGGGAAGTCGGCTTAGGACATTCTCGGTTCTGTGTTTGATTCCGGCATAAGTCTGCGTCAGGCGTATTCGGTCCAGCAGCCTGGCCAGGGCGCCCTGTGTAACGTCGATGGCCATCGAATTGTCGTTGAGGACGACGAGGAACTGGCGTTTCAGGAGTCCGGCGTTGTTGATTGCCTCCAGCGAGACGCCGTTGGCGATGGATGCGTCGCCGACGACTACGACGATTTTTCTTTTGGCGGGCTGGTCTGCCCACGCCAGACCCGATGCCGTTGAGATGGCTGTACCGGCGTGACCGGAGGCGAACAGGTCGTAATCGCTTTCGGACGGAGCGGGGTATCCGCTGATGCCTCCCGCCTGGCGGAGCGTATTAAACTGCCCGCATCGACCGGTCAGAATCTTATGTGCGTAACACTGGTGCCCAACGTCCCACAGAAGGCGGTCATGGGAAAAATCAAAGACCGTGTGCAGGGCTATGGTAAGATCGGCCACGCCCAGATTGCTGGAAAGGTGTCCGCCGGTCCGCGATACGGTCCGGATAATCATCCGGCGAATCTGCTCTGCCAATTCTGATAGTTGCTGAGGCGATTTATCCTTCAAGTCGGCGGGAGAGTGGATTTGCTCCAGCAGTCCGGGGGACTCTGTAAGGTCCTCGCCAGCCGAAGGCGTCTGCTTTTGTTGTGGCTGATTTTTCATCTTTTTTAGCGTATTACCGGTCCCTTCTGGCTAGCAGTTCTGCCAGTTTTCGCAATTTTTTCGCCCGGTTGCCGAAAGGCTCCAGCGCCTCGCCCGCCCGACCCGTCAGGTCGGCGACAAGCCGGCGGGCATGCTCTATTCCCAGTTCGCCGGCATAGGTTCGCTTACCGGCGCGAGCGTCCTTTCCGGGCGTCTTTCCGATTTCCCCGGCTGATCCTACCGCATCAAGCAGGTCGTCGGCGACCTGGAAGGCCAGGCCGACATTTTCTCCGAAAGCCTCGAGCGCATATAGTTGGTCCTCATCCGCTCCTGCACAGATGCCTCCCATGCGCACCGCAGCGGTCAGAAGGGCGGCTGTCTTTCGCAGATGGATATACCTTCTGCCGGCATCGCCTTCGGGAACTTCGCACAATCCCATGTCGGCGACCTGCCCGGCGATCATTCCGCCGGCTCCGGCGGCGGAGGCGAGAGTACCGATGAGTTCGGTTAACCTGGCGGACTCTGTGTATCCCGAAGCGATCACCTCGAACGCCCGCGTCAACAGCGCGTCGCCGGTCAGTATCGCCATTGCCTCGCCGAATTTCACGTGGCAGGTGGGCCTGCCCCGGCGGAGAGTGTCGTCGTCCATTGCCGGCAGGTCGTCGTGCACCAGGCTGTAGCAATGCACCATTTCCACCGCCACCGCCGCAGGCGTCGGGTCGGCTGGCCAGCGCTTCGGTTCTGCGACGGTTTCGGCCGACAGGAACACAAGCGCAGGGCGCAGCCTCTTTCCGCCGTTCAGGCAGGCGTAACGCATAGACTCGCCCAGCGTCGCGGGCGCTGCCTCATCCGTCAGCGCCGACGCCATCGCCGAGTTAACCGACTCGGCGTAAGGCGCGAGAAGATCGGCCAGGCCGTTTGCAACCGAAGAAATCGCCATAACCTTCATTCTATCCATGAACCGCGAAAACGCAAATTAGTAATCAGTATCCGATATTGTAAAGTATTATGTGTAAATTAACGGTAGTTCCTAAAAAAAGATGATTCACGCCCTCGTCGGCGCTAAGCCCAACCTTTGCAATGGGCAATGGCTGGGCTTCGGGCATCTTCCCCAAAAACGCATTCGACTGCTTGAAGAACTTACACAAAATACTTTACGCGGGTGCCTGGCGGCCGTCTTCCTGTGTGTGCCGCAGGCCGTTGCGGAACCTTTGACTGCTATCGTTGATTTTCAACTCGAGGAGCCGATTCCTGACGGCGGTGTTCCTCTTGCCGCCGACAGCGATTCAACTTTGGGGTGGTCATTTACAGTTAATTCTCAGATAGAGGTAACATCACTTGGGTTCTTTGACAGCGGGCTTGACGGATTGTCTGAACCACACCGCGTAGGTATTTGGAATGCAAATGAAGAATTGCTTGCGTGGGCACAAGTAGATGCAGGCGATGATAATCCGCTTATCGGACACTACCGATACGCCACCGTTGAGCCGCTAACCCTGGACGCCGGCCAGACCTACGTAATAGGTGCGACGGTACCGCTAGGTAATCCCTTGCAACCAGCAGTCGAACCACCCCAGCCCATCGTCATAGATACATACCCGTTCTTCAATGTGGTACATGAGAGCATATTGAAGGATTCTCGCATCAGTCTGGTTTGCACGTCTCGGATATTTCGTGGACAGGTCGGACCAAATTTCACTCCCGGCCCGGGATTATTGAACTTTCCGGATGAAGTTATCGAGGACGGGTATTTTTTCGCACCAAATTTCCGATTTGTTCCAGAGCCCGGGACGCTGGGTTTATTGGTTTTTGGCGGGTTGGGCATTCTTCGCTCGAGTCGACGTAAATAGTATTGATGACATTTAATGATATCTCCTTGATTAAAGGGGATTAAAGGGGGCAGGATTAAAGGGGAGGATTAAAGGGGTCAGGGATTAAAGGATTAAAGGATTAAAGGAGCCTGTTGCACAACAAGTCCTGAATCCAACGATTAGATTCGGTGGCTGCGCAAGAGGGACGGCTCAATTTTCTCGTTCCCACGCGCCTTGTCCGTATTTCGTCTATGTGAATCAATCAC
>JAXHSV010000061.1:0-14682 GCA_034190305.1 Planctomycetota bacterium | reverse complement strand
CTCCGGAACGATTGCCGATACAAATCCATGCCCGCTTTGCCCAAGGCTACGTGGGCCTTACTGGCTCAGTCCGACAATGACACGCCGGAGCGAAAGCAGCGCCGAAACAAGACCCTCCGAAAAAAGGCGGGCGACGAGCGGGCAGTCGTTAAATACAACAGGACGGTCAACGTATTGGAAAGGACAATCAAGCATCTGCTTGTTATGATAAACGACCAGGCCGCTGATGAAACCCTGCTGCAAAGGCTTAACTACGAGTGCGACCACAACCGGACCACTTTCGAAGACACTCTGGCCGTCATTAAATCCGAAACCGGGAAAATGAAGCAGGACCGCGCCAAAATATTCTATGATCGCCTCAAGACCATGGCGCTTCGCTCCAAACGCCCAAAACAATACTCCGATCCGACAAAACCAATTTACAAGACGGACAAGAACAGTTTGTTTGAATCCCGGAAAATTAACTTTGCCGTTTCCGCAATCAAAGTAGTTAACGTTCTGGCAACGGCTGCGCATGAGCCGGCTGCGAAAGTCCCCGATGAAAAACCGCCGAAAAAACAGCGTCGAGTCCCGCCTCGGCCTCGACGGTAACGGAAAAAGCACAATCATCAATGTCTAAAACGCTTTCCAAAACAGTGTTGATTGTTCCGCTAACTCAATCGACAGCAGGTCAGATGCGTCAGGCTATGCACAAGGCCGCCGAAGCCGGTGCGGATATGGTCGAATGCCGCCTGGACTATCTCGCCGCAGCGCCTGATGAGAACACTCTTCAAACTCTGTTGTCGGACTGTCCGCTTCCTGTCATTGCCACCAACCGTCCCACCCGACAGGGCGGACAATTCGCAGGTGACGAATCAGACCGTCTGGGCATCCTCGCCACAGCAGCACGCCTGGGGGCAGACTACATCGACGTGGAACTGGACGTTCCGCCGTCCCGCAGGCCTAAAGGACGGACAATCCTCAGCCATCACGACTTTACAGGCCCGCCCGCCGATCTGGATAAAATCGTTGCGGAACTCGACGCCTCTCAAGAGGACGTCGGCAAAATAGCCTTCCGTGCCAAAGGACCTGAAGATGCACTGGCCGTCCTGTCTGTTCTGCGAAACGCCACCAAGCCGATGATCGCTCTGGCGATGGGCCAGGCGGGTCAGGCCAGTCGAATCCTCGCTCGGAAATTCGGCGCGTTCGGGATGTTCGCCTCACTGGAGACGGGCGAGGAATCCGCCCCGGGTCAGTTGACCGTAGAGCAAATGAAGCAACTCTACCGCTGGGATTCCGTCGATCCTGCAACGAAAGTTTATGGCGTCATCGGCTGCCCGGTGGCACATTCGATGAGCCCCGCCATTCACAACGCCGCCTTTGCCGCCTGCGGCATCGACGCGGTGTACGTTCCGCTGCTGATCGAATCCGGAGCGGAAAATTTCAATCGTTTCATGGACGCCGTTGCACCCTGGACGGACCTGCGAGGCCTGAGCGTTACCATCCCGCATAAGGAAAACGCCATCGCCCGCGTAGGTAAGGAAAACACTGATGAACTATCCCGCCGGATCGGTGCAATTAATACCATCGCAATCGCCAACGACGGCTCGCTTTCCGGAACCAACACCGACTACGCCGCCGCCATCGACGCACTGTGTTCGGCTATGGAAATCGGTCGCTGCGACCTTTCCGGGCGCAAAGTCGCCGTTGTCGGAGCCGGTGGGGTCGCCCGCGCAATCACGGCGGCATTGAGGCACTACCGCAGTGATGTAACCGTTTATAACCGTACATTCTCGCGCGCCGAAAAACTTGCTGACGAATTCGACGCCTGCGCCCGACCGCTTCATGAAGTCGCGGAACTTTCATCCGAGATCGCCATCAACTGCACATCTATCGGAATGCACCCCGACATAGACAAAAGCCCTATACCCGCCGATGCGCTGTCGCGGGTCCGGGTCGTTTTCGACACGATCTACAACCCCCTTCAGACGCGACTGCTCCGTGAAGCCTCAAACGCCGGCTGTGTATGTGTCTCCGGACTTGAGATGTTCATCAACCAGGCCGTCGCACAATTCGAATTCTGGACAAAAAAAACCGCCCCGCGCGAGATCATGCAAGAGGTGGTCGTCCGGCGTCTGACGGAGTCGCAGCGATGAAATCCGGAAAGATTCGCATAGCGACGTGCCAGTTCGCCGAAAGTTTCAACCCCAGGCGGAACGCGGCAATCATTCGCCGTTACATGATCAAGTCCAAGGCCGGCAGGGTCGATCTTGTGCATTTCCACGAAGCGTGTATGAGCGGATACCTTACCATGAAGCATGCGCCGGCGCCCGACGAGGCATATTGGCGCGCCCTTCGTGAATCGACCGAATCTATCTGCACCGAGGCTGCCCGCCTGAGGCTCTGGGTCGTGCTGGGAAGCGCCCACCCGCTCACGCCGCCTCACAAACCGACCAACTGCCTGTACCTGATCGGTCCGGACGGCAGAGTCCGCAACCGCTACGACAAACGCTTCTGCACGCCCGGCGACCTGAAGGCCTATACGCCCGGCGACCGCTTCGTTATCTTTACGCTCAACGGCGTCAGGTGCGCCCTGCTTATCTGCTACGACCTGCGATTCCCGGAGTTGTACCGTAAACTGAAAAAACGCCGCGTGCAGGCGATTTTCCAATCGTTCCACAACGGTTATATGCCGGGCCCGGGCATCCATGAGCATATCATGCGCCAGACCGTCCAGGCACAGGCCGGTTTCAACTATTTCTGGATCAGTGCGGCGAATTCATCCGGTTATTACAGCCGATGGCCCGGCGTCTTCATCACGCCCGACGGCGCAATAGCCGCAACTCTCCAGCGAAACCGCGCCGGAATGATGATAAATGCTATTGAAACCTCGCAAAAGTTCTACGATGCAGGCCACGGCTTCTGGAAACTGGCCGCACGCGGCGTCCTTCATTCAGGGAAACTCATAAAAGACCCGCGACAGAACAACCACAAGTGCCTGTAATACCCGCGCCGGCGCACTTTCTTTCGTGATACATATCCAATAAGTAATTGTGTAACACAATAATTCGGATAAAATGCCGTGCTTCCCGAAACACAAGGAGCATACTCATGAGCAAGAAGGTCAAGAAGATCGTGCTGGCGTATTCGGGCGGGCTGGACACTTCGGTGATTCTGCCGTGGTTGAAGGAGCGGTACGAAGGCTGCGATGTAATCGCCTTCGTCGCCGATGTGGGTCAGGGCGCCGGTGAACTACGCGGCATCGAGCAAAAGGCACTCGCCAGTGGAGCGTCAAAATGCGTTGTCGCCGACCTGCGAAGGGTCTTCGCCGAGCAGTATTGTTTTAAAATGCTCGCCGCAGGAGCAGCCTACGAGCATCACTACCTGCTTGGCACCGCCATCGCTCGTCCGCTTATTGCCAAGGCGCAGGCCCAGTGTGCGCTGAAGGAAAAGGCCGACGCCGTCGCCCACGGCTGCACCGGAAAGGGAAACGACCAGGTCCGATTCGAACTGACCTTCATGGCCTTTGCGCCGAAACTGACCATTATCTCTCCGTGGAAAGATTCTTCTTTCGAACTGACCAGTCGGGAAGCAGCCGTCGAATACGCAAAGTCGCACGGCGTCCCCGTCCCTGTCAGCAAAAAGAAAATCTACTCCCGCGACCGCAACCTCTGGCATATCAGCCATGAGGGCGCCGACCTGGAAGACCCTGCAAACGAGCCAAAAGACGACCTGTGGGTGATGTCCGTGCCGGTTTCCAAGGCCCCGGCCAAGCCGGCCTATGTCCGGGTCGATTTCAAGGCGGGCAAGCCCGTAGCAGTGGACGATGAGAAAATGCCCGGCCACAAATTAATTGCCAAACTAAACAAGATCGGCGGAAAACACGCCGTCGGGCAGACCCAACTGGTTGAAAACCGCCTCGTCGGCATCAAGAGCCGGGGGGCATACGAGACCCCCGGCGGGACGATTCTCTACCAGGCGCATCGCGCCCTGGAGTCCATCACGCTGGACCGCGAAACCGCCCACTACAAGCAGCAGGTGGCGCTGAAATACGCCGAGATGGTATATTACGGCCAGTGGTTCTGCCCGCTGCGCCGAAGTCTCGACGCATTCGTCGCCGAAACGCAGAAGAACGTTACCGGATCGGTGCGGATTAAATGCTTCAAAGGTCAGGCTACCGTCGCCGGCGTAACCTCACCGAAGAGCCTCTACTCAACGTCGCTGGCGTCGTTCACGATGGGCGAGGAATATACTCCTTCCGACGCGACCGGATTTATAAAACTCTTCGGCCTGCAAATGCGAGGACGGGGGAAAAAATAGCAGGGATGCACAGGATACAGGGGATAATAAAAGATTAGAAGAAGCGCGGTTATGGCAACGGCCTTGTCATGTTCATTTGTTCAGCATACACGGCGGTTCCGCCGGAGAAGTGAGGCTACGCACTGCAAAATAAAGAGCGGTGCAGATGGTAACGACAACAAAAGCAATCCCCCATTCCTTTTTTCAGACTATTCATTTCCTTCACCTGCAGCGGTGTTAAGCGGGACGCCGATGTCGGCGACGATAATTTTTCCTGTGTAGTCTGAAGCGCCGGGCGCGTCAAAACCGATCTTTCGCGCGACGAAGGTAACGGTCAGCGACGCCTTGACGGCCGGGCCTGGCGCATCGCTCGTGTCGCAGTCCAAGCCTGTGGGGATGTCGATTGCGACGACGGGTCTGCCCGCAGCGTTGATTTGTTCTACGGCGATAGCAAGGTCGCCGCGAAGCGGGCCTGAAATTCCAGTCCCACCGAGCGCATCGACTATGAGTTCGAAACCTCGCAATTTTTCAGACAGGTTTGAAAGTTCTTCGTCCGCACAGGGATGCACGTCAATTTCGAGCGGTTTGAGAATGCTGAAATTCGTCGCTGCGTCGGGGGTCATCTTTTCCGTCTTACCCACGATGAAAACCGCAGTGCACGCGCCGCGGAGATAAAGGTGTCGCGCGATGACGAAACCGTCTCCGCCGTTGTTGCCGACACCCGCAACAATAGCGATCTTCTTTCCGGAAACACCGCCGAGAAAACCTTCTATGGCGTCAGTCGCACCGCGCCCGGCGTTTTCCATCAGAACCACGCCGGCCACGCCCCACTGCTCAATCGCCAGCCGGTCGAAATCCCGCACCTGACGGCGTGATAGCGACTTTGATGGACCCGTCATAACTTCTTACTGCACCGCGTCTATTATAGCCTTCATGTCGTTTTTGCCCTTAACGCCGACTATTTTCTTTTCCACTTTCCCGCCCTTGAACAGCAGCAGCGTCGGTATGGCCTGGATGCCTTGTTGCATAGCGGCCTGGCGATTTGAGTCGATGTTAATCTTTCCGAACTTGACTTTCCCGGCGTATTCGTCGGCCAGTTCATCGATTATCGGCGCGATCATCTTGCAGGGCATGCACCACTCCGCCCAAAAATCCACCAGAACCGGAATGTTTGAATTGACAACTTCGTCGTCAAAATTGGCATCGGTCAGTTCCACGACATTTTCAGAACTCATAATTAATGATTCCTTTCACATGTATTATGTTTGTGGTTTCGCCAAAGGCTATAATAGGCTTGCCTGACCCCTGTGTCAAATCCGGTTTGTTCCACCTACCCCATTGACGCAAGTCGCTTATAAATGCACAATGCCTGCAGTTGCGAACATTCCGGTCGGAAAAAAGATAAAACCAATGAACGAGAAAAAGAAAAACTACAAGGACACGTTGAATCTTCCGAATACCGCCTTCGACATGCGTGCGGGCCTGCTGAAAAAAGAACCGGACATTCAGACTCGCTGGTCGCAAACCGACATTTACGGGCAGATACGTAAAGCCCGCGCGGGCGGACCGAGATTCATCCTCCACGACGGACCGCCCTACGCCAACGGCAATATCCACATGGGCACCGCGCTGAATAAGATCCTCAAGGACATCGTTATCCGTTACAAAAACATGGCCGGTTTCGACGCTCCGTATATCCACGGGTGGGATTGCCACGGCCTGCCGATCGAATACCGTGTTCAAAGTGAACTCGGCGACAACCTGATAAAGATGTCTCACTCCGATGTCCGCCGCCGGTGCGCCGAATACGCCGACAAGTACGTCAGAATCCAGGCAGAGCAGTTTCAACGTCTCGGCGTCATCGGCGAATTCGACAGGCCCTACATAACGATGACACCGGAGTACGAATCGGCAGTGCTGGAGGTATTCGCGCGACTGGTCGAGCAGGGGCTGGTGTTCCGGCAACTCAAGCCCGTCCACTGGTCCATCGAGAACCGCACCGCACTGGCTGAAGCCGAACTGGAATATCACGATCGTGAGGACGACAGCATCTACGTCCTGCTGGCAGCGGCCGATTCGTCGGCACTGAAGGATATGTTCGGCCTGGACGATCCCGCCCCTGCGTATCTTATGGTCTGGACGACGACGCCGTGGACACTTCCGGCGAACCTGGCTGTGGCTGTACATCCGGATTTTGAATATTCTGCTGTTAAATTTTCAAACGCAGGCAAAGATGTAATAGCCGTAATCGCAAGCGACCTTGCTGAAAAGGTCTGCGCGGTCGGCGGCGTCGAAAAATTCGATGTTCTTGCCGGCACTCGCGGTGCGGCGATGGTAGATGCAGGCATCACATACCTCCATCCTCTGATTGAGGGAAAAATCTGCCCTCTCGTCCCCGCCAATTACGTAACGCTCGAAGACGGCACGGGCCTGGTCCACACCGCGCCCGGTCACGGAATGGAAGACTACGGCACTGCCCTGAAGTGCGACCTGGAGGTCTATTGCCCGGTTGCCGAAGACGGCAGACTCGACGAGACTGCTCCGAACTGGCTTGTCGGAAAGAGCGTCTGGGGCGCCAATCCTCTTGTGGTTGATTTTCTCAACAAAGCCGGAACTCTGTTCCATCGCCAGACCATCACGCACTCCTACCCGCACGATTGGCGCAGCAAGACGCCGACAATCTTCCGCGCGACCGAGCAATGGTTCGTATCCGTCGATGGCGACATGAAGCGCGGAACGACGCTGCGCGAAATGGCGATGAACGCCTGCCGAAAGACCGCCGAAGACGGCGGAATGGACTTCGTCCCCGGATGGGGGAGGAACCGCCTGGCCGGGATGCTGGAAAGCAGACCCGACTGGTGCATCTCCCGCCAGCGAAGTTGGGGCCTGCCGATCCCAGCATTTTACAACGAGAACGGACAAGTCTTCCTGACGGCTGCATCCGTCCGCGCCGTGGCAAAACGTTTCGCCGAAAAAGGTTCGGACTGCTGGTTCAAGGACTCGCCGGCTGAACTGCTGGGTGATTATGACCCCGCCTGCGATCCGGACCTGGGCGACTTGCAGTTTGACATCGGACGACTGTCCAAAAATTACGACATCTTTGATGTCTGGTTCGAATCCGGTTCCAGTTGGTTCGCAGCAGCCATTCAGCGCGGGCTGGTCGGAGAAATCCCGGTCGATCTGTACCTTGAAGGCTCGGACCAGCACCGTGGATGGTTCCAGTTGTCGCTTCTGCTGGCGCTTGGAGCGGCGGGACTGCCTCCGTTCAGGGCAGTCCTGACCCACGGCTACGTCGTTGACGAAGAAGGCCGAACCAAGATGAGCAAGTCGCTTGGAAACGTCATGAACGTCGTTGACCAAATCTCCAGGCGCGGAGCCGACATTCTCCGCCTGTGGGTGGCGTCGCAGAACTACACCGACGACGTCCGCTGCAGCGAAAACCTCATCGCCCAGAGCGATGAGGCATATCGGAAAATTCGCAATACGCTGCGATTCTGCATGGGCGCATGCTGCGATTTCGATCCCGCCGCCAACGCAGCCGAACCCTCCGAACATTCGATCGACCGATGGATGAGGCTGGAACTGCACCGACTGGTTCGAGATGTCCGGGGCGCTTACGACCGCTACGAGTTCCACCGGGCGGCCCGGATGATGCACGAGTTCTGCACGGTCCAGGCCTCAAGCGTCTATATGTCTGCGGTCAAAGACCGCCTTTACTGTGAATTGCCCGATTCGCCGCGCCGGCGTGCCAGCCAGACCGTACTGCACGAAATGCTCGTAACGCTGCTTAAACTCCTTGCACCTATCCTGCCGCACACTGTCGAGGAGGCGTGGGAGCACGTCCCGAACAGAGACCCCGAGGAACCGGAAAGCATACACCTGGCCCTGTTGCCGGAATACGACGAGGCGATGCTGAAAATGGCTGAAGACCTCCGCCCGGTCAATCCCGACCTCGCCCAGTTCTCATCCGACGAAATACAGGTCGGACCCGCCTGGATTTGGGACCGTCTGCTGGAACTGCGATCAGAAGGACTGGTCAAACTGGAGGCTCTGCGCAACGCGGGCGTAAAGAATCCGCTCGACACCGAAGCCGTCTTTATCGTCGCCGAAGACGACCCCGCCGCCGAAACCTTCCTGGAAACCTATCTGGGCGAACTTGAAGACCTTCTCGGCGTCGGATACGCGCGAATCGAAAAGATTAGTGGCACAGGTTTTCAACCTGTGTCTGACACAATACCCATCGGCATCCGTGTTGATGACACGCGCGAGAAGTATTCCCGCTGCGCCCGTTCCTGGAAGCGCCGCCCGGACGTCGGAGCCGATCCTGAATACCCCGACCTCTCCGCCCGCGACGCGGCAGTGATGAAGAAATTGGGCAACAAGTAACATAAGGCCGGGAACAAATCCTCGCTGGTCGCCCGACCTGCGGAACAGCAGAGGCTGGATTGGATTATCTGTACTATCGTGTATTCATGTCGGAGGTCTAACCGTGTATGGATGAAATCGTTCATCGGGTGAACAAAAATGTCTAAAAAAGTCCTGACACGAAAAGCATCCGACAACGTCTATCTTCACAAGGACTTTCACGGAGCATTGAGCGCGGGAATCGAGTACCTGCACCGCAATTTCGGCGCCGATGCCGTCCGTCAATACCTCCGGCGGTTCGCCGAAGCGTTTTACCGGCCACTGACCGAAGACCTGAAGACCCGCGGACTGGTGGCGCTGAAGGAACACTTCGAGAAGATTTACAAAATCGAAGGCGCCGAGGTCAGAATCAGTCTTTCCGACGACCAACTCGTCATCGACGTCCCTGCCTGTCCGGCAGTAACACATATGCGGCAGCGCGGATATCCCATCGCTGAACTGTTTTACGAAACGACACGGACAGTCAACGAAGCCATCTGCGCCGGCAGCGAATTCGCAGCCGATCTTGTCGAATACGACGAGCAGACCGGCAGGAGCGTACAGCGGTTTTACAGGAAGGCAGCGTCATGATTTCCTGCACGGAATTTATCCCGGCCTACAGCGAGTTGTTCAGGTTTCTCGAGCAGACCGGAGGGACAGACGCCGTTGAGGATTTCTGGAACTACCTGGCCGACAATTTCCTGGACAACCTCGAATCGGCCGTCCGCAAGAACGGTCTTGTTGGCTGCTGGGAATACTGGGAGCGGGCGCTAAACGAGGAAGCAGCCGATTTCACGATGGAACTGGACGCCGACGCCGGCGAATTCAGAATCATCATGCACAACTGCCCGTCGATGGGCCGGTTACTGGAGTATAAGCACATCGAACCCTATCACGATTACTGCCGACACTGCGACGTGCTGTACCGCCGCGTCCTCGAACCGCTCGGATACGAATACAGCATCGACTTTTCGGAATGCGACAAGGCGAAATGCGCCGTTACCGTGAGGCGCCGTCCTCCATCGCATGAATGAACCATTCCGGAGCGCGGACAGGTCGCCCGGACGAGTTCGTGAATGCGTGGACGGTGTAGCCCTCGGCTACGGGTGCGCCGGTAGCAGCGTGGACGATTTTTACATCACAGCGGATGCGCGCCTTACCGACCATCCGCCCGGTAGTGGTCATCTCCAGCAGATCATCGTATCTCGCTCGCCCGACGTACTTTACGTACGATTCGACTACCGGCAGCAGCACGCCTCGATCCTCCATTTCAGCGTACGACGTGCCTGTCTGCCTGAAAAACTCCGTCCGCCCACACTCGAACCATTCGAGCACACGCGAATTGGAATACGTGCCCATCTGGTCCGTCTCGCTGTAGCGAACGCGAAATTCTACGACGCTCTGCTTTGTCATGGTTTAATCTCTGCCCATTCTATAACGACTTACGACAGGTCGGAAGTATCCGAAATTAGTTTATAAGACGGGTTGCCTGAAGTGCTCATGTCTCGGGTCGGGCGGATGGCGCAAGGACAGTCGCAGCCGCATGCCCGCACGGAGCGTTTCGCTTGGGTAGAGTGTACCGCGCCACAGGACCCCGCCGCGGCGCCGACCAAGCAAGGCCGTCCGCAGGATCAGCAATGACATCAGCGGCGCCACCAGCGGACCCAACAGGCCGCGAAGCGCGGTCGGTCCCACCCATCGAACCAGTAGCAGCACCGTCGCCAGCCATGCGCCCACTACGCCCAGTCCCAGATACCCCGCCAGGCGAATCGGCGCGAATATCAGCGGAAGCACCGCCAGAAGCGGCGACATCTCAACCAGTAGCGACCCGGTCGCCAGGGCCGCCCCCCGCAGCACGCTGAAGCGACAAACGGGCGCCCAGCCTTTCTCGGCGCCACGGGCAGCCTCGGCGATAGTGCGGTGCCAATGCAGTCCGACGAGGTCAAAACCAGCCGCTACGCCGCAGCGAGCCCCGGAGCGCTTCATCAGAAAGCCGACGCCCATGTCGTCGCCAATCTCCAGGCGAAGCCACTCGAAACCTTCCGTTGTCTCGAACACCTCCCGCCGGACCAGATTGAACGCCCCGATACCAACGAACGCCTTCGAGCGGGGGTTGCTGACGGCCCAGGGCCGGACCAGGAACAGGATAAACGACCTCAGAAACATAGCGACCATGGTGTCGCAGACAACGTTTCCAGGCCAGATGTCCGGAAGAGCGGCAAGGTAATCCAGGCCGCGATCAAGACAATAGGCTATGGATTTCCGCAGCGCGTCGGCTCGAAAGTGTACGTCCGCGTCGGTGAACATGACAAACTCGCCGGTGGACTCGGCCAGGCCGCAGTGGAGGGCGTGGACCTTGCCCAGCCAGCCTTCCGGTAGCGTAGTAACGTGAATCGCACGGACCCGCCGGCTTTCGGACGCCAGGCGGTCGATGATTTCGCCCGTGCAGTCTGTGGAGCGATCATCCACCACGATCAGTTCCAGGTCCGGGTAATCCTGCTCGATCAGCGTCCGAAGGGCCGGGGTGATCTTGTCGGCTTCATTGCACGCCGGAACGATCACCGACAATCTCGGCCATCGGGGCGGGTCCGGTGTGCAAAGCGCACCAAGCCGCTCTACGCTCCACCCGACCCGGACAACACCGACGACCGACCAAAGCCAGTGCAGAAGGCACAGGCTTACGTAAGCTATGGTCAGCACAAACAATACAACCATGCGATGGATTCTCCCAAACCGCCCGACGAACCCCGAGCCTACCATCTCAGGGTCACTGCCCTAAATTTCTCATTTGGCGTACTTCCTAAGACCATTATGAGGCAATTATTCATTCATGTCTGTATTCCACCAAAGGTTCTCCTGACGGTTTGGAATCCTTCCGGGTTCTGCCTGCCTGAAAAACTCTGACCGACCGCACATCCGTTCCAATAATCGTCCCATTTTATAATGGACTAAAAAAACGTACGTTGCTATATCTTGTGTCATGTGAAGACGGGACGCAAGATATGGACTCCCATCAGGTCCTTCAAAAAGCGATCGAAAAAGTCGGTGCTAAAAAAGTAGCCGGCGACATGAACATCTCTCCGTCGCTGGTCTATAAGTGGTGCCAGCCGTCGGCTACCGGCGATTCGACGATTGAACCGAGCGGAGCGAGAAACCCTCTTGACCGCCTCGTCGCGCTGCTGGAAAGTACGAACGATACGGACGTGGTGCAATGGCTCTGCGAGCAGGCGGGCGGCTTTTTCGTCCACGACCCTGAAGTCAGCGACCGTCGAATCGACGTCGAATACATTGCAAATACGCAACGAATAATCGAGGACTTTTCCCGCCTGCTACGCGCCCTGTCGGACGCAATTACAGACGACGGGGAAGTGGATGAAAACGAATCGCAGAAAATCCGAACGCAATGGCAAAGACTGAAACGATACGGAGAAGCGTTCGTCTGCGCCTGCGAACGAGGTATGTTCACTGAAACATGAAGCAAGGAGCACAGTCATGATGGAATGGTGGAGAGGACTTGAGACCGTAACACAGTGGTTCTACGGAGCGGCTGTGTTCTTCAGCGCCATTTTCCTCTGGCAGTTTATTACATCGTTGATAGGGCTGGGCGGCGCTGAAGATGTCGATATGGACGCCGACGCCGACGTTGACGTAGATGTCCACGCAGACGTGGACCTGCATCCCGGCGACATCGAAGCCGCTTCGTCTTCGGACGCAGCCGACAGTGTAGCGGCGTTCAGGCTGCTGTCGATCCGGGCGATCCTGGCGTTTCTTACGTTGTTCTTCTGGGCGGCCGCTATGCACCACGACGCCGGAAAGAGCCTGACCTGGGCGATCGCCTACGGAACATTCTGGGGCCTGGGCGCTTTCGTGGTCGTGGCGCTGGCGATGAACCTGATGCGTAAACTGGCGGAGACCGGAAACCCGCGCCTGCGGACCTGCGTCGGGACACGAGGGACGGTCTATCTGGACATCCCCGCCGATGGAACAGGCGAAGCGCGAGTTACCGTCAGCGGCGTCGTCTCGCACGTAAAGGCCAGAACCTCCGACGGAAAACCGCTCAAAGCAGGTACGCCGATTAGCGTTACGCGAACACTCGGACCGACAACTATCGAAGTTAAACCTGTCGAGAAAGACGAACAAGAAAGGGGTGAAAAATGATGAACATTGCAACTCTATTGATGAATCTGCTTCCATTGGGCCAATTGTCGGGCGACGACGCCGAAGGTGAGGGAGGAAGAACGCTTGTCCTGATTCTCATCATCCTGGGCATACTTATCGCGACAGTCTTTATCCTCGCCAGCAGGTACAAGCGCTGCCCGTCGAACAAGATCCTCGTTGTCTATGGTAAGACCGGAAGCGGCGCCGCCAAGTGCGTCCACGGTGGAGCGGCGTTCGTCTGGCCTCTGGTCCAGGCGTACGACTACCTCGACCTTGAACCGTTCGTTGTGCCGATTGACCTGACGAACGCTCTATCACGCGAGAACATCCGCGTAGCCGTTCCGACGACCGTAACTGCCGCCATCTCAAACCAGCCGGGAATCATGCAAAACGCCGCCGTACGCCTGCTGGGACAGAATGAGAAGGAAATCCAGACCCAGGCGCAGGACATTATCCTGGGGCAGATGCGTGCGGTCATCGCGACGATGGAAATCGAAGCGATTAACCGCGACCGTCAGGCGTTCATGGCCCAGGTCAACGAGGCCGTCTCGCTGGAACTGGAGAAGATCGGTCTTGCCGTCATAAACGTCAACATCCGCGATATCGAGGACGAGTCGGGGTACATCAAGGCCCTTGGGCGAAAAGCAGCCGCCGAGGCGATTAACCAGGCCAACATCGACGTAGCCGAACAGGAAAAACGCGGCGAGACGGGTGTGGCTGAACGTAAGCGCGACCAGCGAGTCGCCGTCGCCGCCGCCAATGCCACCGCCGAGATGGGCGAAGCGACCGCCGACCGTGATAAGCGACAGAAAGTCGCCGGTCTCGAGGCAGAAGCCGTCGAGGCGGAAACCGTCGCTGAAGCAGACAAGGCCGGATACCGCGCCAACCAGCGAGTGGCAGAGGAAGCGGCGAGAAACCGAAGCGAATCGGCCTCGCGCGAGGCCGACGGCGCCATCCGCGTCGCACAGGAAAACGCTGAGAAAAAGGCGGAAGACGCCCGCGCAATCCGCGAGCAGTCGCGCCTGAACGCCGAGATCGTCGTCCCGGCAAACGCCGACAGGGATAGAGTCATCATCGCCGCCGACGCGAAGAAACAGGAAGCAATCCGCATCGCAGAAGGCGACGCCGAAGCCACAATCGCTCGAATGACCGCACAGGGCAAAGGCGTCCAGGCGATACTCGACGGAAAGGCGGAAGGATATCAGCGACTTGTCGAAGCCTGCGGCGGGGACACCGGAGCAGCCTCGCTGCTTATCATCGAAAAACTCGCCGACATCGCCAACATCCAGGCTAAGGCCATCCAGGACCTGCCCATCGAGAAGGTCATCGTCTGGGACGGCGGCGGGGACGGCAGCGGACTGAAAGGCTTTGGCGGACGCCTGCTCGGCGCGCTTCCGCCGATGCACGACCTGGCCAAACAGGTCGGACTCGACCTGCCCGAATTCCTCGGACGAATCGCAAAAGAAGCGGCGAAAAAACAAGACAACCCGCAACCGAAAAATGATGAGTAAGTCCCGAACCAAAAAACTTCGTCTGGGCGTTCTGCTTTCAGGCGGCGGCCGGACGCTGCTGAACATACTGGAGTACATCCAGGCAGGTAAGTTGTCTGCCGAGGTGGTCGTCGTTATCGCCAGCCGGGATTGCAAGGGCGTCGAGCGTTCGCGCGACGCCGGGCTGAATGTTCACATCATCCCTTACAAGGAAATGCCCGACACGGAAACTTACTCTGCCGCAATTGTCGAGCGGCTTGAAGCCGCCGAGGTGGACCTTGTCATCCAGGCCGGGTTCCTTTCATTCTGGCGAATCCCGCCGAAATACGAAGGGCGTGTGCTGAATATTCAT
>JAXHSV010000060.1:0-14706 GCA_034190305.1 Planctomycetota bacterium | reverse complement strand
GCAGCGGTTCGCTCATCACCGCCGGCCTGGCAATCGAACAGTCCAGGGAGGTCTTCGCCGTTCCGGGAAGAGTAGATTCGCCGTTCAGCGCGGGGACTAACAACCTCATCGCCGCAGGCTCAGCCGCTCTTGTGCAGAACATCGAGGACATTCTGGACAGGCTAGGCCGTGTCGGCGAGGTACTGACCGGCGAAGGCGCCGCTGAACCGGCCGACCGGCAGGTCGAGTTGACTGAAACGGAGTCAGCCTTAATGGAGCACCTCTCGGCTGCGGAACTGTCGCTGGACGAACTGATTCGCCGGTCGGGACTTGCCTCTTCCGACGCCACCGCAGCGATGACCATGTTGGCGATTAAGGGGCTTATCGCACAAAAACCGGGCGGGATTTTCACTGCACGCTCGTTGTGGAAACGTCCGGGCGAGTAAACCGGATCTCATCTGCCGCCGAATACATAGGAGATGGCTTTTTCGAGTGTATTGGCCGCCCGGTCCGCCTGTTCGGACGTCAAAACCAGTGGCGGCTGGAGGCGGACGACGTTTCCGAGCGAACCGCCCACTCCAACCAGTACACCGGCCTCGCGGCATAATGTACGGACCTTTCGGGCCTCTTCGTCGGCGGGGGTCTTGGCGGCATCCCTGACAAGTTCCACGCCGATCATCAACCCCTTTCCACGGACGTCTCCCACCAGCGAGCAATTTTCCTGAAAATTTCTTAATCGTGTCAAAAGTTGTTCGCCGCGTTGCGCGGAGTTCTCGCAGAGTTTCTCGTCAAGCAGGACGTCGATGTTAGCCATTGCTGCGGCGCAACTTACCGGATTTCCTCCGAAGGTCGAGAGGTGGTCGCCCGGCGTGAAGGCTTCGGCGATGTCGCCGCGGGCCATGAACGCGCTGACGGGAAATCCGTCGGCTATGCCCTTGGCCATGCACATGATGTCCGGCTCGACGCCGTAGTGTTCGATGGCGAAGAGTTTGCCGGTCCGGCCGAAACCGCTTTGCACTTCGTCGGCTATGAATAACGCTCCGTAATCCCTGATGATTTTCGATGCGATCTTAAAATACTCAGGCGGCGGGACGATGATCCCGCCTTCTCCCATCACCGGTTCGGCTATGAAGGCTGCGACGTCCCCTGCCGTCTGGTAACGCAGAACGTCTTCGAGGTAGTGTGCGCAGGCTGCGCCGCAGGAGGGGTATTGAAGTTTGAACGGGCAGCGGTAGCAGTGCGGCGCCGGCGCGAACGCCACGCCGGACAGGTACGGCCCGGACCCCTTCTTGCGTCCGCGGTTGCCCGTAATCGACAGCGTCCCGACGGTCCGACCGTGGAAACTGTGCGTCAGGCAGACCACTTCCTTGCGTCCGGTGAACTGCTTGGCAAGTCGCATCGCTCCTTCGACGGCCTCGGCGCCGCTGTTGCCGAAAAAACTCTTCTGCAGCGCGCCCGGGCAAAGACCGGACAGCCTCTCCGCCAGTCGAGCGGCGGGGGGGGTGTAATAAACGTAAGTGCAGCAATGGATTAATTTGTCCATTTGCTCTTTGGCGGCGGCAATGACTTTTGGGTGCCCGTGTCCGGCGTTGACCACGGCTATTCCGCTGAAACAGTCCAGATATTCCTTACCGTCGGCTCCGGTCATCGTGCATCCACTGGCTTGTTCGACCACCACCGGCTCGAAACCGGCGACCATCGAAGTAATCATGTACTCGTTGTAGAGTTGCTTTGTGTCCATCGTAAGTATCCTCACGCGCTTACGCTTATTTCCTTCCCCATACGCTTCCGGTTTTTCCGGTTCCGAACCAGCGTTCGATAACGGCCTTTTTCTGTGTATAGAATTCCACCGAGTCTGGGCCGTGGGCGCGCAGATCGCCGAAGATGCTGTCTTTTCGCCCGCCGAAGGAGAAGAATGCCATCGGCGCGGGTACGCCGGCGTTGATCCCGATCATTCCGCACACGACCCGGTTTCGGAAATGCCGCGCCGCTCCGCCGGAAGATGTAAAGATTGAGTTGCCGTTACCGTATGGACTGGCATTGACAAGGTCCAGCGCCTCGTCCAGGTTCTTCGCATGCATGACCGACAGCACCGGTCCGAAAATCTCCTCCCTTGCGACCCGCATATCCGGTCTTACATTGTCGAGAATGGACGCGCCCAGGAAGAAACCGTCGGGAAATTCCTCGACATTCGCCCCGCGCCCGTCCAGCGCCAGGGACGCTCCTTCTTCGAGTCCTATGTCGATGTAGCCCTCGATGCGCTCCTTGCTCTGACCGGAGATGACCGGACCCATCTGCGTGGCTTCATCCATACCGTTGCCGAGTTTCATCGCTCCGGCCTCCTCGATGATACGCTCCAGGACCGGCTCAGCGCCGCTGACCACCACAAGCACGCTGGCCGCCATGCAGCGCTGACCGGCACATCCGTAGGCCGAGTGGACGATGTTGTTGACGGTTTGTTCGACATCGGCGTCGGGCATGATGACGATGTAATTCTTTGCCCCGCCGAGTGACTGAACGCGCTTGTGATTACTCGTCGCCAGTTCCCAGACGCTCTTGGCCGCACGGGTCGAACCGACGAACGAAATTGCGCTGACATCGGGGTTGGTGATAAGCGCCTCGAACGTTTCCCGCTGACCCTGGACGACGTTCAGCACGCCGTCGGGCAGCCCGCCGTCCCTGAAAATCCCGGAAATAAGCGTAGCCGTCGCCGGGCACTTCTCTGACGGCTTCAGCACGAACGTGTTTCCGCAGGCTATCGCAACCGGGTACATCCACATCGGTATCATCGCCGGGAAGTTGAACGGACAAGCACCGGCGACCACGCCCAGCGGCTCGCGGTAAATATATCCATCCACACGACGGGAAATGTCTTCTATGAAATCACCCTTCGACATCGACGGCATACCGCAGGCGAATTCGAGAACCTCCAGTCCGCGACGGATCTCGCCTTCGGCCTCGGAGTACAACTTGCCGTTTTCCGTTACGACGCTCTCGGCAATATCGTCCGTGCGCTGTTCGAGAAGTTCTTTGCAGTGGAAAAGTATGCGGCATCGTCGCACAACCGGCATATCGCGCCAGGCGCCGAAAGCCTCTGCCGCAGCCGCGACGGCATCGGCGACGTCCTCGGCTGTGGAGTAGCCAAGTTCGACGACGACAGACTTCCCGTCGGTCGGATTGATGATCTGATGTTTCCGGTCGGCCCGCTGGTCGAGCCATTTACCGCCTATCAGATTCTTGAGTCGTTTTGCCATAGCGGGATCCTATTAAAGTCGAATATGAACACCGGTACTGAAGCCGCGTATATTACGGTCTAGGCTTGGGATAAAATAATGAATATTACGAAGCCGGGTTTTCGATCCAATCGGCGTAGCAGGCTGCACACAAGTGGATCGTCAGGCGGCGATAGACTTGGTCCATCAGTTCTGCCTCGGATGTGTTGCGTATCTCTTCGAGAATTTGTTCGATGGCTTCGTCTATATCAACAGCCAGGTCGGCTTCAGTCAGGTAAGGCGGTGTCGGGTCGGCGAATGCCTCGATCCGTACGACGTAGAAGTTGTCCTTCCCAGGCCTCAACACCGCGCCGCAGCGATGACAGAATAATACGTGCGAGAATTTGTCCATAACTTATCGAAGTATCGGAAGAATTGGTTAAAAACGCAATAATCCTTTGTGCATCTTCCGGCAGTTCTTCTTATAATACCTATTATGAAGACATTTACGGCTTACGTGGAATTCGACCCTGCGACGAAGCTTTACGTCGGCACTGTGCCCGGTATCCCAGGCGCGCATACCCAAGGCGCTTCGTTGGATGAATTGAAAGAAAATCTCCGGGAAGTCCTGGAACTGTGCCTCGAAGAGCTTGAGGTTTCGGACGATGAACTGCCGCACTTCGCGGGCGTTCAGCAAATTGAGGTCAAAGGGTGAGTCGGCTGCCAATAGTTAACTTCAAGCTGCTTGACAAGCTGCTGCGGCAGTTGGATTTCCAGGCGGTTCGGCAGAAGGGAAGCCATGTCTTTTATCGCCATGCCGACGGCAGAGCGACCACCGTTCCCAATCATCCCAGCCGTGATATCTCGCGCCCCTTGCTGAGAGAAATATTGCGAGAAATCGAGCTTTCACCCGATGAATTCGGTAGGCTGTTACGTTAGCGCTTGTTGCGCCACATATTCCTCCAGGTCAACCGAAAACATTTTAGCAGGGATTCAGGGGATAGAAAAACTTGTTAAAAACTCAAACTGACCGATTCTGCAAGCCCGAAGGGCTGAAAGAGGTTAGCCGGGGGCGTAAGCCCCCGGTGGAAATGAAGTTACAGCGCCAACCCCAAAAGGGCGATAGAAACACCGGCACATCGCCAACGTTCCGCTGTCATTTCTGTCGCCCCGTTGGGGCTTGAGTTCTAACATCCTATCGTCCGGGGGCTTACGCCCCCGGCTAACTTCTACCCGGCCTTTCAGGTCTCAAGAACCGGTCAGTTTGAGTTAAAAACAAATACGTCGGGAGAGCTAGGAACCCGATTCGGTGCATGGGTTTTCAGTATTTGAGGATTTGCCGAACATCTTGCTAATCCTGTTTATTTCCTCCTCCTGTCGATTAATTTTATCCCACATAGATATAAGCAGTCTGTCTTTGGAGCATCCACTCAGTTCAATAATAAGATGGCCAATTAGAAAGCCCAGCATCGCACCCAAAAAGAATGTCGGCACAATGAGCATCGCTACACCTACAAGCAGGCTGTACTCAAGAACATGCTCAAAGTCGGACGTGAATATCTGCACAATGATTCGGCGTAAGACTATGCAGCCTTAAATGAGAGGAACGAAGGTAACCGCTATCACAAAAATCAAAGCGAATATTTTTGTTTTTCTTTTTCTCAGTCTGTTGATGAGTTTTTCTTCACTTATCAAGACCTTGCTCCTGCGTTCCTAAAAGGGCACAGTAACTTACGGGTATTAAATTCTTTATCCCGTGCATCCCCTGAATCCCTGCTAAATCTATTCGCGGATGTGTCCGTTGCCTGTAACGATCCATTTGTAGGTGGTGAGGTCTTCGGCGCCCATGGGTCCGCGGGCGTGGAGTTTATCGGTGCTGATGCCGACTTCGGCCCCCAGTCCATACTCGCCGCCGTCGGAAAATCGCGTTGAGGCGTTGACCATCACCGATGAACTGTCGATGCGCGCGACGAAAGCCTCGGCTGCGGGTAGATTGTCGGTAACAATCGCGTCAGTGTGATGCGAGCCGTAGGTGTTGATGTGCTCGACGGCGTCATCAAGCGAATCGACTACCTTCACCGCCAGCATCAGCGAAAGATATTCGGTGGACCAGTCGTCTTCGTCGGCCGGTTTCATATCGGAGACGATTTTTCGTGATTTCCCGCAGCCTCGCAGTTCAACGCCTGCCTCGGCGAGTTTTTTGGCAACGGCGGGCAGAAATTTCCCCGCTACTGCCGCATCGACCAGCAGCGTCTCGGCGGCATTGCAGACGCCGGGGCGCTGGCACTTGGCGTTGATGACGATTGCTTCAGCCATTGCCAAATCCGCATCGGCGTGGACATAGACATGGCAGTTTCCGGCGTAGTGCTTGATGACCGGTATAGTAGCAGCCTCGACTACGGCGCGGATAAGGCTTTCCCCCCCGCGCGGTATGATAAGGTCTATCAACCCCTCCGCCTTTGCCATTGCAGGCACGACCGCCCGGTCGGTTTTGTCGATGACGGTAACGGCCGAGTCGGGCAGGTCGGCGGCGGAGACGCCCGCCCGCAGGCATTTGGCGATGGCGAGATTGGAATTGATGGCCTCTTTTCCGCCCCGGAGGATTACCGCGTTACCGCTTTTGATGCACAGGCCGGCGGCGTCGGCGGTTACATTCGGGCGGGATTCATAAATAATGGCAACCACGCCCAGCGGTACGCGGCGTTTTTCGATCCGCAGACCGTTTGGCCTGTTATAAGCGGTGATGGTCTTTCCGACCGGATCGGTCTGTGCGGCGATGGCCTCCAGGCCGCTCGCCATGGCTTCGATGCGAGGATCCGTCAGCGTCAGCCGATCCAGTATGGCACCGGAAAGTCCGGACTTTTTGGCGGATGCGAAATCTTTGGCGTTTTCGCCACGGATGTCGGCTGCGCCGTTGCGAATTGCTTTGGCGGCCGAGATAAGTGCGGCGTCTCGCTGGGCCCCGGTTGAAACGGTAAGTTCGGCGGCTGCGGAACGGGCGGCGGCGGCAATCGCTCTGACATATTCGGCTGCATCCATGGAATTTCCTCTTTACTTCCCGGCTTTGTCGGTCAAGACGGGGGAGGCGGAGCAGTGCGCTTCTCCATACGATAACTGACGGGCGGAACCGGTTCGGCGGCAAGGCGGACATTAAGGTCGGGCGGGAAATGCACCTTTACCTCGCCGGGCAGCCAACTGCTGACCGGCTTGAGGTCGTTGTCCGTCAGGACAATATAAGCCTGAATCTTTTCGGGGCTGAGTGTTTCCAGGTCTATGCGATTTCCCGTAACAGTGATCTGCCTGGTCCAGTTTTCGCCAGGTCTGGTCTGGAGTTCGTATTTACTCCAGGTTTCATTCGCCAGCCAGGACCTTGGCCATTGAACGGCGACGGTTACGTTAAATGTTTTGCTGTCGGTTCGCTGCCCGACCTTGAAAGTTACTGTTACCTTTGTCGGTATCAGTGTTACATGGTCGATATTAGGCGGCGGCAGCACTTCAACCTCGACCGTGTCGGTTTTACCGACCGGTTTTTCGCTGAGGTCCACCGGCGTTGTAGAAAGGGTCAGTTTTTTAGGGTCGAGGGTTTTCATCAGGCTCGCCGGGATGCGAATGTCTATGCGGTCGGGTTTAACGATTTTTTCTTCGAGTTCTGCCCCGGTATGCCCAAACTGCACCGGCACGCCGGAGACCAGGACCGTTTTGTCCAGCCGGATGTTAATCCTTTCCGGTATTGCCGAGGTAATCTCCAGTCCTGAACCGCTGAATTCCGCCAGTTTGCTCAGCAGGTTTGCGGTGCGTTCCTGGTATTCCTCGCCGGGTTTGTATTCCTTGGCAGTGGCAACGTCGAACTCCAGAACGGAGTTCGCTCCGACCAGGTGGGTAATGAAACGGTCCCTGTAGTAGCGGTTGCCCTTGATGAAAAAGGTAAGAGGGATTCTCCCTTCGCTCAAGAGCACCTTCCCGCTGTCGGAGTTTGTGTTAAGGTGCAGGGTTGCGGTAACGTCCTGCTCTTTGGTGAAATGGATGTCGGCATAAACCCAGACCAGAACGGTAATGACGGCGACCCATGCGGCTGTGCGCAGCGATTGCATGAACCATTCCCGACTGAATCGTCCGATGGGAGGTTCTATGCGATGCCCCTTCCCTGATATGCTAAGTCTCGCGCTCATATATTGTTATGCACTTTGGTTTTTCCGGCCTGAGGTAATCCACCCCGGCAGCCATTTCCTTCGCCTCGGCATCAGCATCGCCCTGAGCAGTTCGCGCAGGTTGTCGGCGTCCAGACCGATGTGCAGTTGCCCGTCGGCGGCGATGGATATCCGCCCGGTTTCTTCGCTGACGATGATAACGACGGCGTCGGTTTCCTGCGCCAAGCCGAGCGCCGCCCTATGCCGACTGCCCAGCGAGGCGTCCACGTCTTCGCTCTCGGCGAGGGGGAACTGACAACCGGCTGCCGCCACACGACCGCGCTGGATAATCACGCCCATGTCGTGAAGCGGCGTACCGTGGAAGAAAATCGTGTTCAACAGCCCGGCTGTCAGCTCCGCGTCCAGAAGCACGCCGGATTCCATCAAGCCCCCCAGAGCGGCCTTACGCTCCACGGCAATTATCGCGCCGGTCTTGTTGCGGGAAAGATAACCCGCTGATTCCACAAGGGCGGTGATGTTTTCCTCCACGTACCGATGCAGACCGCCGAACATCGGCGCGCGTCCCAGTTGCCCCAGCGCCCGGCGAAGTTCGGGTTGAAAGGCTACAACAACCGCCACAAAGGCAAAGAGCAGGAATTTTCCGTAAAGGAACTCGATCCGGTCCCATCCGCGGTCTTTAGGAAGAAGGAGGATACATAAATAAACAGCCACCAGAATCACGACCACGCCTTTGACAAGGCTTTCGCCACGCGTGCCGCGCAAAAAACGCACCGCCCACCAGACCACAAGCCCGATGAGGAGCATCTCCACGATTACAACCATCAAATCGTAGGTCGCCAGGCGGTGAATGTAATTCGTAATGGCCTTGAAAAGTTCGCCCATAACCGCATTGTATAGTAGTCAGTAGCCTCCAGCCAGTAGCCGGTAGTCCGAAATACCTGTTTAGCCGTCGTCGGTACGACGATGCTCTCTTTTTCCAATCGCTCGCGCAACGGCAAGGGCCTGGACCGTCGCAGCCACGTCGTGGACGCGGAAGATAGTTGCCCCACCGCGAAATGCGGCGAGGACCGCTGCGATAGTCCCGCCCACACGCCCGGACGGGTCGGACTGTCCGGAAATTTCACCGATGAACCGCTTCCGGCTGGGACCGACCAGAACCGCTGCGCCCAATTCGACAAGAACCTTTATGTGTCCAAGCAGCGCCAGGTTGTGCTCCAGGTTTTTGCCGAAACCGATACCCGGATCGACGATAAGGCGGTTTCGTTCCACACCGGCATCAACAGCCGCTTCGATTCGCCCGGCAAGGAAGTCGCGAACCTCTTTCACTACATCGTCATATTGAGGATTTTCCTGCATACTCTTGGGATCGCCGAGCATGTGCATCAGGATCAAAACCGCCCCGCGCGACGCAGCAAGCGGGAACATCTCGCTGTCGTCCCGACCGGCGGAGACATCGTTGATGATTCGCGCCCCGGCGTCGAGGGCGAACCCGGCTACGGCGGACGAGGTTGTGTCGATGCTGACGATGGCGTCGAGTTTGGTTACCTCCGGCAGGACCGGTTTGATACGGCGAATCTGTTCGTCGGCGCCGACCCGCTGCGAGCCGGGTCGGGTGGATTCGGCGCCGACGTCGATAATATCCGCACCGTCGGCGGCCATTTGTCCGGACTGGGCGATTGCCGCGCCCGCATCCAGAAACCGCCCTCCGTCGGAGAAACTGTCCGGCGTAACGTTCAGAACGCCCATCACTACAGGCTTATGCGTTCGGTGCGAGTTCAGGATTTCACCCAATGTCGCAGACATGATGTGATTTTAGTACGAAGTCCAGCCATTGCAATGGCTGGGCTTGGGAAGATTTCTCGCGGGTGATTTATCGCTTTTACAGTATCCGCTTGACTGCTTCGTGGAACGCCGGATCGGCGGAAAACGACGCAAGTCAATCTCCTGCTTGAGGCGCACCGTCTTGCCTTACTTCTTTCCGGCGTTGCATCGCTTGTGGCTGGGGGCACTTCCACCCGACACAGCAGGCATTTCAAAGACGTGTACCGGTAAGTTGAGCGGACCGAACACAAATATGTCTTTCGGTTTGTCGTGAATTTTTAAAAAACTTCTTGCAACCTGGTTGCGTTTGGATAAAATAGCGTATGCTCGAATTTGCCGGTTCAAGCGAGTGCTCGACATGATGCATCAACAGGCGGAACTGATCCTGCGTAATAACGGCCTGCGGTGTACGCCCGGGCGCGTGCGTATCCTGGGGGTGCTGTTGGAGGCCGATGAACCGCTTAGCAATGCCCGGATCATAAATCGACTTGGGGGCAGGGCGGTTGACAAGGTTACCGTCTATCGCGTGATGGAGGCCTTCATGCTGGCCGGGCTTGTGCATCGGGCGTATTTAAGGGATCGCACCTGGCATTTCGAGTTTGCCGACCGCTGTGGACCGAGACAGTGCCATCCGCATTTTACCTGCCGAAAATGCGGCCGGACCACGTGCCTGACCGATGCGTCGGTCCCGCTGGCGTCGCATCTGCCTAAAGGTTTCACCATGGAACGCCAGCGCGTCCATCTCACCGGCCTGTGCAACAAGTGCTCCAAAGGGGAGAATGTCTAGATATGCCCGAATCAGCACGAGACAATTATTTTGATTTTTCAGATACTATATGCAACTTGATTGCATTTACGTGAATAATAGGACAAGGAAAAGCATGATGAAGATGACGGCATGCCGAGGGAAGGCGACTATAACCAAGAAACTATCTCCCAAGCCCTTTTTCCGCGCGGCGACCTTACCCCTTAATAGCATGGCGTCCTTTCAAACCGATGCGTGGCAACGCCGCTTCTTGGTGGCGCCCCGGAAAGGCCACCCCGCTTTTAAGATAGTTTCTAAATGGTTCCCTTACAGTGAATCGCAGCAGGTTGAATATGGAAAGGCTACAGGTTTTACATTGGTGGAATTATTGATCGTGATGGCCATCATTGCGCTGCTGGTTTCGATCCTTTTACCGTCGTTTGGTCGGGCCAAAGAACTGGCCCGAGAGGTTAAATGCAGCGTACACATGAAATACGTAGGGGTGGGCTTTCTCTCCTATGCCGGCGAATATGACGATTACTTTCCGGTCGTCCACGGGGACGATTACAATAATCCCGAGCCGCCTTCGCAGGAGTGGTGGGAGTATCTTCTCCCGTGCGGCTTCAGCAGGGAAAACATGGTCTGCCCTTCAGATCCTTACGGGGACAAGGAAGTGGACGACCCCGACAAACCGGGCGAGAAGAAGGAGATCGACAGTTACATTTTCAACGGCATGTTCGCTTTTTCCAAGAGGCTCGATCAGGTGGATTGGCCATCGGAGAAGATAATCGTTTCGGAACGGGGTGACAAGGGCAGCGCTCTGGTTCATCAGGGATACCCCGCCTGGAAGGCCAGGACGGTCTGGGAAGGGTTGATCAAGAAGGACCGGCACGGCGAAACGTCAAACTATCTGATGTGCGACTGGAGCGTCCGGGCGATGAGATGGGACCAGACCATCGGCGACGGAAGCGACGAACAGGACATGCATTACATTAAGAGTTTCGACCCGCCCATACCTCGCCAGTAAGGGAAATCTACGAGTCGGAAGCCTGCGGTTGAAACAGGCCGAATGGGTGGTTCGAATACCGCTCCGAACCTCTTATCGCCGGTGGCGGCGTGCGGCGTTGACCGCGAACGGGTGAGCGGATAAGGTGAAAACCATGTCAAAGGGAATCTTGCGAGAGTTGGGACGTCATGTGCCTTTTACGATGTCCGGAGCCCTGGTGGGCGTCGGGATGCTGGTGCTGACGATGTATGTTCACCTTTCTCACGAGGTCTTTCACGGGATGTTTGCGGTGTTTCATCCTGTTCACGTGCTGCTCAGTGCGATGGTAACGGCCGGTATGTATCGCCTGCACGGGCGCGGCAGATGGTGGGCAACGATCCTGATTGGATATTTCGGTTCAATCGGCATCGCCACGCTCAGCGACTGCCTCATTCCGTACCTGGGTGAGATTCTCCGCGACCTTCCGCGTGCACACGTTCACGCCGGTTTTATCGAAGAGTGGTGGTTGGTGAATCCTGCTGCACTTGCGGGGATCGCAATAGCGTCCCGTTGGCCCAGGACGAAGTTTCCCCACGCCGGACACGTTTTTCTCAGCACATTCGCGTCGCTGGCCCACATGCTCATGTCTATGTCCGGGCCGCCGGATGTCCAGACGGTGGTGCAACTTGGAATATTCCTTTTCCTGGCTGTCTGGATACCCTGCTGTACGAGCGACATCGTCTTCCCGCTGCTTTTTGTGAAAAAATCCGATAGCCAAGACGAGGCAAAGGCGGAATAATGTTGGCGAGATGAAAATCGCCCTGGCACAGATTAATCCTACGGTCGGCGACATCGCCGGCAACAGCGATAAAGTGGCCGACTGCATCGCCCGCGCCGAGCAGATGGGGGCCGAGATGGTCGTCTTCAGCGAATTGTCGCTGTTGGGGTATCCGCCGCGAGACCTTTTAAGCCGTAGTTCTTTCATCTCGGCGGCGGTCGATGCGGTTGAGACGTTGGCGAAGCGATGTCGCAGCATCGCGGCGCTGGTCGGTTTTGCCGGACCGGCTGCCGATTCGCCGGGCAGGCCGCTGGAAAACGCCGCAGCCTTGCTGGCAGGCGGCGCTGTCGCCGGTGTTCACGTCAAGACGCTCCTTCCCACATATGACGTTTTCGATGAGACGCGTTACTTCAGGCCAGGCCCGCCGCCCAGGCCGATGACAGTCAACGGCCGGCGGATTGGAGTGAGCATCTGCGAGGATCTCTGGGACCGTTCCGCTCTGGGCGCTGCACTGTATCAGTCCGATCCTATCGCACATCTCCGAGACGCCGGAGCCGAGATTATCATCAACATGTCCGCCAGCCCCTTCCAGCTGGGCAAGGCGGAGACCCGCGAGAATCTGATCCGCCGCCGGGCTGAACGGACGAATACGCCGATCATTTACGTCAACCAGGTCGGCGGAAACGACGAACTGATCTTCGACGGCGCGAGCATGGCAGTCGGGTCCGACGGGACCGTACTGGCGAGGTGCAAGAGTTTTTGTGAGGACCTGCTGGTAATAGACACCGACTCGCGACCGGGTAGATGCGAGGCAATCGGTTCCGATATGCAGCAGTTGGCATCGGCGTTGAAACTGGGCCTGCGGGATTACGTACGCAAGTGCGGTTTCGGGTCGGTCGTGCTGGGCCTGTCCGGAGGGATAGATTCTGCCGTTGTAGCCGCACTCGCAGCCGACGCCCTTGGCGGCGAAAATGTCCTGGCGCTGGCCATGCCCTCGCGCTTCAGCAGCGATCACAGCCTCGCCGATGCGAAACGACTGGCTGAGAACCTGGGCGTCAGGCTTCTCGAATTGCCGATCGACCCGATTCACGTCGCTTACGAGCAGGCCCTGGCGGGAAATCTGCCCGAAGACCGTCCCGACACGACCGACCAGAACATACAGGCCCGCATCAGAGGCAACCTGGTCATGGCCTTTTCCAACGCCTGCGGACACCTGCCCCTCGCCACAGGTAACAAGAGCGAACTTGCGACCGGATACTGTACACTCTACGGCGATATGACCGGAGGACTGGCCGTTATAGGCGACGTGCCAAAGACGATGGTTTATGAACTGGCCCGGCACCTGAACGAAACGAACGGCGGACGGATTTCCGAAAGCACTCTCTCCAAACCGCCGAGCGCCGAACTGAAACCCGACCAGACCGACCAGGACAAACTCCCGCCCTACGACCTGCTGGATGCGATCCTGTCGCGTTACGTCGAACGTGAGGAAAGCGTCGAGCAGATCATATCCGCAGGTTTTGACGCCGACGTGGTGCGGCGCGTCGTCAACATGGTTGCATCGGCCGAGTACAAGCGTCGCCAGGCGGCGCCGGTGCTGAGGGTTACAGGCCGCGCTTTCGGGACAGGAAGGCGGATGCCCATCGCCTGTCGCCGCGATTTCGATTGAGAACGCCTATGGACTCCGAGCAATCCGAATACCTGATGCGCGCCGCCATTACGCAGGCCCGACTGGCTGAAGCGCTTGGCGACGTCCCAATCGGAGCCGTCATCGCGCGCGGCGGTGAAATAATCACTTCCGCTCACAACCGCAGAATCATCGACGCCGACCCGACCGCCCACGCCGAGATGCTCGCCATTCGCTCCGCCGCCGAATCCATCGGAGACTGGCGACTGACCGGCTGCTCAATCGCGGTAACGCTCGAACCGTGCCCGATGTGCGCCGGGGCAATTGTGCTGGCTAGAATCGACAGGCTGATATACGGCGCTGCCGACCCCAAAGCAGGAGCCGTCAAAACGCTATACCAAATCTGCTCCGACGACCGTCTCAACCACAAGGTCGAAATCATCTCCGGCGTCCTCACCGACGAGTGCAGCCGATTGATGAGCGATTTTTTCCAACGTCAGCGCCGGATGGGAAAGAAGTAGACATTCGGCATTGGGCATTGGTGGAAAAGTGTTCACGAAAGTTATTCCTGTTTTAATTTCCGATTGAACAAGACCGTACGATATAAAGGCAGGACTTGAAGCAACCAACTACTACCAATGCCCGGTGCCGAATGCCGCTTTTCATTCTGAGAACTTTTCGCTGGTGAAGGTGTACACCTTTGCCGAACCGTCGCGCCAGGCGTTTGGGTCCATCCCCGCCTTGCCGGAACAGCATTGCGAAAGGAACTGTTCCTTGCTCCATCCGGTCTCAGTGGCGACCTCCGGCAGGAAGCAGCCGCCGCTGAACCCTCGAACAATGTAGATGCCGTGGACGCCCAACTCGATATCGAGCGGGTTGTCAATTTCCGTCAGTTCGCTCAGCACGGACACCTGAACCGTCAGGCCGGAAACCTCCCCCGGCGTGATTGGATTGTATGTGAATCTCGGATCGCGGGCGGCAGCCGACGCCATTTCGACAATCTGTTCAGCCAGTGGTTTGTCCGGATGGAAAGTTCCGATGCACCCACGAAGCGCGCCCCGGTTGGTCAGCGTTACAAAACATCCGCGTTGTTCGCCGAGGACGCCCTTTGCCTCAGGCGAAGCGGGGCGGGGTGACCCCGAAACCGTCGCCCGAACCGCATCCCTTGCAAGTTTCAACAGCATCTTGCGATCTTCCTCGGGCATAGCCATGATCTAAAATCCTTTCCGAGTACTCTTGACATGATACCACGGGTTCCGCCGAAACGAAACCGGGAAACATGGAAAGATGGCGATAGGGGTGCATCCCATTTCAGTAGGTACTTTTTATGGGATGTGTCCAGTTTCATCAGGTAGATTAGGCCCAAAGCCGACGGATAGCCATCCGTCGGTCTCGCACCAAACAGGCGTCT
>JAXHSV010000006.1:0-31736 GCA_034190305.1 Planctomycetota bacterium | reverse complement strand
GGTTGCCCCAATTAACGTTGCAGCCCATTGCGGCGGCCTCGTGACAGACCGAAAACAAGGGCATCACGACGTCGAAACCGACCACCGTATGTCCCGCCCCCGCCAGAAGGGCCATTTTCTCCGCTTCCAGGTGCGCTTCGGGGAACCAGACCCCCAATTGCTCCATCAATTCCTGACATGCGATGGACGTACCTGTCCCGAAAACTGCCTGTCCAGAGTCGTTCCGCCGGACTACGGCGTCCATGAAAAGCGATTTACTCATGCTTGTACTGTTCCTTTTTCTCCCCGCCCTACTTCGGACCGGCCCCATACAAGCCTATCAGCGGTAAGTATATCCCCAGCAACACCGCAGCCGCTGCAGCGACGAGGGTTATCAGAAGAACCGTACCTATTACCACGGTCAGACGTCCCGGCCAGACAAACGGAAGGACCAGCAGCCCCGCCATGACCGCCCCAGCCAACGGCACGAACACATGCCAATGATTTTTCACGACATCCGAAGCCGACATCACCACGACGGTCAATGCAGGTAAGTCCGAAGAGAGTCCAGCGAGGCTGTCGCGGAACCTCGGCACAACGAAAATCAGAATCGCCAGCAGTATCCACGTCAGAAGGCAGCACTCTACCATCTGAACGAATCCGACGGGGAAGCGTTTGGGCTTAGCGCCGGGCGGCGGAGGCGGGCTGACTATCGGCTTGTCGGTTTCGGACATTGCGGCTTCAAACTAACAGTGAACGCGCGAACCGTCAATCACTGACTATCGCGGCCGGAGGCTATTATTTTTCCAGGTCGGCAATTTGTTTCAGCCGTTCGATAACAGGCAGGTGCTGTGTGCATTTGCCCTCGCATTGGCCACATTCGACGCACGCGCCGGCAGCCGATGGTTCCAAGCCCCAGTGGTATCGCAATCGGCTGACGATGTCCTCGTCGCTTTGGCCGAAAATCCTGTAATTATACGACTCCAGGAACTTGGGTATCTCCACGCCTTCCGGACAAGGCAAGCAGTAGCCGCACTGCGTGCAGAGATTATCAAAGCCTTCGCCAAGTCGGCTTTTGAGGTTTTCGATGTGTTCGGCGTCGTATGGCTGGAAGTTTTCGACGGCTGCAACGGCCTCGTCAACCTGCTGTTTCGTCGTGAAGCCCACAAGAGCGCTTGTAATGGCAGGGTGAGAGACGTTGAAGCGAATAGCGGCTTCTACGACGCTTCGGTCGCCCGGTCCTCGCAGAAAATCCAGCCTCTCGGCGTTGTTGGGAATATGTCCGCCACCCAGCGGATTCATAGTTACGACGCCCATGTTCATCTCGGCTGCACATTCCAGAGCCTCGGCGCGGAACGGGAAGTTTAATATGTTGTATCCGACGGTTATTCCCTCAAGAACACCTTCGCGGGCGATTTTACATATTTCTTCACCGGTGATATGCAGCGAGGCGGCGAGATGCCCGACGAGTCCTTCTTCTTTGGCCCTCAGTACCGCGGCGACGGCCCCGCCGGCTTTTCGCTCGGGCCACTGCTCAGCCTTGATGATGTACCAGATGTGGAAGAAGTCGATCTTTTCAACATTCATCCGGCGCAGCGACTTTTCAAGGTCGTCTCGCAGCGCCTTACCGTCGGACTTTCCGGATTTGGTTGAGCAATAGAACGATTCCCTCGGCATCTGTTTGAATGCCGCGCCGAAGATCTCCTCGCTCTTGCCGGCATTGTAACCCGGAGCAGTGTCGAAATAATTAATCCCCTTTTCGTGGGCGTGCAGCACCACCTCTGCGTTGGCGTCTATATTTTCGGGGTTGTCGAACCGCATCCCGCCGAAACCCACCACGGAAATCTTCTTACCCGTCTTACCGTAAATCTTGTGCCACATGAGAATGCCTCTTTTCTACCTTGTATGCCGGTTTGTCCGCTTCTGCCTTGCCCGCAGAGTCAAACTGATATAGAAATTACCCTAATCCGGTGCAAAAGGCAAATTCGCCGACGCTGAACCATAAGCGGGTTCCGCTCCGGCATCTTCTGTCCGTCATTCCGACCGGATGAACTCCTCGTACATCATCGCGTATCGCCCGCCCGCCGCCAGCAGGTCCTGGTGCGCACCTTCTTCCGTAAGCCTTCCATCCTCGATGACCAGGACGCGGTCGGCGCTGCGGACGGTGGACAAGCGGTGGGCGACGATGAAGCATGTGCGGCGCTGCGTCAACCGGCGCAGCGCTTCCTGTACTTTCAGTTCCGTTTGCGTGTCCACGCTGGAGGTCGCCTCGTCAAGAATCAGTATCCGCGGGCCCGCCAACATCGCCCTGGTGAAGCAGATAAGTTGTCTCTGCCCTGCCGATAGTAAGCCACCACGCTCGCCGACCTCCGTTTCGAATCCCTGCGGAAGTGCCTCGATAGCGGCATGGCTTCCGATCTGCCGGGCGCACTGAATAACTTCTTCGTCGGTCGCATCAGGCCGGCCGTAGCGAATGTTGTCCATCACTGTCCCGGCGAACAGGAAGTTCTCCTGAAGCACGATGCCCATGCGCTTGTGAAGCGACGATTGGGCGATGTCCCGTATGTCCCGGTCGTCGATACAGACATAGCCCTGCTGTGCTTCGTAGAATCGGGCAATCAGGCGACAGACCGTCGTTTTCCCCGCACCGGTCGGTCCCACCAGGGCAATCACCTCGCCCGGGCGCACCCTAAAAGACACATCGTGAAGCACCGGGGTCCCTTCGATGTAAGAGAACGTAACGTGGTCGAACGTAACATCACCTTCGAAGTCCGTTGGGCTGACCGCACCAGGCCTGTCCACAATCTCCGGCTCGGTATCAAGCACTTCAATGACCCGATCCGCAGCCGCAAGAGAGTGCAGCAGTTGACTGTAAATGTGCGTCAACATGTCTATTGGTCGGAAGAACATCGCAACGTAAACCAGAAAGGCCGCCACCGTTCCGGCCGTTACTCGCCCCTCGCCTTCGGGCAGGCTGGACGTTACCGTGATCCGCCAGGCGCCGAAGATAATTACAATCACCTGTGCACACATCCATATCGACCGAGTTCCGATCATGTACCGACCGTGGACGCGTTCTGTTTCAATGCGTGTATCATACAACCGATCCGTCAGGTTTCCGAAAACCTCATAATTCCGCTGTTCCCTGGCAAAGGCCTGGATAACCCGTGCTCCGGCAATTGACTCGGCCACATTGGCCGTTAGCCGACCGGTTTGGGCTCGAACCTGCCTCCAGGCGTCCGACGCCTTGATGCGGAATCGACGAGTCAGAAGGTACAACACCGGAAGGATAGGGAACACCGCACCGAACAGCACGGGGTCCTTCCAGAACATTGCCGCACATGCGCCAACGAGCATGAACGCCGAGGAGAGGATGTGGCTCGGCGCCCAGGCAATCGTTTCCTGGAGGGCATCCATGTCCGCCGTGCCCCGCGCGATCAGCTGCCCCGACTTCCATTTATCGTAGAAGCGCAGCGAAAGACAATGCAGATGGCTGAAAAACCGCCGTCGCATCCCATACATGAACCGCTGGGCGTACACCATCGTCCGATAAATTTCGAAATACCGCACAACACCCATCAGGAAAAACAGACCGACAAATCCGCCTATCAGCAGCCCGAGGTCATGCCATGCGCCGGCAAAAACGGCAGCCCTTTCTACCTCGCCGACCGCAGCGGTTATCGATCTGATCGCCCTGATCACACCATCGATCGCCCACTGAAGAAGTAGCGGAACCATCAGTTCCGCCCCGGTCAGGATCAGCGACAGGCAGACGTTGATAAGGATGACCCACCGGTACGGTCTCAACCAGCCAAGGATTCGGCGCAGCGCCCCACGGTTCAGCCGTGTCGGCGTGGGAGTGTCCGGATCGACATGACTAAACCGGCTCAAAGATTCACCTCCTCGTCGTCAATTCCCAACTGCCACTGCATCCGGACAAATTCCCGGTAGGGACCATCTTGTTCGAGTAGTTCGGTGTGCGTTCCCTGCTGCACGATTCGTCCTTCGTCCATCACGAGCACCAGGTCGGCGAGTTTTACCGTCGTGATGCGATGGGCGATGATGAACGTCGTGCGGTCCTTCATTACCTCGACCAGACCGTCCTGGATCGCTCGTTCCGTCGTCGCGTCCACGCTGGCGGTCGCGTCGTCCAGAATCAGAATCCGCGGATCGACCAGCAGCGCCCGGGCGATCGTTACACGCTGTCGCTGCCCGCCGGACAGACTGATGCCGCGTTCGCCCACTGCAGTGTCGTAACCCTCCTCGAACGTCGCAGCAAACTCTTCAACGCCGGCTCGCCGCGCGACATCCTCAATGGCCCGCTTCTCCGCCTCCGGTACGCCGAAGGCGATGTTCTCGGAAAGGCTCGCAGAAAACAGGAACGTATCCTGGAAGACGAAACCGATCTCCGCTCTAAGCCTCTCCGTCTGGACCGTGCTGATGTCCACGCCGTCAATAACGATTCGCCCTTCCTTCGGATCATAAAACCGAGGCAACAACTTAATCAGCGTTGATTTACCGCTACCCGTCGGGCCAACAAGGGCTACGTTAGTCCCAGCCGGAATGTCCAGGTTCACATCCTTCAGGACAGGTCGGTCGTCGTAACCGAAGGTAACATTCTCGAAAACGACGTGCCCGCTACCATCGGGCATTGGTTCCGGTTTCTTCGGCGTCCCGACCTCAGTCTTGGCATCGAGTATCTCGAAGACGCGTTCTGCCGAGACGAGGCTGTGCTCCAGCGTTCCCACCATTCGCGCGATCATCCGCATGTTACCCGTCAGCATGCGTGACCAGCGAAAGACCGTATAGATCACTCCGATAGCGATGGCCCCTTGCATCACTCGATACGAAGTTATCGCGAGCGCCGACATCAAGCCCAACTGCCCAAGGTAGAACACCGCCGGCTGATAGACGGCGAAGTTCCTGGCCAGACGCATGTAGCGCTTCAGGATACCGCTACTGGCTTGGTCGTACCGTTTCTCTTCCTCCGGTTCGCGCCCGAACGCCCGGACCACCTGCACGCCCTGGACGTTCTCCGAGAGAATCTGAGTCGAGCGGTCCATCTCGTGCCGCATGTCGTGGAACATCGGATGGATCCGCTTGGAGAACAAGACCATTGCAAAGGCATAAATCGGAACAAACGGCAAAGCCACCAACGCCACCCACGGGTCGATCCAGAACATCGCCGCCATAGTCCCGATAATCAGCAGACCGATCTCCGATCCCTGAACGAGCACCATCGTGTAGAACATCCGCAGCATGTTCACGTCGCCGATGGTCCGGTTAATCAACTGCCCCGTTTCCTGCTTGTCGAAGTACGAGAAACTCTGCCGTAAAATCTTCCCATAGATCCGTCGTCGAAAGTCCGTCAGTATCTTCATCCTCGTATGGGCCATAAGCATGGTGTTGGCGTAACCGAGCCCGACGGCGCCGGCCGTCGCTGTCGCGAGGAGGATGATCCGCCATACGAGAGGCCGGACGCTCTGCCACGTCCACTGCCCCCCTTCCAGTGATTCGAGCGTCGCAGTGATGCTGGAACCCACAAGGTATGGGCGCAGCAGATTCAGACACGACATGACCATGCCCATCACAACACCGACCGCCAAATAAGCGGCATAGGGCCGGGCCATTGCGAATATCCGACGGAGGATTACACCCCTCGGTTGAGTCAACTCCAGGTTATCGTGGTCCCTTCCAGCCATAAAATACCGCTACCTCAAGGAGTAAGCGGCAATATTCAAGGGTAAACTGCGCGCCAATCCTCTTTTTTTAAAGGATTTGTCCTGTTAACTCAAGCCCTCCACCGTAAAATGTCATACTAAATTTGAAATGTCCGTTTTACCGGACGATAAAAAAACATAACGGATGAACCTGCTGACGCGTTACCTTCGCAAGCGCGACTATCCGCCCATGAAGTCGGCGCATCCACAAGTTCACAAATTCTCACTTGCTATTCAGGTACTCGTCCAGTTCTTCGGGCGTGGTGATCATTACGTCGTAGAATTCGCCGTAGTGTTCACAGTCAGGTGGTTTGTGCTCCCGGCAGCGGCTGGGCCGGCGGTCATAGATCGTGCAAAAATTGTCCGCATCTAGGTACATGCACCGGCCTGCGATGATTCGATACCATCGGTAGTTTCGAATAAAGACGCGGATGGTGTCGTATTGCAACTCCCACTTCAGTTCGTCGATATCGTCGCGGGTTCTGGGTTTGGTGATGGGCATGACAAGGTCATGGCAGCACCGGGCGGGACACCCGTCACATTGGAAAAGGGTGCGTTTTCTGATGCGTTTCTGAGTTTTCGTTTTTATTTTTTTCGATGTCATGTCTGCAAAGCGTCTCGCGATTGTGTGGGCCTAATATAGTTGAATACAGGTGGATGTTTCAATCGACATCAACGCGCCAATGGCGATATGTGTCGGGCCAGGTGTTTTTCCAGGGCTGCGTAGTGCGCCTCTTCGTCTGCTTTCAGTGCGGCGTAGATTCGACTTCCGAACGTTTTACCGTCGTCGGCTGTCAGGACCGATCCGAACGTAACGTGCAGAACCTGCCGGGCGTTGAATTCGTCCAGAAGACCCGGCAATTGCTCGTTTTTAAGCGTGTCGGCCGACGGAACCTTCGTAACATCGGCTGAGACGTGATACGTAGCCTTGTCGGTCTCATATCGGCCGCGTGCGAAGTCGAGTATCTCGCGGAACAGTCCTGAGTTCGTTGCGGCAATTGCCCGCAAGGCCTCGAGGTAACTTGTCCCCGCCGTCTTGACGTGGACAAACTGCCCCGCCAGGTCGGCGGCTATCGGGTATATGCTGAACTTGTCGGAACCGGAGTGTATGGAGATACGATACGGCCCGAGCGCCTTCATGACGGCGACGTGCTCAGCAAAGGAGGCGGCGAATTCGTCGAGGTCGCCGATATAATCGACGCCCTTCTCGAACCGCCCGACGAAACGCGGCGCCAGAGCGACCCACTCGACGCCCAGGCGCTTAAGCTCGGTTGCGAAGAAAAAATGCTCCGCCGGAGCAGAGGGGCTTTCAGTCTCATCGACGGAGATCTCCACCTCGACCGGTCCGCGGGCAACATCCGTAAGGTGGCGGTACATTTTAGCGACCTGGACGACGGCCTTGCCGTACTTCGCTGCGGCGCGAAAGAGAGTTTCTTCATCGAATGTGATTTGTCCCTTGCCTAAGTCGAGGGTTTTTCCGACGTATCGGCCGGTCATGTCGGCAATGGTGGTTTCCATATCCGCCGGTGGGATTTCGGCGACCTTTTCAGTCAGAGCATCGGCGCCGGCGGTATCGGCGGCATCGTCAACGTATGCGCCGGGATCTATCGTGAACATGGTAAAACCGGCTTCGACCGTCCGGTCTATGTCTTCAAAGGTCTGCAGGTGGTCTGCGTCAGACCCGAAACCGTTCTTAAAACCTTCCTGAAGGACGCCCCATGTAGCCGAGTCCATCACGTCGTCGGGGCTTCGATGAGTGCGAACCATTTCGCGTATAGACTGCTGGGCGAGGAATACCGCCAACCCTTTGCCTTGAACGGCGCGGATTTGCCCCGGCGTAGCAAGTCCCAGACGGTCGCCCATTCCGATGCTCCTGACCGGGCCAAGACACCTCGGGCCGGTCCACGGAAGGTTTTTTCGTATTGCCAGGGCGTTGGCGTGATCTGTCGGACCTGCAATAACCGCTTTGCCGTCCAGTTCGCCGACATTTTTACCAATAATGCCGCCAACTCCGACCGACCCGACAAATTTCTCCACGCCCCGTCGGCCAAGGAAATATGTAATCCCGCCGGCTTCGGTCAGGCTTAAAGGATACACATAGAGGTTCGTCAGTCTTTCTATCTGTTCGGACGTTTCCATATATAAGTCTCTGTGTATTTTGATATTTAAGCGTCTAAAAGAATGCACCACAAAGGACACAAAGAGAAATCTTTTTTCTATACTTGGTGTTCTTTGTGCTCTTTGTGGTTCATTTTTTTCTTTTCGTTACGGGCTTTAATCTCAAAGCGGCGCATCGCCCAGGAGGTCGGCAATTTCTACTGCCTCTCCGGTGTCGATACTCTTACAGGCCGCTACACCGATGAGTATGGAGTAAGCTCCGTCCCGCTGGCCGGCCTTACGCTTAAGCGGGTCGGCAGGGGCTTGCGGGTCGAAGATGTCCGCCAGCAGAACCGGGTCGCCGCCGCCGTGCCCGCCTTTTCCGGTGCTGACTTCAATCGCCTCAGGCTGGGAGAATTCACCAATCAGCATTATCGAAGTGTTGCCTTTCTCCAGTTCGCCGGGCGTGCTGTCGTCGCCGCTGATGTAGGTGTTTTCGCAGGCGTGATGCTCCAGGCGTCCCTTTGTCCCGTTGAAGGCGATGCGATAACCTTCGTATGGGCTGTAAGCGTGCAGGATGTAGTTCAACAGAGCGCCACGTTTGTACCGGACCGACACTGACATATTATCCCATATATTAATCTTATCGGAGAAGACGCACTTGTCGCGGATATAATCGGGCGGCTCATTCTCGCATTCAAGGTACATTTCCTTCATATGTTCCGAATCCGCCAGGTCCAGGTAGAACCTGCATTTTTCTGCTTCGCCGCAGCCCCTGCATCGCTCGGACCGACCGGCAAGGCCCATTCGCGGGATCTATCGTGAACATGGTAAAACCGGCTTCGCCTGCATCGCTCGGACCGACCGGCAAGGCCCATTCGCTCGGAGGTGGCGGGCGTGTAATATTTCAGCGAAGCATGACAAAAGACTTCCTCGGGATCGTCGCCAAGCCACCAGTTGACCAGGTCGAAATGGTGAGTCGCTTTATGGACCAGCAGCGAGCCGGAGTTTTCGCGCCGTCTGTGCCAGCGACGGAAATAATCCGCCCCATGGCGAGTGTCCAGAAGCCAGGCGAAATCGACGCCGAGAATCTCGCCGATAGCGCCCGAAACGATCATCTCCTTAATCTGGCTTCGCGGCGGGCTATAGCGGTAGTTGAAGGTAACCTGGAGGTTTCTACCGGTTTCTGCGGCGGTTTTAAGGATTTTCCGGCAGCGGGTCTCGTCGGAGGTCATTGGTTTTTCGGTAACAACGTCGCATCCCAATTCCATCGCCCGGCAGATGTAATCGCTGTGAGTAACATCCGGCCCGGTGGTAACAATGACGACATCCGGTTTTGTTTCGGCGACCATCCTGTCGAAATCATCGGCAAGGTGCGTGGGGACAGGCGAGCCTCCGTTTTCGACGATGTGGCGATTGGCCAGGTCCAGCCGGCCACGGTTAACGTCACATATCGCCACCAGTTCGCAACAATCTTTATAATCTCCGACAATGGAATCAATGTACATCCTGCTTCGAGCACCCATGCCGACCTGCGAATAACGTTTTTTCAGTTTTAACATTCGGTTTTTCTCTCAAAGAAAGTCGGGCGGGAAAATCCGCCACGGCGGATCAGTCCAGCCCCAGATATTTGCGGATATGCTTCGCCAAAGTGTTAACAATTTCTTTATGTCGTGGAACCGGCTGCTTCTGCCCTGTCGATGGATTGAGATAAATATCGTGATTTGCACCGTGTCTAACGAAAACACATCCATCCTTTTCCAGTTGGCGGACGAATTGCTTTCGTTTCATATCGCAATCGCTTTCGATTTGTATTCATCCGGCACGTCGTCCATAGCCATCAGAAGATAGGCTTCCTTGATGTTGGCTTCCAATTCTTCAAGCGTTTCGCCCTGCGTCATTATCTCCGGATGCTCCAGGAGTTTCCCAAGCCAGAATTTCTCCTCTTTCCAGTAAATCATTGTCATATTAGCGCTCATTCTGCAATCTCCTGCTTTACGATACACTCGTAGTATAACCGAATTCGGAGAATTATTTCAATCAGACAGCAGAGCGGGTCAACCTGGCCTGCCGATTGTGATGCAATTTTTCATCCTGGCGAATTCGGGCCTGACGTTTTCTTCAAGGCCTGAATATTTTCGTCCCTGATGACCTCCAGATAAAGAAAAACCAATCTTAAAATTACAAGGAACCCAATAAATTGAATAATTGCACCTTCGGCTTTATCATCGTGGGAATCCCAAATCGCCCCCAGCAAAGAGCGATGGCGACAAAGATAAGAATTTTTGTCATGGTAATAATCTAATCCCTCCAAAAACAATTCGTGAAATTCGTGGACTACTTCTTACGCCGTGTACGTGCCGGCGATTGTATCTCCGTCGGCGCCGGTCCGGTTAGCGTGGAAACAAATAAGGGATCATGTCAATACTGTTCAACACTCGGTTTGCTGTAAGGTTTGTCTTTTGTAAGTCCTTCTTTTATAATGAATAACAATCGCTATTTTTCGAGCGACGAACCATTGGTGTTCTGTCAGCATCTACACCCCAGGTCTTTTATTACCGATATTTCGTGTTGGGAACATTCTGCCAACTGCTTTTCTGGATATCAGTTAGCGCAACGAAGTCGCCATGCCGCACCATTGAGTTTTAGCAAATCGAGTGCCTAACAGGATTGGGAATGTCCCCTTTAATCTTCGGTGATCTTTCCTTCAGCATCGAGCATCCACCGCGGGCGTTTGATGAATTCGCCGCCTTTGAACGTCTGCTCGATAAGTCCCCGCTTTTCGAGGTAATTGAAGCAACTGCGCATGCAGCCGCGGGAGCCGCCAATTCCGTAACTTCCGCCTTCGCCCCATTTACAAAGGTAGGCGTGCCCCTCAATGATGTAGCCGGAGGGAAATTCGGCAGTTCTGGCCCACTTTCCAAGCGACATCGGCCAGCAGAACTTGTATGCAGCATCTTCGGAAAGTTTCTGTCTGGTTACATCAAAATGGTATCCGGGCAGAGAGAACGGTATGAAAGGCGAGAGCCTCGGGTCGCCCCCGTGGTAGCAGAGGGTGCACCTGCCCATATCAACGTTGCCCCAGCGGTATGTCTTCTCTTCAATCGAAACTACGACAGTTTTGTCTTCCTTGATGTGCGGTATGGCCCCGGGGCAGCCTTCGGCGCAAGCCATGCAGAGTTTGCATATGCTGTTCGGTTCGATGAGCGGGTCGGGCGGTAGTTCCAGGTCGGTGATAATCGCCGCCAGTCTTTGGCGCGGGCCGAATTTCCTTGTCAGGAAGACCTTCGACCAACCGATTTCGCCGACCCCGGCGGCCACAGCGGCAATGCGGATGGCAAGTTGCACGTCTGGCGCCGGGGCGCCATCGCGAAGCGGTTCCCGCGGCGGCTGGCTTTCAGGCACGCCGGGATAGTACGGAACCGCCTCGTAACCGAAATCCTCGATGAAGCAGGCTGTCTCGTACAACGGCAGGGGGATGAAGAACGTATTGAGCAGTCCGTGATAATCGAAATAAGTGTACGCCGGCCAGTATGTGCCTTCCTCGATACCGCGCCAACCGCCGCGGATGATTCGCCTGCCGACGACGATGACGCTGCGAGCCTCCGGGAAGATGCCGGCAGGGTGCATCCGCGGCGGCGCGCCGTCGAACCGCTCAATGTTCGCTACCCCGAACAAATCCAGGCCGCGGGAAAGGGCGTAATCTTTAATCTGCTCCTTCGTCGGTGTACGCTTATTCATTCTTCCAGCCCTTTCAGACTTTGTAAAAATCAATGTCCTCTTTAACGATCCAAGGGTCGCGTTTGCGGAATGGCTGCGAGAATCTGCCTTCCAACCTGCCGGCCTTTTCCAGGTAATCCATGCACGACCGGACGCACACTGCCGCCAGGCGGTCAGGCTTGCCGGCGAGATGATGTCGGTTGGGCATTGCGCCGTTCCTGCAATCGGCGCACTTGCGGTAGTCGATCTCGGCTACGGTCATCGTTTTGCCGCAGATGGAAAGTTCCTTCTCGCCGATGAATGCGCCCAGCGGACAGAAGCCCTTGCTTTGGTCAGTGCGGGGATCAATCGGTTCGTCAAGGATGGGGGTCGGTTCGATCTCGGCGTCGGTGAGGATAATCTGGATTCGCTGTCGAGGGCCAAACTGTGGCGTCAGCAGGACGCCGCAGTATCCGATCTCGCCGAGACCCGCCCGCACGGCTGCATCGTCGAAATCCAGCATGACGTTCGGCGGCGGTTGGTCCGGCCGCACAGCAACGCCCATCGGCGGGACTTCCGGCGGAAGGTTCGGCAGCGGCACCGCCTCCCAACCGGCGTCCTCGATGAACTCCGCGACCCGGTACGTCGTCATCGCCACGAAACGGTCGTCCAGCCAATTACAGCCGTAAAAGGCGTAATCGGTGAAGTTGGTTCCTTCTTCGACACCGCGAAGCGTCCCGCGAGTAATACGTCGGCCAAGGACGATTACCGATTTGGTTTCGGGAAAGATAGTTTGCGGATGTTTTTCCGGCGGCAGCTCGTCGAAGCGTTCAATGTTCGCCACGCCGAAGACGTCTGCTCCTGCCTGTTTGGCAAAAGCGGATAATGCGGAACGGTCCATTACGTAGCCCTTTCCAGAGTTTTCCTCGCCGCCGGCGTCCCCTTGGCCGGACAAAGGCGGATTCATTCTTCGGCGATGTTGGAATGTCTCTTCTGGACGCCCCAATTGACTTTGCTGACTGCCTTGGCGACGGCAAGGACGTTTTTGCTGTCCGGGACGGGTGCATCAACGTCCAAACCGCAGTATCTCGGACCGGCCTCGGCTGTCAGGCAGTAGCGAGTTGCCCAATCGCAGGCGAAAAAGTCAATCCGCCCCAACTCGAAGGTTTTCTTCTCAAGTTTCAACCCGACCCGCTCGGTTGAAATTGCCGAAGTCGGACAGGCATCAACGCACAGTTTATCGCAGTCCCGGCAGTCGATTTGCCCTTCATAAAGCGGGTCGTCCGGCAAGGGGCAGTCGGTTACGATAGCGAAGAACACCTGGCGGACGCCGAACTCAGCTGTAATTGGGCAGCCGTGAACGCCGATGAACGCCAACCCACCCAGCAGGACGGCGAAGCGATTGGCCCGCATGTCCGGAAGCATGCCCCGGGAACTGTGAACCTTCGACGATAACCCGGAAAGGTCATATGTCGGCGCTGCGCGATACCCCGAATCGTTCAATCTCTGGATGATTCGGAAGGCCGCATCGCCTAGCAACCGTTGGGCCTCATAGCGGGCGAAAGCGAACGGTCCGACCGTCTCGGCCGGAGTAACCTTGGCTGTGTCCAATACCGCATCGGGGAAGTGCAGAGCAAGGACGATGACCGATTTTGCGCCTTCCAACCAGTCGGCCGGCGACTTGATGCTCGCATCTTCGGCCTCGATCCTCGGAACGTACGGGCCATAAATGAGGCCCTTGTCCTCAACAACTTCGGCTTGCTTGAGCTGGATTCCGGTTGTTTCCAGAGCGTCGCAGAATCGGGCGAACCTCTCGACTGTGAAAAAACCCACCAGATCCGCCCCTGACTTCCGGCAGAATTCACGTAATTGCTCGAGATTCGAAGACATTTTCGCCTTCGAGCGTTCACACTTTATCGACGGTAGCGGCGCACTGGTCAGGACGGTCGTGTATCGGACGTCCATTTCGTAGATGCCCAGCCTCTCGGCAAGAAGTTCACTACAAATGTTCGTATTACTGACGGCGGAGTAGCCGGTAATGTCGAGGTGATGTGCCGCGTCAAAGGCGGCGTAGTTCAACCTCCGTTCAACGATGGTCAGATAATCGGAGTTGTCGGTGCATTCCAGCGGGATGCGGACTCCGATGCAGATTAACGAGGCGGCGTCAGGTAGGTGAAACTCGGGATTGACTTGTTGTTCGATATCAAATTTTTCGGTCGGACCTATGGCAACCACATCCGCGCCGGCGGCATCGAGAATGTCTTTGATTGCAGAAAGAAGTTTTTCCGCATTGTTTTCGAGATGATGCTTCTTACGTCTTGGCGGCCGACAGTATGACCGGTCGTAGTACCGCCGTTGTGGGTTCATGCAGAACTGAAGACAGCATCCCTCTTCGCCGCCCCGCATTCCGAATTTCTCCAGGAATCGCAGGATCGTCGCCTCATCGACCTTTTCGGGTATCTCGTGGTTCAGATTCAGACAGAAATTCTCCGCCCATGCGCAGCGCCACTTGTTGGTTTCAGGAAACCGGAAAACTTTTCCGCCAATCTCGATTTCGTTGATTCGGCTGACTTCCTTACGAAATGCGTCGGTGGGGCAGTTTTTTACACATTGCATGCACTTATCGCACAGGTCTTCGCCTTCGTACATAGGTGTAGGTTCCAGGTCCGCGTCGGTAACGACGGAAACAAATCTCGCCCGCGGGCCAAATTCCGGCGTAAGGACCAGGCCGCTCCAGCCGATCTGCCCCAAGCCTGCCGCCACCGCTGCATAGCGGTGGGCAAGGTTGGGGGGCAAAATCCACATCCAAATCCTTATACCCGTGATATCGCCATATGTTGCTGGCTGCGATGGGTAATGCCTTGAAGCCGCTCTCTTCGAGGAACCGCCCCAGCAGGAATGAGATGTCGTCAAGGCGGGAATTCATTGCGAATTGACTGTCGAAAGGGCCTGTGTCGTGCGGCGTGGGCTGTCCGCCCAACTCCACCGCTGCGTCAAGATGATGAATGCCGGCCACGACGACGCATTTGGCGTCCGGAAGCAGTCCTTGCGGACTCATCCTAAGCGGCGCGCCGGTAAACCTCTCGACAGGTGCGATACCCACCATGTCCACCCCCAACTGCTTTGCCTTTGACTTTACTTGTTCGGTCAGATTCACGAGTCGTTCCTTTCCAAACTCCGTGAAAGCCGACGAGTAATCTCGGCGGCGGTCGCCTCCAGACCGGCGAGAACCTTCCTGCGATGCTCGCCCTTGAAGCGGAACTTCGGCAGGAAAAGTCCCAGTGCGGCGGCGACGGTCTCGTTTTGCCATATCGGATAGGCAGCGGCTGCGATCTGTGGCTGGGATGTGTCGATAACCTTTTGGTCTTTGCGGATATTCCTCAAGGCGGTGGTTAGTTGCTTCCTGGTCTTGACGCCAGTCCAGACGCCCTTGCCGGGCAGGCCGCGGAGTATGATGAACGTCTCAAGCCGTTCGTCGGGCAAATAGGACAGCAACAGCCTTCCTGTAACGGTTTGGTACACGCCTGCGTCGGAAACAATGTCGCTGCGGACCTGGAGGTCCCGATCTCCTTCGACCTGGCAGGGAATGACACGCTCGTACTGCCGCAGAGTGGCGATCAGGACCGTCTCTCGCAACCCACTGGCCAGCGCGGTCATCGGCGGTTCGGACGCCGCTACAAGATCCTTGCGATAGACCCCGCTGCGGGCGAGACGATAGGCTGCCGGTCCCAGCGTGTATCCTCGTTTTGGCGCTGCCTGATCGACGAAACCGCGGCGAACCATTGTTTTGAGAATGTTGGCGCAGGTTGCCTGGTTCATATCAAGAGACCGGGCGATATGGGAGAGTCTCTTAGGCCGGTCCGGCTCGGTTGAGAGATAGTCGAGAATGTCGAACGCTCTGTTGAGAACCTGTATCATTTTTATAATGTAAAATATAGTTTTACAATTCCAAAGTGTAAGAACTTTCGCGGATGCTGTCAATAACTTTTTCATTTTTTTCGGTTAATTCTTTGAGGCCTGCGTATCACACTTAAGTAGGTTAATTATCGTTGGAACACGTAATGTTCGTTTGGCGCAAAGTCGGCGGATAGATGTCCCCCTTGTCCGAAAATACACTTTCCGCCGCGATTGAACCTCATTATACTTGGACAGCATCACGTTATCCCGACAGGCGGTGTTTTCCACAATGAAAAATCCAGGCGTTCAAATGAGGATTCGGCGCAGGTATGTGGGGTTGATTGCTGTTTTGGTTCTGACGGTCTGTGAAGCATCCTCACCGGGCGGGTGGATCGAGGATCGTGACGGCAGGACAATTATCCACATCGTAATCCAGAAAATGCCGGATCCCTACGACAACAGCACGAACGTTCGGGCCGACAGGGCCGCCGTCGGAATCTTCAAGAAGCAATTCAGCGAGATATTCGCCCGGAAGTATCGCGACAAATGCAAGGCCGATCCTGTCAAATTCGGCCGGCATAACTGGGATGATGTCGAGATCGAACTGCACAGGTTCACAGGGATCGATGTCGGAAGTTCGGAAATAGACAAGGACCTTCTTGCGATCGCCGGCGGCAAGGCGCCCGACGTGCTCTACGTCAACTTCCGCAGATCGGATAATTACACCCGGAATCGTTTTTTTATACCCGCTTGACAAGCCCGAAGACGGATACATGTCGAGCATGTCTGACGAAGAGATCAACTTTAGAATCCATCCGAAGATATGGCCGGTTATCCGACGGAAAGGGCCCGGCGGCAAGACGCATGTCTGGGCGATTCCGTACGGCGGGGCGCTGGGCAAAGTGCTGCTGTTCCGGAAGGACCTGTTCGATGAAAAAGGCATCCCGTATCCGACTATCGACTGGACGTGGGACGACATGCTCGCAGCGGCCCGTAAACTGACTGATCCGAAAACGGGCACTTACGGAATGCAGTTGGGACGCGGTAAACATGAATCGTGGCACTGGATAACCTACCTATGGTCGGCGGGAGGCGAAGTGATGGTCTATGACGAGAAGACCGACCAGTGGCAGTGCGTCTTTGATACGCAGGCTGCGGCGGTTGCGCTGGATTTTTACATTCGCCTCAGCGCCGAGAAGTGGATCGATAGGGACGGTAAAATTCGCCGCGGATACAGTTCCAAGGGTATCAAGGACAGTACCGATAAATGGGAAAAGGGTCTAATCGGAATGAAAGCGGATTATGTGGACGAGAAACTTTTCTCGACCATCAATCCGGAGGTTACCGGGATGGTGCCGGTTCCGCTGGGACCGACGGGTATTCGCGGCGGTGAACTCAACAGCCGGATGCTGGGCCTGTTCGCGGGGATTAAACACCCGGCGGTGCGTGATGCATCGTGGGAGTATATACGCTTCTACGATTGCCGTGAGGCAGTGCGAATTAAAACCTGAATCATGGTCGAGGGCGGGCTGGGCCGGTTCATCAACCCGAAATACCTTCGGATGTTCGACTACCCGGAAATCGAGCGTCTCAGTCCCGAAGGCTGGGCAAGGACGTTTGAGATCTCCATCGAAACCGGCAAGCCCGAGCCATACGGCCGCAACAGCAACTTCGCCTACGACATGATGACAATCCCCATTCAACAGGCGGAGCAGTTGGCCCGTGACGATAAGTTGCCGCAAGACCGCCGGAGGCGTCTGGACGTGCTTCAGGAACTTTTACGTAAAGGCTGCGCCGTGGCAAACGAGCGGATGATCGGGATAATTACGCCGGAGCAGCGTCGGCTCCGCGATATTACCGCCACAGGCGTGCTGATAGCGATAGCGATTACGTTCGCTTTCGTTTTTCGCAGGATTATCAAGACCTTCACGCCGCCGAAGATTGAGGGACTCAAGCAGCCGGGGTGGGGTTTCCGCAGATACTTCTGGGCTTACGTGCTTCTGGCGCCGGCGGTATTGACGATACTTATCTGGCGATATTTTCCGCTTATTCGCGGGTCGGTTATAGCGTTTCAGGATTACCGCCTGATCGGCGAGTCGTCCTGGGTGGGCATTCGGAACTTCGGCGACATGCTATTCGACAACTTCTGGTGGCAATCGGTCTTCAACGCCATTCGGTACAGCCTGCTGGTCATCTCCCTTACGTTTATTCCACCGATTATCCTTGCGATCCTCCTTCAGGAGGTGCCGCATGGCAAACTTCTGTTCCGCACAATTTATTACCTGCCGGCGGTTATCACCGGGCTGGTTACCGTTCTGCTGTGGAAGCAGTTTTATGATCCGTCGGATAACGGAATGCTCAATGCGATCATAATGAAGATTCCGGCGATCGCGTTCCTGGCGTTGGGTGTGGTGCTGTTTGTCTTCGCGCTTTTATTAGCGAAACGGGTGTGGCGCCACAAAATGCATCTGGCGTCCTGGTTGTTCATGCTGGGCGGTGTGATTCTTCTAATTACCTGTGCGGGACTGGCCAAGCCGATCCTGCTGCCGATCGGCGAGACGCTTTCGAACAGTCTGACCAGGGCGCCTTACCGGCTCCTGGCGACAACACCGGAGCCGTATAACTGGTTGAGCGATAGCAAGACGGCGATGATTGCCTGCGTTATACCGATGGTCTGGGCGGGCATCGGTCCGGGGTGCCTGATTTACCTGGCGGCGCTGAAGGGGATTCCTGATGATATTTACGAAGCGGCCGACATCGACAGCGCTACGTTCATCGACAAAATATTGTTTATCATCTTCCCCTATCTCAAGCCGCTGATCATCATCAACTTCATAGGCGTGTTCATCGGTTCGTGGTACAGGGCGACGGGCAGCATCCTCGCGATGACCGGCGGCGCCGCTAATACCGAAATTGCCGGACTGCATATCTGGTACAAGGCGTTCACGTACCTGAAGTTCGGACCGGCTACCGCGATGGCGTGGATGCTCGGCTTCATGTTGATCGGCTTTACCGTATATCAGTTACGCATTCTGGCTCGTGTCGAATTCCGAACTACGGGTAATAAGAAATAGAACTGTGCCGATAATATCCAGGATAGGTCGAAAGAGTTTCAAGGTCAGGTTGCTGATCTGGACGATCTACGTGCTGCTGATTTGCGGGGCGGTTACCATGATTTATCCATTCGCACTGATGGTCGCCGGAAGCACTAAAAGTACTACCGACTTGCACGAATCCAGGGTCATCCCGTCGTTCCTTACCAGCGAACAAGCCTTATACTCCAAAAATATCGATGGGTTCTTCAACAACTCGCTCGAAATGATGCGGACTACTTATATCAGCGAAGCGTCTGCGTTCGACCGCGTCCGTCCTCCTGCCGATCCGAACGGGAAAATGGTCGAGGAATGGCTGGCGTTCCTGGAAGAGTCCGACCTGCCGTACTATACATATTCCATTGGATATATATCTTCCGTAACATCCTCCGAAGCCGCCCGCGGTGCGGTTCCCCGCGCACTCCGCGAGTTCAAGGGCATTCTAATTGAGCGGTTCGACGGCGACATCAGCAAGTTGAACCGTGCAATGGGCACGGAGTTCGCCGGCTGGAACGCCGTGTTCGTGCAGGCTGAGAACTACCTGCTACGGCGTAACAAGCCGGGAACCGAATCGTTTGACCTCGAGTTCCGCCGGTTCAAGACAAAACAACCCGTCGATAACCGCTACTATTTCAGCGCCGATGGCTACTATAAGACACTGTTCATCAGGGCAAACTATACCCGTAACATTTCCGTTTATAACCGTCGGCACGGTACGAAGTACGCCTCTTATAACGAGGTGCATCTGGACCGCCGCCTCCCGAGCGGGCCCGGACGGACCGATAAGGAACGGGCCGACTGGACAGAATTTACACGCACAATCCTTAACCTGTTCTGGATACGCGCCGACTCCAAGGCCGACGGACACTATCATCGGTTCCTCAAGGCGAAGTATCGGGATATCGAGACGCTCAATCGCGGTTACGGGACGGAGTATAAGTCTTTCGATGAGGCGCCGCTAATCGGTGAGCCTCCCGAGGGGGGTCTGGCGCTGTCGGACTGGGATGCGTTCATTCAGGGCTGGAAGGACCCAGACACGGGGCAGATACACATCCTTCCCGCCGAGATGATCAGCATCCACAGCCTCGATTTCATGTTCCGCGACTACCTGAAGGGCAGATATGGATCAATCGGCAGGGTGAATGCGGAGCTGGATACGACCTTTAAAAACTGGCTGGAGATTATACCGCCGCAGCGTGACGCCGGTTATCTCGCATTCAAGCAGAAGACGGGTTCGCTCCGGTGGGAGTTTGTTAAGCGCAACTACATTACGGTCATCGACTTCATTGTGCCGCACGGCAGGGGGATACTCAACACTGCGATTTTCTGCACCTTGTCGATTCTCTCGGCACTGATTGTGAATCCGCTGGCTGCTTACGCGCTCAGCCGGTACAAACCACCGTCCGCCTATAAGGTCCTTCTGCTGCTGATGTTGACGATGGCCTTCCCGCCGATGGTTACGCAGATACCCGTTTTCCTGATGCTGAGGGACCTGAACATGCTCAACACGTTCTGGGCGCTGGTCCTGCCGTGTCTGGCCAACGGTTACTGGATCTTCCTGCTGAAGGGTTTCTTTGATTCGCTGCCGAAGGAGTTGTACGAGAGCGCCGCTATCGACGGCGCCGGCGAGATACGGATATTCTTGTCGATTACGATGAGCCTGAGCAAACCAATCCTGGCGGTAATCGCGCTCGGTGCATTTACTGCCGCCTATACGAACTTCACGTATGCACTGTTAATCTGCCAGGATGAGAAGATGTGGACCCTGATGGTCTGGTTGTTTCGACTCCAGCAGATTAGCGGGCAGGGGGTGGTGTTTGCATCGCTGATAATCGCAGCCATTCCGACGTTTATCATCTTCGCTCTTTGCCAGAACGTAATTATGCGAGGCATAATTGTTCCGGTGGAGAAGTAGCCTTCGTGGCACGAACGGCCCACCCGTGATATAAAGAATTCATGGCCGAGATGGTCATGCCTCTTTGCCGCGTCGGATTGCTTATTTGACGCAGACTTCCATCGACAATAGAATCGGCATGTGCGAATATCTATTTAAGAGAGAAAAAATGAAGTTAAAATTGAGTTTTCTCGGCGCGGCGCGGAATGTTACGGGTTCTCGGTTTCTCGTCGAAGCCGAAGGCCTGAAGATATTGGTGGATTGCGGGCTTTACCAGGAAAGGGATTTGCGCGGGCGAAACTGGGATGCTTTTCCTATCCCTCCCAAGACGATAGACGCCGTTCTCCTGACGCACGCGCATCTGGACCACTGCGGACTGCTGCCTAAACTCGTCCGCGAGGGCTTCAAGGGGAAAATATACTGCACCGCCGCCACTGCGGAGATAGCACGGATTATCCTTCTGGATTCGGCCCATATTCAGGAAGAAGACGCCGAGTTCAAGCGACTTCGCCACGAACGTGAGAAGCGAAAGGGTCCTTACCCGGAAATTCCGCTTTACACCACAGCCGATGCCGAGAAATGCTTTCCGCACTTTTCGCCGGTCAAATACGACCAGCCGTTACGGATAAACAAAGCGGCAGAGATCGTCTTCCGTGACGCCGGGCATGTCCTTGGTTCGTCGATGATACGCCTGAAGATGAAACAAAACGGTCAGGAACGGTCGATATTGTTTTCCGGCGACGTTGGTCGGCGGGACATGCCGATTATCGAGGATCCGTCCGAATTTCATCAGGCCGATTATGTCCTGATCGAATCGACCTACGGCGACCGTATTCACGAGAAGGTCCAGGACGTTGAGGACCGCCTCGCAGACATTATCAACACCACGAAACAGGCCGGTGGCAACATCGTCATCCCGTCCTTTGCGCTGGAACGGTCCCAGGACCTACTCTATCACCTCAATGAACTGCTGCTGGCCGACCGCATTCCGCGCCTGATGGTCTTCCTCGACAGCCCGATGGCAATCCGTGTTACGGAGGTCTTCAAGGACCATCCGGAACTGTTCGACGACGACATGGCAGAACGCATCAAAAAGCGGTTATCGCCGTTTGAGTTTCCGGGTTTGAAGATGACGCGTTCGACCAGCGAGTCCAAGGCCATTAATCACATTAAGGGGACGGTGATTATCATTGCCGGGTCGGGCATGTGTACAGGCGGGAGGATAAAGCATCACCTGGTCAATAATATCACCAACCCGGCCAGCACGATACTGTTTATCGGATACCAGGCAGTCGGGACGCTGGGGCGCTACCTTATAGAGGGGCCTGAAGAGGTCAGAATCATCGGGCAGAAATACCCGGTCAAGGCGAAGATCGCCCGCATCAACGGTTTTTCGGCCCATGCCGACAAAAACGAACTTTTTCACTGGCTTAGCGGTTTGAATAAAACGCCGAAGAAGGTTTTCGTCGTTCACGGCGAGACCGACAGCGCCATTCATTTCCGCGATTTTGTCAGCGAAAAGACCGGCTGGGACGTTTCCGTTCCGGAATATAAGGATGAAGTCGTGCTCGATTGAGTTTCGCTGATTTTTTTATAGCGATGTCTCGCATTTACCGGAAAAAAACTGCACTGTTTGGCCTGTTTTGTGGTACACTGATTATTGGTTCCTTCGGGATGACAGGGAAGATATGTTTGTAGAGCGCGCCATAAAACGATTAGCGGTGGTATTGCTTTTCGTAGGGGTGCTGTCCGTCTCGGCAAGCGGCGACCGGATCGTCCTGAAGGACGGGCGCGTCTTCGAGGGGACCGTTACCGAATCCGAGGAGAAGGTCCTCATCGAGATGGACTACGGGACGATCAGCGTCTCGGCGTCGGAAATCGAGAATATAGAACGGGGTCCTACACCGGCTGACCTGCTAGAAGCACGGTTAAGCGACATCGACAGAACCGACCCGGACGCCCTGTTAAATCTGGCGGTATGGGCTAAAGACAATGGTCTGGACCGCCGGGCGGAGAAAATCCTCAAGGAAGTCCTGGACCTGGACTCCAGTCACAGCGGCGCTCACAGATTATTGGGGCATGTCAATGCCGACGGAAGGTGGATGGAACTGCCGGACGCTATACAGTTGGCGCAAGGCAAACTGGAGGCGGGGAAGTACGGGGCGCTTCTGAAAGAACTCCTCCCGGCGATTAAAGAGGCCGCCAAAGACCCGAAGCATAAATTGCAGGTCATGTACATCGAGGCGCATTGTCTGCTGCGAGGGAAGCAATTTGACCGCGCCAGGCAGTGTTTTGAGCAATTGGCCAAGGAATCTTCCACGCCGGATTCGGTCCGTTATGCCGCTGTGGTGGAAATTCTCAAGGCCCATCCCAAGGGAATGTATGTGCTGACGGATGTTTATCCTCCAACAGCCATGCTGCTGGGATCGCCGGGTGCGATTATCGAACCCGGACCGGCGTCATTGGCCAGACCTGAAGTACTCGCCGCCGCCCTGCGTGATCATGCCAAGGCCGCTATAAAAAAGGGAAGTGAGCTGATGGTTGAGGGCAAAAAGAGCGAACCGGTCGAACCGGAAGCCGCCAAGGCAAAATACGCCCTGGCCGGTAAATGTTTTGACCAGGCCGATGCCATTGTGCCCGATATTGCGCGGTCGTGGCGAGTCGAGATTGCCCGTCGGCGAATAGCGATGATAACAAAGGACATGAACGTCCAGGCCGGCAAGTTCGACGCGCTCAAGGCGTCACTAGGCCAGCGCGACATGTCGCCTGCGGCGTATGAAGACCTGATTGTCAACATGTTACGGTCGCTCAAGCGGGTTCGGGCCGATCTGAAGGACATTCTGGAACTGGCCGGTCCGTTCGAGCGGGAGCTCGTCCTGGAGATAACCGACGCGACGCTGCACCTCCAGCGCGTCAAGACCCTTACCGAATTGCTCAAGCGGGAACTAAATGGTAAATAGACCCGCCATATTGTTGCCGGTGCTGATTTCGATATTGATTTCGGCCATGTGCTTTTCGTCGGCTGTTATCGTTTCTGAACCGTCGCCGGACGATGGTATTCAGCAGGCCCTGGCTGCTTTGTCAGCCGGTCAGGCCGAACGGGCTGAACGACTCGCCGCCGAAGTCGTCGCCGACGAGTCCGAAGGCGCCTGGAGGGCATGGTTGATAGTAGCGTCGGCCCGGTATCGACTCGACAGGTACGTCCAGGCTGAAAAAGCCTACAGGCGGTTTCTGTCGTTTTGCCGGAATCCTTCCGAGCAAGCATACGTGGTGGAGCAGATTGATCGATGCCGAATGGCGAATGCTGAATCGGCCGGGCCCGTAGTGGTTTCGGAACAACTGTCAGCCCGCCGGCGAGTAAAGTTATCAACCGTCGATAATCGCAGGTTCACCGAATCCAGCGAACATTTCGTGGTCCGCGCGCATAACTCCGACCTGGCGAAACTGATCGTCAAACAGGCCGAGATTGCCTTGGGACGCATTTGCCGAATTATTCTATCAGGGCAGGATTATCCCCACAGCGTCAGCATATACGTCTGGCCTAATGTAACTGAATACAGCAAGCACGCCGTTACCGCCCCGGAGTGGTCAGGCGGGTCGTTCAGCCTCCGGCAGGGAGATAACGGGCAAATCATTCGCCGAATCGATCTGACACAACTGGGTAAGGACGGATTGCTCGATACAACCATGCTTGACCGCGTCCTTCCGCATGAGATGTGCCACCTTGTGCAGGCGGAGTTCTTCGGAGACTCCCCGTCTCCGCTGATGTTGAGTGAAGGTCTGGCCATGATGGCGGAGGCTCGCGTGGACAACTCACGGGTACTGCTGGTTGGGGCAGCCTTGGCTGGGGATGAAAAAATCCCGCTTCAAAAACTTCTCGGAACGGATCGCTGCGACGCCGAGAACGCCGCCGTTTTCTATGCCGAGTCGTTCAGCCTGACGGCCTACCTGCACAAACGCATGACGCCCGGTCAGTTCGGCGAGATGCTCAACCACATCAAGACCGGATGCCCGCTGGACGAAGCCATCCAGAGATCGCTTTACGTCCCGGAAAGCGAGACCTTCATGGAGCGTCTTTCAGCGGCTTGGGAAGCCGAAGCCCTGCGACAATGGCAGTTCCTCAAGGCGCTGGAAAAATAACAACTGCGACGAAAAATAGCAGGGATGCAGGGGATGCATGGGATAGAAGTTTTAATCATTTCTTTTTCCCGTGCATCCCCTGCATCCCTGCTATTTTTTTTGGCTTTTGCAAACATCTGCCGATAATGGTATCTGTACAGTTCCGCCGACCTAGCTCAACGGTAGAGCACGGCTTTCGTAAAGCCGGGGTTCGGGGTTCGAATCCCCGGGTCGGCTTTTATGTTGCGGGAAACCACAGGAAGCGGTTTTTAGCGCACCGCGGGCGACAACCCGCGAAGGTTATTTTTCTTTTCTGTTTCCGTTTTGGTTTTTAGTGCGCTGTTCACCTCGCTGGACAGCGATGATTCCGGTGCGAGCCAGTTCCCGGATACCGTAGGGACGCACCATGTCGATAAACGCTTCGAGTTTTTCCTCAGGCCCGGAAAGTTCCACCGTCAGGGACTGTCGAGCCACATCCACGATCCGCCCGCGGAAAAGGTTCGCCAGTTCCACGACTTCTGCTCGTTTTTCCGGAACCGCCGAAACACGGACCAGCATCAAGTCGCGCTCAACGTAATCAATCTCCTTGAAATCGCGTACACGGACGACCGTAATGATCTTTTCCAGTTGCTTGCGAACCTGCTCCAGCGTCTGATCGTCGCCGACAACGACGATAGTCATTCGGGATAGTTTCGGATCTTCGGTCCGGCCGACCACTAGCGAGTCAATATTGAATCCGCGAGCAGCGAACATTCCGGCTACGTGCGACAGGACGCCGGGCTGATTCTGAACCAATGCGGTAATGACGTGTTTCATGTTACACCAACCTTCCCATGTCCATTTCGTGGAGGCTCTTACCGGCGGCGACCATCGGGAAGACGTTCTCTTCCGGCGCGACGCTCGCAGTCAGGACCACCGGACCGTCGTGTTCGAGCATTTCGCGGATCGCGTCTTCCAGTTCGTCCGGTTCGGTAACGCGAAGTCCCTTGGCGCCGAACGCCTCTGCGATCAGCGATAAATCCGGGCATGGGTGCTCGGTGGCGGAATATCGCCTCTTGTAAAACATTTCTTGCCATTGCCGGACCATTCCAAGGTAACAGTTATCCAGAACGACAACCTTTACCGGCTGATTGTAGTGCACCGCCGTAACCATCTCGCCCATCGTCATAGCGAACGACCCGTCGCCGTCGATGTCGATGACGGTTTTTCCGGGTTTTCCGAACTGTGCGCCGATCGCCGCCGGCAGGCCGAAGCCCATCGTTCCCAGCCCGCCTGATGTTATCATCTGACGGGGCTTGTGCCACCCGTAAAACTGCGCCGTCCACATCTGATGCTGACCGACGCCGGTGGCGATAATCGCATCGTGATCGGTGAGTCTCCCAACGGCTTCGACGACCTGCTGGGGCTTGATTTTATCGCCGGTGTCGTATCGGAGGGGATACGCCTGCTTCCATTTGGCGATTTGCTCCAGCCAGTCTTTGCGATCGGCGGGCTTGATCATCGGCAGCATCTTTTCGAGTATATCTCTGGCGTCGCCGACAACGGGGATGTCCGCCTTTACGTTTTTGCTGATGGAGGTCGGGTCGATGTCCACATGGATAATCTTCGCATGCGGCGCAAATGTATCGACCTTTCCTGTAACGCGGTCGTCGAAGCGAGCGCCGACGGCGATTAGGCAGTCACATTCCTGGATCGCGTAGTTGGCGACGGCGGTGCCGTGCATTCCCGGCATCTGAAGCGCCAGCGGGTCGGACTCGTCAATCGCCCCAAGCGCCATCAACGTCGTTGTAACGGGGATATTTCCACGATGCGCAATTTCGCCGAGCGTCTCTGAAGCGCCGGAGATAATCACGCCTCCGCCGACGTACAGGACGGGACGATTCGATGCATTAATCGCCTCAGCGGCGGCTTTGACCTGACGAATGTGCCCTGTGAGCATCGGTTTGTATCCGGGCAGGTCGGTCGTCAGGTCCGGCTCGGATGACAGTTCGTTAATTGTGGCGTCCTTGGCGATGTCGATAAGCACCGGGCCGGGCCGACCAGTACGGGCTATGTAAAACGCCTCACGAACCGCCCGACCGATGTCTTCGGTCCGCTTGATTAGCATATTGTGCTTGGTAACCGGGCGCGTGATTCCGGTGGTGTCGGCCTCCTGGAAGGCGTCGTTACCTATCAGGGCGCTGGTAACCTGTCCGGTAATCGCCACTATTGGCACGGAGTCCATGTAGGCTGTAGCCAGGCCCGTTATTAAGTTGGTAGCGCCGGGTCCGGATGTGGCGATGCAGACGCCGACCTTTCCGGTTGAGCGGGCGTACCCGTCGGCCATGTGGGCTGCGCCCTGCTCGTGCCTGGTCAGGACAAACTTAATCGACGTCTCGTACAGCGAATCGAATATCGGAAGCAATGCCCCGCCGGGAACTCCGAACAATACCTCCACGCCCTCTTCCAGAAGCATCTGGTGGAACAGGTCGGCGCCATTCATGCCGACGTAAGTCTTTTTTGGTTTGACGCTCTTTTTCGCAGTCTTTGACATTTTGGTCCCGCCTTTCGTCATTATCTCATCGTCTTTAGACAGCGTATTGCTTTACCTTAAGGGGAAAACACGGGGGAGGATCGGCCGCTAAAGCCCGAACTGCCTGCCGGCAGGGGACTAAAGCGACCTAACATACAATGACCAGCAGCAGCGCAGCGACAATATCCGCTCCGACGGCGAGGAGTGATTTCGGGTTGTTCGCTGCAATCGTTTTCATTGTTATCAAACTATAATATCGTCTTTTCCCCAAACCGTCAAGACCTACCACCGATTTAATAAAACTATCCGACAGCGATTTTTCATTTTATCGCCGAGGCGATCAGCCGATGATTGCGCTTCGACCCTGTCGTCGCAGATAACGAACATTGCACTGCCGCTTCCGGTCATGTGTACCGGAAGCCCCGTCGCCTCCGCCAACCGAGAAGAAATATCCGCCAGCGGCGGACAGACACGCACAGCAGCAGCTGTCAAATCATTGAACAACTCGGACCGCCATCGGGAAGGCGGACCTTCCAATTGCGGATTGCAGATTGTGGATTGCGGATTGCCGTCGGCATCGTAGGACGCATATACTTCTTCGGTACGACAGTGCAGGTTCGGCAGATACAGCAGCGCGGCAAAGGGATGAATCGTAACGGGTTCTATGATTTCGCCTCTCCCTTGCATTCTCACAGCCGGGCCGTCGAGAAACAGCGGCGCGTCCGAACCGATTTTTTCGGCCAGGTTTATTAATCGTTCCCGGGACAGATTGAGTTGCCACAATTGATTCAGCGCCGACAGCACAGAGGCAGCGTCGCTGCTGCCGCCGCCCAGTCCTGCGCCGGCGGGTATCCGCTTGATTAGTTCAATATCTGCACCGTTTGAGCGATCGCCCATCAATTTCGCCGCACGAAGCACAAGGTTCTCTTCGGTCGCTCCACAATCCAGTCCCGAACAGGTCAGGCGGATTTGCCCGTCAGGCCTGGGGCGTAAGATTAATTCATCGTATAGCGTAACCTTGGCGACGGTTGAATCGAGTTCGTGGTAGCCGTCGTCGCGCCGCCCCCCGACGCGCAGTGTAAGATTTATCTTGGCGGGGGCGCGCCAAAGCAGCGCGCCGTCTGCGGTCCGCTCATACCTTACCTTATTCGGACACAATAGACTCACTGATTCACCCGGTCCGTTCATCCATCGTCGGCACGGCGACGATCATAGCCCCCAGATACGCCGCTGCACCCAAGGCTGCAACGACGTTAAATCCGACTTCCATCGCCATCAGCACCGCTGCGACTGTGGCTACGACGCCGGCGAAACCGTTTATCGCCCAGCACCACGGCACCAGCGCAGGCCGGTAAGCCCCAAGGCAGCGCATCGCGATAGGGAACATGTGCCCCATCGCAACACCAAGAGGCGCCACCGCCCCGGCGGCAAAGATTGCCCTGCCCCACACGGGCCAACCCTGCGTCGGAAACAGCAGTTCGTTCAGAACAAATATATAAACCAACGAAATAACCGCAACAACCATCCCCGCCCGGCGAATCGCGGTCAAAGGGGATCGCCACCGCCTGCTCAGACCGCTCCCGATCCCGGCGAATACCAAAAATGCGCTGATTACCACCGCCGCCGAATATAACGGATGGGCAAGGTAAAGCGTCAAGCGCTGGAGAAAGCTCATCTCGATAAACATAAAACCAATCCCGATTAACAAAAAGTATCCCATGGCCCTTTTCTTTCCGGTTGACCGCCGAAGCCCACCGGCCCGGCCTATCAACGGAAGGACGATCAGCACAGCCGCCAGCACCACGGACTCCAGTAGCGCAACAACCAATAGTACGTATCCCACTTCAAGGTAGCCCTGGCCGAAAGAACCAAGCCCGGTGATCAGTTCAACCGCCGCCAGCGGGCGGAGAAAGCGGAAGAAATAAGGCTTATCGTCATAGGTGGGACGGACGTCGAAAATATAATTGTCGAAATAACGCTCCGTTTCGCCGCCGAGGATGGATTGGCAAGGCTCGTAGTAACCTTCATCGAGTACGTGATAGAGGTTTGTCTGTTCCTTGCGCAGGTCCGGAAGGCAGCACAGGTCGAAGTTACGCATCTTGCAGAATTCGCGCACGGCGCGGATTTGCTCCGGCTGGAGCGGCGAGGCGAAAACAGTAAGATTGACCGTACCTATTGCGCGTATCATGGCCAGGTGTTCCCGCGGCTGTCTTCCGGTGCGCCGAAGGGCCTCGACGGCGGTGGCAAAGAGCCTCAGCCCGCCCCGCGGCGGCGTCCGCGCCTCGCAGGTGATGTTAATCATCCCTCCCGGACGCAGGCGCTTCAGCATCAGTTCAAAAGCCTCGACCGTGTAAAGATATGATTCACTCGCCGCCGCTTCTCCCGACGATGAAACCGCAACAAAGGGAATCTGGATCAGGTCAAATTTCTCACCACTTTCGGACAGGTACCCGCGCGGTTCGATATTGACCGCCTCAACGCCGCCGGCGGTGTAGATGCCTCCTCCTCGCTGCCGTAGAGGCCCGGTCATGACGTCAATGATCTGCCGATTCGATTCGACAGCGACTATTCGCCCGGCAGAGTGATATAGCGCCAGTCCTATATCGCCGCCGCCGCCGAGGACCAGCACCGAGGAACATTTCGCCAGGTGATACGGCAGTGCGGCGGTGGTGTAGTCCAGGAAGGCGAATTCCGCCGGCGAGCGGGTTTGAAATACGCCCGTCGAATTATCGCCATCTAGTATAATCAGCACGTGCGGAGGAATCTCTTCCTCGCAGACGGGGCTGAAACCCGCCGGAACGTAATGGACTGCGCCGCCGGCAAGGACGTCTATTCGACCCAGCGGGCCCCAGCGGCTGTGAATTGTTTCGGCGCCGGACCACTCCAGCAGCGGGAGTGTCTTGTACTGACTCATCGACGGTTCCCATGGCAGGAGCAACTGGACTGCCGCGAGGGCCGCCACGCCGGACAGTGCGGCGCCGACGGCGCCGAGTCGACGCCATGGCAGCAGGATTAACCCCGCCAGGCAGGCTATCGCCGCCAGGACCGTCATCGCATGCGGAACCGTCGAAACAGTCAGCAGCGCCACCGCACCGGCGGCGCCTGCGCCCGAGCCGAGAAGGTTGGCGGCATAGTGTCCGCCGATTCGTTCCGGATCGTCCATCAGCGTTACGCCGACGGCTGCGCCGGCGAGGAACATCGGTATCGTAAGGATTAATTCGATCAGGACGAAATTTCCCGCCTGGTCCAGCAGGTTCCGCGTGAAGGCCTGGACATTGAGCGGCACATACTCGGTCGCTCGCAGGGCCAGGGGGATCGCCACCGCCAGCATCACCGCCAGGGCGACCAGCACTCCCCGCCGACGGGGCGACACCACCGGTCCGGCCAGCGTCAATGCCGTCCCGCTGGCGGCGAAACCCAACAGCGCAGCAGAGATAATCAGGTAGGCAAAGTGGTCCCAGAACCGCAGCGCGAGGGCCCGCATCAGCACCAGTTCCAGCGCAATGGTTACGCCCGATATCAGAGCGACGGTCAAACGGGTCCGCAATATCGGCATGACGAGGTTATTTCTTCCCGACCTGACCGGTCATTGGAACGAAGGCAACGGCCATGAGCGACCTGCTCCTGATGCTTTCGTCAGGGCGCTTTTCAATAAGCATTAACGACTGGGTGGCGAAAGGTCGGCCGACGGGTATGACCATTCGTCCTCCGGGGGCAAGTTGGCGTATCAACGGAGGGGGGATTCTCCCAGCCGCACAGGTAACGATAATCGCATCAAAGGGCGCTTTCTCGGCCCATCCGTAGTATCCGTCGCCGGCGCGGACATCGACAACCGTATATCCCAAGCGCTTCAGGCGCTTCCGGGCTGATTCAGCCAACGGTTTGACAATCTCGATGGAATAGACGTGCGGCGTAAAATGCGTAAGCACCGCCGCCTGATATCCCGAACCGGTGCCGATCTCCAGGACGCGCGATTTGGGACCCAACTTCAGCAGGCGGGTCATTTCGGCCACTATATATGGCTGAGAGATGGTCTGCCCGAAGCCGATTGGCAGAGGAGTGTCGGCGTAGGCCCGCTGGGAATTATTGGCTGGGACGAATTCATGCCTCGGCACGGCGGTCATTGCCTCCAGCACCGATTCGTCCCGCAGGCCATAGGCGCGGATAACTCTAACCATCGCGGCGCGCTGATCTTGTCGGGCCTTGAATTGCGGCGGCGTCCATTTCGGCGCTGTCGTTGTGGCCGGGGCGTCGGCGGTCGTCGGCGAAGATGCCGTAGTCGTTGCGGTCATTGTCTCATCCGGACCTGAAGTTAATATAATGGGGCGCGAACCTCTATTGTTTCGCAGGAACCCAGCCGCCCAGAAGGACACAACGAAAGCGACCAACCCGACTAAAATCTTTAAGCCCGTCCCGCCGATCGCCCCCGCCGAAATGCCACAGATTATCCGTCGCATCGAACAGCCCCGTAAGAAATTGACTCTCGCATTCATTATTCGACATTTCATCCCGCTCTGCAAGGTCTATTGACATGACATCCGGCTACTGACCACCGGATACTGGTTACTATCTCTTTGCGATTTTATTTTCCGTACCGTTCAGGAGTCTGGCGATATTGCTTCTGTGGCGGATTATGACCAGTCCAGCCATTGCCGCTGCAAACGCCAGCAGAGGCCAGAGTTGACCGACGGACCGGTCGAACAGCAGGCAATCGCCGACAAACAATA